>DASXHV010000080.1:0-37563 GCA_036488285.1 Jatrophihabitans sp. | reverse complement strand
CTTGCGGGTCACCGGGTGCTGCGAGTGGCCGTCGTCCTGCTGGGGCTGCAGCTCTCTATCCCGGAACTCGTCCACCTCGGTGGCCGAGGCCTGGCCGTCGTGGTCGTGACAGTCGCGATCACCTTCATCGGTAGTCGGTGGCTGGGCCGTCGACTCGGTGTTTCGCCGGCGAGGAGCCTGTTGGTCGCCACCGGTTTCTCGATCTGCGGCGCCTCGGCGGTCGCTGCGATGGAACCGGTTGCCGGCGGGGACGAAGAGGACACCTCAGTGGCGATCGCGCTGGTCACGCTGTGCGGCAGCCTCGCGATCTTCATCTTGCCGCTGTTGCGCGCACCGCTCGGTTTGGACGCCAGCGCCTTCGGGTCATGGGTCGGGGCCAGCGTGCACGACGTCGGGCAGACGGTGGCAACGGCCTCTCGCTATCCAGGGGCGCTGACGACGGCGATCGTGGTCAAGCTGACCCGCGTGGTGCTGCTCGCTCCGCTGGTGGCCACGGTCGCGCTGACCGCGCGGCGCCGAGGCTCGGGGTTGGTCTCAGACCAACGCCCGGCCCCAATCCCGTTGTTCGTAGCGGGCTTTCTCGCTGCGGTAATCATCTCGAGCACCGGGCTGATTCCGGCCGGTCTGCTGCGGATAGCCAAGGACGTTCAGGGCGTGCTGTTGGTGGCGGCGCTGTTCGGTCTCGGAACCGGGATCCAGCTACCGACTCTGTTCCGCACCGGACGCCGATCCCTGGTGCTCGGCCTGACGTCCTGGCTGCTGATCGGCACCGTCGCGTGGGTAGGGGTGCGACTGGCAGCCCTGTAGAACCGAAGGCCTTTCGGCCGAAGGACCGGGGGTGTGATGTCGCGAACTTCTCGATTTCGCATGGCCCTTGACGGTAAAGGGTTTACGAATACATCTGGTCCAGGGTTTCGGCGTACTTGTCGGCGACGAATCGCCGCTTGAGCTTCAGACTCGGGGTGAGTTCGCCGGCCTCCACCGTCAGGTCGTGGTCGAGGATCACGAATCTCTTGATGGTCTCCCATCGGTTCAATCGGCCGTTCAATTCATCGACGTAACCCTGGACGGTCCGGTTCATCTGATCCGAGCCAACCACCTCGGCGTAGCTGCCGCCCGACATGTCGTGCGACGCGGCCCATGCGCTCACCGCGTCGGCGTCGAGCGTAATCAGCGCGCTGACGAAATTCCGGCCAGCGCCGTACACCACGAGCTGACTCGCCAACGGACATATCCCTTTGAACGTCGACTCGATCGCAGTCGGAGCGACGTACTTGCCGCCCGAGGTCTTGAACAGGTCCTTCTTCCGGTCGGTGATCCGCAGGAAGCCGCGATCATCGAGCTCACCGATGTCGCCGGTGGCGAACCAGCCCTCCTGCGACAGGGTCGCGGCCGTCGCTTCAGGCTGATTGTGGTAACCCTGCATTACGCCTGGCCCGCGAAGCAGAATCTCACCGTCCTCGGCGATCCTCACCTCGGTGCCGGGGTATGCCCGACCGACCGTGCCAAGCACATAGTTGGACGGCCGATTGCAGAACGAGGCTGCACTGGTCTCGGTCAGCCCGTATCCCTCCAGGATGGTGATTCCGACCGCGTCGAACCATTCGGCGATCTCGATGTTGAGTGGTGCCGATCCGGAGATGAAGAAGCGCAACCGGCCACCGAACCGGGCGCGGACCTTGCTCAGCACCAGGCGGTCAGCCAGAGCGTGTTGCGCGGCGATCAGCGGAGAGATCGCCTTGCCGGTGCGCCGCGCCCTCGCGACCCGGTCGCCGATGCCAATACCCCAGCTGAAGATCTTCGCCTTGGCTCCGCCCTCGGCGGCAACCATCGACGTCACTCGGGCATACGCCTTTTCGAAGATCCGGGGTGCAGCGCCCATGAAGGTCGGCCGCACCGAAGCCAGATTCTCCACGATCTTGTCGATGCGGCCGTCAACCGCGGTGGCGAAACCGATCTGCAGCGCGACAGTGAGCAGGATCTTGCCGAACACGTGGGCCAGCGGCAGCCACAGCAGCTGCAGATCGCTGATGTGCAACGTGCCCAGCGAATCCACTGTGGCGCCCTCGTAGGTCCACGACGAATGCAGCAGCCGGACGCCCTTAGGCCTGCCGGTGGTTCCCGAGGTGTAGATGACCGTGGCCAGGCTGTCCGGGCCGATCTGGGCTTCTCGATCGTGCAGTACCCCCGGCTGCTCGGCCAGCAGTCGATCGCCACGGCGGGCCAGTTCCTCGAGCCCGATAACCCATCCGCCGTCAGTGGATTCGGCGCCGTCGGACTTGGTCGAGGCGGCGTCATCGAACAGCACCACCGCGATGACGTCAGGTATTTCGCCGCGGTGCGCCCGCAGCTTGTCGACCTGTTCCATGTTGTCGGCAAAGACCAGCCGGCTTCCAGAATCGGCGACGATATATGCCACATCGGCGGCCGTCGTGCTCGGGTACACCGTTGTCGTGGCAGCACCTGCGCACATCACGGCGAGGTCGGCCAGCACCCATTCGTACCGGGTGGCCGAGGCGAGCGCGACACGCTCTTCGGCTTCGATCCCAAGATCGATCAGCCCGGCGGCGAGGCTACGTACCCGGACGTTCACGTCCGACCAAGTTGCTGACGCCCACCCGTCGCCTTCCGGAAACCGGAACGCCTCGGTCGTCGGCGTGGCCGCGACGCGGTCGTAGAACAGTCGCGCGACGGTGGCCGCCCGGTCGTCGATCACCGACTGGTCGATCTGGTCGGTGTCTGTCCCAATAGCCGTCATCGTCGCTCCTGTAATGGTGTCTCGAGTAGTGGTGTCTCAAGCAGTGGTGTCTCAAGCAGTGGTGTCTCAAGTAGTGGTGTCTCAAGTAGTGGTGTCTCAATGAATCCGTAGCTCATGTTCATCGCCGCCCGCACTTCGTTCAAGGTCCGTCCAGCCAGCTCTCGTGCCCGCGAGTTGCCGTTCGCAAGAATTCCATGCGCGTCGGCGCGCTCGTAGTCTGCCCTGCGGAGCCGGATCGGTGTGAGCAATTCGATCACCGATTCGATCACGAGTTGCTTGAGCGCGGCCGCGCCGCGAGAACCGATCTCCTCGGCGACCCGATGCGGGTCGGTGTCACGACACAGGGCAGCAAGCCGGAGCAGCGTGGCCACCTCTGGACGCTGCCGCGGCTGGTAGCTGATCTGCCGCTGGCCGTCGGTCCGCGCCGCACGGATCTTGGCGACGATCTGGTCGTCGGTGTCGTCGAGATTGATGGCATTGCCGCGGCTCTTGCCCATTTTCTGCCCGTCCAGGCCGACCAGCACCGGTGTCTGGCTCAGGATGCCCTCCGGAAGCTCGAACACGGCGCCGTAACGATCGTTGAACCGGCGCGCGATGGAGCGGGTCAGCTCCAGATGCGGGAGTTGGTCACGTCCGACCGGTACCAGGGTGGACTTGCAGAACAGCACGTCAGCGGCCTGATGCACCGGGTAGGTAAGCATCAGACCGCTGACCATGCCGCGATCGGCGAGCCGGATCTCGTCCTTGATGGTGGGGTTGCGAGACAGCTCGCCCATACTCACCAGGGACAGGAACGGCAGGATCAACTGATTCAGCTCGGGGATCTGGCTGTGCACGAAGATCGTGGTCCGCGCCGGATCGAGCCCGCAGCCGAGATAGTCCAGCACCATGTCGTGAACGGTGCTGTCCAGGTCACCGGGGTGGTCCCGGTCTGCAACGACCTGGTAATCGGCGACCACGATGATCAGTTCGTGACCGGCCTGCTGCAGACGCACCCGGTTGGCCAGGGTTCCGAAGTAGTGCCCGAGGTGAAGCTTTCCGGTCGGGCGGTCACCGGTGAGCACCCGACCCTTGGCGGGTACGAGGCTCGCCGAGCCGGTCGCACGAACCGGTTGAAGGTTTGTCAGGGTTGTCATTGCGAGAATCCTCCTGTGACAGAGGGCCTTTCTCGTCGCGACATGGAAAAGGGGCCGTCCCGACGAGGACGGCCCCAGATGAGTGGGCAGCATGCAGCGAGGCGTCCTAGGCGGACGGCCACCAAGTGCACACACTGCGATGCATGAACTCAGGATACCAACCGGGCAATGGGTCCTACGCAGACTTTGCGGCTGCCTTCTTGGCCGCGGTCTTCTTTGCGGGTGCCTTCTTAGCCGGCGCCTTCTTTGCGGCAGCCTTTTTCGCGGGCGCCTTCTTGGCGGCAGCATTTTTCGCGGTGGCCTTCGGCTCGGAGGACGAGCCGCCTGCATCTGAGGACGATCCCCGCGCCCGGTCCACGCTGCGCTGCAACGCTGTCAGCAGGTCGATGACCTCACCCTTCTTGCTGGTGTCGGCAGGCTTGTCGGGTGCTTCGGCAGCGGCGGACTCGCCGCGATCGATCTTGCCCTCGATCAACTCCTGCACCGCGGTCCGATAATCGTCGGTGAAGTTGGACGGCTCGAAGTCGGCAGCCATGCTTTCGACCAGCGAAGCTGCCATCCTCAATTCCTGCGGACGCAACTCGACGTCGGTATCCAGCGAGGCAAAGTCAGCGGAACGCACCTCATCGGGCCAGAGCATGGTTTGAAGCAGGATGGCCTTGTCCCGAACCCGCAGCACAGCCAGGCTCTCTTTCTGGCGCAGCGCGAACTTCACGACCGCCATCCGGTCGGTTTCGACGAGCGCCTCCCGCAACAACGCGTACGGCTTGGCCGCTCGTGCGTCCGGCTCGAGGTAGTAGCTCTTGGCAAACAGGATCGGATCGACCTGTTCACTTGGCACGAACTCCACCACATCGATCTCGCGTCCGGTGGCAACCGGCAGCTGCTCGAGGTCCTCGTCGGTGAGAATCACCAACTGCCCGTCGCTGGTCTCATAGCCCTTGGCGATGTCGTCGTATGACACCTCCTCACCGCACACGCTGCAGGTCCGCTTGTACCGGATCCGGCCCCCGTCGGTGCGGTGCACCTGATGAAACCTGATGTCGCGCTCCTCCGTCGCAGCAAACAGTCGCACCGGCACGTTCACCAGTCCGAAGGACACCGCGCCCTTCCAGATCGCCCGCATCTATATCCCTTCAGCCCGGCGGCTGGGTCCGTTCAACCTCGCCGCGCGAGCGCGCTACGAATCGCCCAACACACACTCTTCATAAGGCAGCATGACGGTATGCACCCCATGCTCGCCACCCCTGGGCCGCAACCGGTGGGTGCGGACTGGGTTCACGAGGTCAAATGGGATGGCATGCGAGTTCTTGCCGATGTCTCCGATTCGGGGTTCCGGCTGTTCTCCCGCAGCGGCCGCGACGTGACGGTGAGCTTTCCGGAACTGGCTGTTCTCGGCCACTATGTGCAGGATGCGCTGCTGGACGGCGAGATCATCCTGCTGGCAGAGGGGGTGCCCTCCTTCGCGGCGCTGAGCGAACGCATGCACGTCGACCAGGCCAGCCGCGCCGCCGAATTAGCCGAGGCAGCGCCGGTCAGCGTGATGAGCTTCGATCTGTTGCGTCTGTACGGCGTGGACCTGCTGCGCCGGCCCTGGACCGAACGTCGTGCCAGCCTCGACAAGCTCGAGTTGCCGGAGCATCGGTGGCGCCACTCCCCCATCTACGACGACGGTCCCGCGCTGCTTGCTGCCACTGAGGAACAGGGGCTGGAAGGTGTGGTCGCCAAGCGGCGTCGCTCGGTCTATCAACCCGGACGACGTAGCGCTGACTGGATCAAGACCCCGCACAACAAGCACCAGGCCTGCGTCGTCGGAGGTTGGCGGCCCGAGACAGGGTCGCCGGACAAGATTGGCGCGTTGCTGCTCGGCGTTGCGGACAGCGACGGCCGCCTGATGTTCTGCGGCCGAGCGGGCAGCGGTATCGGCCGCCACGAGTCGGCGACCCTCACTCACCTGCTGGCAGGCGCAACCAGGCCGGATTCGCCTTTCGACGGCGAGCTTTCCCGGCTCGACACCCTTGGCTCGATCTGGTGCGATCCGCAGATCGTGGTCGAGGTCAGACACACTGGGTGGACCGAGGCCGCCCGCTTGCGGCATCCGGTGTACCGCGGCCTGCGCGCCGATCTCGATCCGAAGGAGGTTCGCCGTGAGTGAGCATCGCAACGAGCGCCAGCGAGTGAGGAGCGGAGCGAACGTCGCGATGAGCGCTCGCGCGAAGAGCCGGAGGCAACCGTGAGCCCTGAGGCCACCGACGATCAGCACGTCAGCGTCGACGGCCACCAGCTGAGGCTGCGCAGACTTGACAAGGTCCTCTACCCCGACAGCGGTACCACCAAGGCCGAGGTGCTCGACTACTACGCGCGGATCGCGCCGATCTTGCTACGGCATCTCGCAGACCGTCCGGTTACCCGACTGCGCTGGCCGGACGGCACGGCCTCGACGCCGTTCTTCGAGAAGAATGTACCCAGCCATGCGCCGTCCTGGCTGCGCACCGTTGTGCTCCCGACCCCGGGATCCTCCCGCGGCATCGAAAAGCTGACGTTCCCGATTCTGGAGAACACCGCAGGTGTCATCTGGGCAGCCAACCTCGCCGCTCTCGAGTTGCACGTTCCGCAATGGACGGTCGGGCCCCGCGGCGGGGTGCACGATCCTAACCGGATGGTCATCGACCTCGATCCCGGCGCACCTGCGGGTCTGGCCGAATGCGCTCAGGTCGCGATGCTGATCCGTGACCGTCTCGATGACGAGGGACATCCCTCAGTCCCGGTGTCCAGCGGCAGCAAGGGCCTGCAGCTGTACGTCCCGCTCGACGGCAGCCAGTCTTCGGAGGTGATCAGCGGTTACGCCAAACGACTGGCCGAGTCACTGGCGGCCGATCACCGCGATCTCGTGGTGGCCAAGATGGCCAAGAACCTCCGTCCGGGCAAGGTGTTTCTCGACTGGAGCCAGAACAACGCCGCCAAGACCACGATCTGCCCGTATTCACTACGAGGCCGCAGCCAACCATGGGTCGCCGCACCGCGAAGTTGGGACGAACTCGAAGACTCCTCCATCAGTCAGCTCACCGCTGAGCAGGTGGTGCAGCGAGTCGACAAGGACGGCGACCTCGCGGCGGCACTGTTCAGCGACAGCGGTCGCCTTCAGGTCTAGGAGTGTTCTGCCGTGGCTCGGCTCTGCTCCGATGCCGCGCGGCCGCCACCGACCACGGCAAAGGCGATCGTCACCAACGCCCCCAGCAGTAGCGCACCACTCTCACCGGGCGACAGCACGCCGGTCTGGGCACCGATGGTGGTTGCGGCCACCGGCACCCCCAGCTGTGCGGCAGCCAGTAGCCCGATGGACAGCGGCTGTCCGGTAAACCGCGCCACACCGTGACTGAGGATCGCGCCCAGTCCGAGTGCGATGCCGAGCAACGCGAACCTCGGGTGGCTACCCAGTTCACGCAGGTTCAACGACGCGCCGAGCCAGACGAAAAACAGCGGGCCGAAGAAACCCTCGGTCAATGCGAACAGCTGCCGGGCCAGCCGACGGGGCTCGCCCACTCCGGCGACGGCCAGTCCGAACGCGAATCCGGCCAGCATGATCGAGATGTGGGTGGCGACCGCAAGGCCGGCCAACGCGAACAGGACGACGAGATTGATCCGTAATTCCAAGGCGAACTTGCGTTCCTCGGAGACGTCATGCAGCCGCTTGCGAAGCCCGCGCCGTTCCAGCTCGCGATAGGCCAGGAACGACACAACCGCCACCACGGCGACTGCGGCCGCACCCGCGGCGGCCCGAGCCGCATGTTTCGGATCGATCGCCAGCGGCAGGGCGACGATGCACACCGTGTCGGCGATTGCGACCTGCGGCAGCAACTGCAGGACCGGGCCTGCTGACAGTCCCAGCGAGTCGACGATCGGCAGGATCAACGCGGCCGAGGACGATGCCATGACGACTGCGTACAACGCCGGGTGGCCGGTACCGAAGGCAGCGGCCAGCACGACGGCCAGGCCGGTCGCGACAACGCCGACGACACCCGCACGCACGATTCCGATCCGCAGCGCCGGCCTCAGTTGCTTACCGCGCACCGGCACGTGGCTTCCGGCCACGAACATGACGAGGGCGAAGCCGATGTCGCCGAGCATGGTGAAGGTGGCGTCGTGCGAATGCAGGTAGCCGATTCCGGTCCGACCGAGCAGGATTCCGGCAGCGAGTTCGCCGAGCAGTACGGGGAGCTGCCATCCCCGACGCAGCGCGAGCAACGGTCCGATCAACGCTGCGGCACCGACTACCGCCAGCGCGGTGAAGCTCACGGCCGGCCTTGCCGTTCACCTGCGTTGGGGCAGAGTTCCGGCTCGTTCACAACGGCACTGTATGCGCCCGGCCGGCTTCAGAATCCGGGGACCCGACCCTCACTAGCCACGGTCAGGCCGAGGCGTTGACCTGAGCCGAGTGCACTGGTCGACGCCTGCGCCGCGGTGAGTTGCAGATGACCGACCACCGGCAGGCTCAGGCTGCTGAGCCCGAGGTCTACAGACACCTCGGCGCCGGTGCTGTTCGGGGTCGTGAACTCGTTGTCGCTGAGGGTTATCGCGAGTGCGACGCGGTGGCCCTTCGCGATCAGATCGTCCTGGGCGCGCAACGGGATCGTGACAGTGCGCCACTTGCCCGGCACCAGCGGCTGCGGGTGCGCGATGGAGGTCGAATGCGCTGCATCCAGCCAGCCCCGGCTGATCACCGAAGCCGGGCTGGACGTGAAGTGGTGAACGACGTCGAGGTAGCACGCCGA
This sequence comes from Jatrophihabitans sp., assembly GCA_036488285.1. GTDB lineage: Bacteria > Actinomycetota > Actinomycetes > Mycobacteriales > Jatrophihabitantaceae > Jatrophihabitans_A. The sequence continues at coordinate 28,897 of DASXHV010000080.1, read as the reverse complement.
GTCGACCGGACCACTGAATCCCCAGCAAGATGTGGTGTCTGAGTTCTGCACGCCCTCGCCGACCGGACGCTGACTCGGCCCGTAGTCGATCAGGCGCGCGCTGACCGGGGTATCGGTTCGGTTGGCGCTGATCCGCAGCGTCGCTGTCGGCGTCCCGGATATCCGAATGTCTTTCGTGAGTGGGGCCGAGGAGAACATCAGCCGACCGGCGACTGGCGAGTCCGGATTGGCGATGATCTGCTTCTCGGTCAGGTCGGCGTTGTCGCCCACGGTCAGTGCCCCTCGTCCTTTACTGCCAAGGCCTCCGGCGCCGATCGACACTGTGCTGGCCCGCGGGGCCGCAGGCCAGCTCTGCTCCGCGACGAAGGTGTTCGGCGAACGTTCCACCATGACAGCGGGTTCGGACATCACGTGGTTGTTCAGGCCGAGTAGCCAGTAATCGAACCACTTGTGCAGCTCGTCGACCCAGGCTGCGCGGCTGTAGTCGAATGCGTCGACGTGCCCTTCCTGACTCAGCCACATCTTGCGCGGCACATGGTTGGCGACCAGACCTGCCCACCAGGATGCGAAGTGCCTGGTCTCGACATTCAAGTCGTTGACCCCGTGCGAGACGAACACGCTGGCCTTTACCTTGGACACGTTCTTCAAGTAGTCGCGCTCGGCCCAGAAGGCGTTGTAGTTGCCGGTGGCATCGTCTGCCTGCACGTCCAGGCTGCGTCGGTAGGCGTCACAGACGCCGTCGGATCGCCCCACGTAGCCGGTGAGAAAACTCGGATAGTCGTCGCTGTAGACCACTCCGTTGGAGCGGGTGTAGTCGTACCAGGAATCAATCGAGGACAGCGGGACGATGGTCTTCAATCCCTTGATACCGGTAGCGGCCACGCCCTCGGCCAGCGTGCCGTCATAGGACTTGCCGATCATGCCCACGGCGCCGGTGCTCCAGCTCGCGACGGTGGGCTTGCCGTCCAACGTCGTGGCGCTGTTGCGGCCGTTGAGCCAGTCGATGACCGCGGTGATCGAGGCGATCTCATTCTTGCCACCCAGGTCTCCGCAGCCGGTCGACCGGCCCGTTCCGAGGATGTCAACGCCGAGCACGGCGTACCCGCGCGGCACGAAGTAGTTGTCGTAGTACAAGGGCAGCTGCGCGATGACACCGTTGGCGTCGTAAGTCTTGACCTGGCTCTCGTTGCCGCGGCCACAGCAGGTGAAGTAGGGCGACGCGTCCATGATCACCGGCACCTTGCGGCCCGCCCCGCCGGCCCCGGCGGCCTCATGCGGTCGAATGATGTCCACGGCGATGGTGTCCGTGGCGCCGTCGCCGTCGGTGTCCATGCCGGTCTTGACCCGCACGGACTCGTGGATCGCTTGGCTGTAGTCATAGACCGGCTTGCTCTCGGTGCCGGGTGCCGAGTTGGTCGAAGCGACTGAGGGCGGATCCGCTGCGGCCACCGACGGCGTCAGGAACGCAGCGACTACGAGCGCGGCAGCGGTCGCGCCGATGACGACTGTCCGAAATCGTGCGAATGGAACAGAGATTCGCATACGTCGGGACACTACCCAGCCGATTCCTGGGCGTCGAGGCTGACGATCGGTGCCGTTCGCCCTCGGCGAGATGGTTCGCTTGCCTAACGATTGCCGCATAGGATTGACGGTGTGCCGCCTGCTGAACAGCCCCGTACTCATTGGTTTCGGCGACTCATCGGTTATTGCCTACGGCATCGGACCGCGCTCGTCACCGCGTTCGCCTGTTCCCTGCTCGGCGCGATGGTCGCGGTGCTCGTCCCGCTCATCATCAAGCACGTCATAGACCTGGTCTCCCAAAGTCACGGTGGCGCGCATCCTTCGGTCACGCCGTGGGCGGCATTGCTGGTCATTGCCGCGCTCGTTCAGTACGGCCTGACCTTTCTTCGACGCTTCGCGGCCGGGAAGCTGTCCCTCAACGTCCAGTACGACATGCGCGCCGACATCTTCTCCTCGCTGCAACGCCTGGACGGAGCCGCCCAGGACGCCTTGCAGTCCGGCCAGGTGGTCAGCCGTTCGATTACCGACGTCGGACTCGTCCAGGGCTTACTCGCCTTCATCCCGGCGCTGACCGGCAACGTGCTGCTGTTCGTGATCTCGCTGATCGCGATGTTGTTCCTGTCGCCCCTGCTGACCCTCGTCGCGCTGGCCATCGCGCCCGCATTGTGGTTCGTCGCGCTGGCCTCACGCCGCGACCTGTTCCCGGCCAACTGGGAAGCCCAGCAACGTGCCGGTGATCTGGTCGGCCAGGTGGAGGCGGCCGTAACCGGGGTTCGCGTCGTGAAGGGGTTCGGGCAGGAACAGCGTGAGGTGGACGAGTTGTCCACCCGAGCGCGCGGGCTGTTCGCATCACGGATGCGGGTGGTTCGGCTGCAGGCCAGGTACAGCTCGGCATTGTCTGCGATTCCGGCGGTCGGCCAGGTTGGCGTCCTGCTGCTCGGCGGCTGGCTGGCCCTGCACGGCCAGATCACGCTCGGCACTTTCCTCGCGTTCTCCACCTACCTCGGTCAGCTCGTCGGCCCGGTTCGCCAACTGACCGCGCTGCTCACCGTCGGCCAGCAGGCCCGGGCGGGCGTCGAACGCGTTCTCGAGGTCATCGACTCCTCCCCCAAAGTCACCGATCCCGCCGAGCCGCAGACACTTCCGGACGGCCCGTTGAGCCTCACCTTCTCCAGCGTGGACTTCGGTTACACCAGATCCAGTCCGGTGCTGCGCGGGCTGGATCTGCGCATCGAAGCCGGCGAGACGATGGCGATCGTCGGCGGTGCCGGGTCGGGCAAGTCCACTCTGGCCATGCTCATCCCCCGCTTCTACGACGTGCACGCCGGCAGCCTCACCGTCTCCGACGTCGACGTCCGCCACTTACGGATGGCCGATCTTCGCGCAACCATCGGCATGGTGTTCGAGGACAGCTTCCTCTTCTCCGACACGGTTGCCGCCAATATCGCCTACGGTCGACCGGATGCCAGCCGCGAGCAGGTGATCGCGGCCGCGACCGCAGCTGAGGCCGACATCTTTATCACGGAGTTGCCCGACGGTTACGACACGATGGTCGGCGAACGCGGGCTCACGCTGTCCGGTGGTCAGCGGCAGCGGGTGGCGCTGGCCCGTGCATTGCTCACCGACCCGCGCCTGATGCTGCTCGACGATGCCACGAGCGCCGTCGACCCGAGGGTCGAGGCGGAGATCCTGACTACCCTGCGGCGGTTGATCGAGGGCCGCACCACGCTGCTGATCGCGCACCGCCGATCCACCCTCGCGCTGGCCGACCGGATCGCAGTGCTGGACGCCGGTCGAGTGGCAGACATCGGCACCTTCGCCGAGCTGCACGAGCGGTCGCCGTTGTTCCGGCTGCTGCTTTCCGGACCGGGCGATGACGTCGAAGGAATCGATGCCGGCGAGCTCGGCGACATCGCTGTGGATTGCGACACCCAAGTGGAGGGCGTCACGCCGGCGTTGTGGCCTTACCAGGACCTGCCCGACAACGACGCGGCCTTGCTTGGCCATGGCGTTGGCAATGGCATCAGCACCGGCAATGTCAGCGCAACGGCGGCGTCGCGGGTCGGCGGCATGGGACGCTCCGGCGGCGGCATGGGACGCTCCGGCGGCGGGTTCACCGGCGGCGGCAGCGTCTTCGACGCTGTCCCCGCCACTGCCGAGCTCATCGCGCAGGTCGAAGCGCTGCCAGCGGCAACCGATGAACCTGCGGTGAGCGAGAAGGCGGCTCAGGGCGCCGACCCGCAGTTCACGCTGCGTCGGCTGCTCCACCCGCTCCGGAGAGTTTTCACCGTCGGTATCGGACTGATCGGCCTCGACGCGCTGCTGCAACTGGTGTTGCCGGCCCTGATCCGAACCGGCATCGACCGCGGGGTGGTCGGCCATCACTTCGGCTTGTTGGTCGGTCTGTCAGGCGTCGCACTGATCGTCCTGCTCGTCGACTGGGGCGTCAGCGCCGGCGGTCAACGGCTCACCGGACGCACCGGCGAGCGGTTGCTGTACACGCTGCGAGTGAAGGCGTTTGCGCACCTGCAGCGACTCGGGTTGGACTATTACGAACGCGAACTCGGCGGTCGAATCATGACCAGGATGACCACCGATGTCGATGCGCTCTCGAACTTTCTGCAGACCGGGCTGGCGAGCGTCCTGATCAGCCTGCTGACGCTGGTCGGTGTGCTGATCGCCTTGCTGCTGCTCGATGCCCAGTTGGCACTCGTGCTGGTAGCGGTGCTACCGATCCTGATCGCGGCAACCCTGCTGTTCCGGCGGCTGGCTGTTCCGGCCTACGTCGAGGCGCGGGAACGGGTCAGTACGGTCAACGCCCAATTCCAGGAGAACGTCGCCGGCGTCCGGGTGGCGCAGGCTTTCAGCCGTGAAAAGCACAACACCACAACGTTCCTCGGCGCGGCGAGTGAATACCGCACCTCGAGGATGCGCGCCCAGACCTACATCTCGGCGTACTTCCCGTTCGTGCAGCTGCTGGCAGACATCTCAGGCGCGCTGGTACTGGCCTTCGGCGCGCATCGGCTGGCACACGGCACGCTCACCCCCGGCGCGCTGATCGCTTTCTTCCTTTACCTGGACGCCTTCTTCTCCCCGGTACAGCAGCTGTCGCAGGTCTTCGACGGATACCAGCAGGCCTCGGTCGGACTGTCCCGGCTGTCGGAGTTGCTGCGTACCACCCCAAGCACGCCGCAGATCGCCAGCGCCCTCGAGATCGGAGCGCTGCAGGGCGAGATCGCCTTGGCCGGAGTCGAGTTCAGCTACGCCGGCGCCGAGCGCCCCGCACTGCGCGACGTCTCGACCACAATTCCGTCCGGGCAGTCGGTCGCGTTGGTCGGTGAGACCGGCGCCGGCAAGTCGACGGTGGTCAAGCTCATCGCGAGGTTCTACGACCCGACGGCCGGTGCCGTGAAGGTGGATGGCCATGACCTGCGCGAGGTAAGTCTCGCCGGGTACCGCCAGCGACTCGGCTATGTCCCGCAAGAGCCATACCTGTCGGCAGGCACGGTTCGGGATGCGATCGCCTACGGACGTCCGCAGGCCGGCGACGCCGAGGTGGAAGCGGCCGCGCGCGCCGTCGGGGCGCACGACATGATCGCCACCCTGCACAACGGCTATCTGCACCAGGTCGGCGAACGCGGCCGGAACCTGTCCGCTGGGCAGCGACAGCTCATCGCGCTGGCCCGCGCCGAACTGGTCGACCCGGACATCCTGCTGCTCGACGAGGCGACCGCGGCGCTCGACCTCGCGAGCGAGGCTGTTGTGACCGAGGCGACCGATCGACTCAGCCGGCACCGCACCACCGTCGTCGTCGCGCACCGACTCACCACCGCGGCGCGCGCCGATCGGGTATTGGTGATGGCCGAGGGGCGAATCGTGGAAGACGGCGACCACCGGACCCTGCTACGCGCAGACGGACCGTACGCGGCCCTCTGGCGCGCCTACGACGACTCGTCGGTAAGGGTGGCGCTGTCCGAAGTGGCCACGTAGCCCGGTCCATGGCTGAGCGAGCAGTCATCATCCGGTGAGCTGAAACCCGGCTGCCGATGGTCAGCCTGAAGAGTGGCGTGTGAGATTCGTTGCCCTACGAGCAGGCTCTGCCGCACCTGGTCTGCGACCTGGTGGCAATCGAAACCCGGACGCACGACGACATGCGCCGACAACGCGGGCTCGCTTACTCCGAGATCCCAGACGTGCAGATCGTGGATCTCTGCGACACCGGTGATAGCTGCCAGCTGCTTACCGAGTTGATCCGGATCGACGCCGACCGGGGCAGCTTCCAGAAAGACCCGTCCGGAGGCCCGAACCAGCCCGATCCCCGAGTACACCATCAAGCCGGCGACCACCAGTGAGGCGAGCGCGTCCGCGCGCTGCCAGCCGGTCAGGACGATCACCAGACCGGCCACCGCGGTAGCGACGAACGCCCACAGATCGTTGACGATGTGGGCAAGCGCACCCCGGACGTTGAGGCTGGATCGGTTCGCGCGGCCGGCCAGCAGAACTGCGACCACGTTGACCACGATGCCCACCACCGCTACGGCGGTGACCAGACCGCCGTGCACCGCGGGTGGCTCGATCAGCCGGCGGATCGCCTCGAACGTGAACCAGGCAGCCAGCAACAGCAGCGTGATTCCGTTGGCCTGCGCGGACACCGCATCGATCCGGGTGAAGCCGTAGGTATACGAACCAGCCGCTGGGCGCTGCGAGATCCGCGATGCTACGACTGCCAGCGCGAGCGCGGCGGCGTCGGTCACCATGTGCCCGGCATCGGCGATCAGCGCCAGCGAACTTGCCATCAGACCGACGGTTACCTCGGCGAGCATGAAGGCGACAATGACGCTGAGCGAGGCCAGCAGCCAGCGGCGGTCGGACTCGGGCGTCACCCGCGCATGCTCATGACCGGCGTGCTCATTCATGTTCTGCCGTCCCGCTCGGGATGCTCAAGATCTGAGTGCTCGGCGTGCGCAAGCGCGGTATCCAGCAGCACTGCGACGTGACTGTCGGCCAGGCGATAAAAGGCCATCCGGCCTTCCCGTCGCACCGCGACGACTTGGTGCGCACGCAGCAGACGCAACGCATGCGAGGTCGCAGACTCGCTCATCCCGGCGAGTTCGGCGAGCCTGCCCACATTGGACTCGCCGTCCCGAAGCGCAGCCAGCAGGCGTAGTCGGCCCGGGTCGGACAGCAGTCCGAACACATCGGCGGCGTCCTCGATCGAGGTCGCCGCCGGCAACGAGCCGACCTCAGCCGACAAGGCAACCTCTGAACGTTTGTTCACATGTTCATAATGATGCTGATTCGATCGGGCGTCAATTCGGCAGCGAACTCGACCCGTTTCGCGCCATCACAGCGGACGGGCGCATCTCACCAGCCCGTCTGCAACGGACGACCCTCGGCGTATCCGGCCGCGCTCTGAACGCCGATCAGCGCACGGTCGGCGAATTCAGCGATAGTGCGCGCCCCGGCATAGGTGAACGACGACCGGACGCCTGCGACGATGCCGTCGATCAGGTCCTCGACCCCCGGCCGATCTTCGTCCAGGAACATCCGACCTGAGGAGATGCCTTCCTCGAACAGCGCTTTGCGAGCCCGATCAAAGGCCGTTTCGCTACTCGTCCGGTTGGCAACCGCCCGAGCGGACGCCATTCCGAAGCTGTCCTTGTAGGCCCGTCCGTCCGGGGTGATGTGCAGGTCGCCCGGCGATTCATAGGTCCCGGCAAACCAGGATCCGATCATCACCGACGACGCTCCGGCCGCCAGCGCAAGTGCGACGTCGCGGGGGTGGCGCACGCCGCCGTCGGCCCAGACATGCTTGCCGTGCTGGGCGGCTACCGCGGCACATTCGAGCACCGCCGAGAACTGTGGCCGCCCTACTCCGGTCATCATCCGGGTCGTGCACATCGCGCCAGGCCCCACACCGACCTTGACGATGTCGGCGCCGGCCTCGATGAGGTCCAGGGTGCCGTCGGCCGACACGACGTTGCCGGCAACCACCGGAACGGTCGGGCCGAGGTCACGAACAGCACGGAGCGCCTCGATCATGCGGCGCTGATGACCATGTGCGGTGTCGATGACCAGCAGGTCGATGCCGGTCGCCAGCAACGCCTCCGCCTTGCCGCGCACGTCGCCGTTTACGCCGACCGCGGCGCCGATCCGCAGCCGGCCGCGTGCGTCCACCGCCGGGTCGTAGAGGGTTGCGCGCAATGCCGCGGTACGGGTCAGCAATCCGACCAGCTTGCCATCGTCGTCGACGACCGGAGCCAGCCGATGGTGCCCCTCGGCAAGTAGGTCGAACGCCTGCCGCGCACCGATCTTGGCCGGCAAGGTCACCAATCGAGCTGACATCACCTGGTCGAGACGAGCGAACCGATCAGCACCTGCACAGTCCCGTTCAGTCACCACGCCGACCGGACGACCGGCCTCAACCACGACGACCGCACCATGCGCGCGCTTGTGCAGCAGCGCCATCGCGTCCGAGACGGTATCGGTCGGTGCGAGAGTCAGGGGCGTGTCGTGTACCAGGTCGCGGGCCTTCACCCAGTCGACCACGTCGGCAACGACATCGGCCGGGATGTCCTGCGGAAGGATGGTCAGCCCACCACGGCGCGCAACCGTCTCTGCCATCCGACGACCGGCGACGGCGGTCATGTTCGCTACCACCAGCGGAATCGTTGCTCCGCTGCCGTCCGAGGTGCTCAGGTCGACATCGAAACGCGACGCGACCTCGGAGGATCGCGGGACCATGAACACGTCGTCATAGGTCAGGTCGTAGGACGGCTTGATGCCGTTGAGAAACGCCACGTTTGCAAGAGTCTACCTGCGCCGGCCGTGGCCGATTAACGGTCGCGCCGTAGGCTGGTCGAAGTGAGCATCGCGGTCTTCGACATCGACGGAGTGGTTGCCGATGTCCGGCACCGGATCGGTTACCTGCAGCGGCGCCCCAAGGACTGGTCGGCCTTCTTCGCCCATGCCGCATCCGACGGTCCACTGGCTCAGGGCATCGAACTGGTTCAACAGCTGATCTCGACACATCACGACATCGTCTGGCTGACGGGGCGTCCGGACTGGCTGCGAAGCGTGACCCGCGACTGGCTGGCCGGCCATGAGTTGCCGACCGGTTCGCTCATCATGCGCAGCAACGGCGACTACCGAGCGGCGCGGATCATGAAGGTCGAGGCGTTGCGGGAACTCGAGGCCAGGCCCGACAGCGACATCACCCTGTTCGTTGATGACGATCCTGACGTGATCACGGCGGCCAGCCACGCCGGTTTCACGGCGTTGCTCGCCGACTGGGTGCCTCGGGACTCGAGCCTGCATGCAGCGCAGGAGCAGGCGGGCCGAACATGATCGATCACGCTCTGTATAGCGGTCCGGATCTCACAGTCGCGCAGAGTGACAATTCCAGGTGTAAAGTCTAAATAAAGATTGCGAATTGGTTGCGACCGACAACGAATACGGCTCGGAGGCTGTAATCGCTCTCGGAATGGACGAACATGGCATGTGACAGAGCACACCCCAGAGCACGAAGCATCTCCACTGAAGGAACCGGAATGAGCACCCAGTACACCGACGAGGCCACCGCGCCGCACCATTCAAGCCATGCGGTGTGTATCCACGAGCCGCACTGCCCTGACGCAAATGGACCGGATCGCGACGCCGCACATGTGGTCGCCTGCCACCCGGAGCAGGGCTGGAGCCTGTTGTGCAACGGCGTGGTGCTCTTCGAGGACAGCGGCGAGATCCTGCCGGACGGCAACTGCGTGCAGGCACGTCGCGCCGACTTGACCGCCGCAGCCTTCCACCGCGTGGCCTGACCCTTACCCCTCGGACTTCGGTCTCGCTCACGACTTCGGTCACCCGTACAACTTCGGCCGCCCGGCCTCAGAAAGAGAATCGGGCGGCTGAAGCCATGTCACGGCTCTACCAGGGTGTGCCTCGCAGGTCAGGCGTAGTCCTCGAGCGGCGGGCACGAACACACCAGATTCCGGTCGCCGAACGCGCCGTCGATCCGCCGCACCGGCGTCCAATACTTTGACGCGGGGTCCACCCCGGATGGGTACACGGCCAGCTCCCGGCTGTACGGGTGGTCCCAGTCGCCGACCACCGACCGCGCGGTGTGCGGGCTGTTGCGCAACGGGTTGTCCCCGGCTGGCCAGTCCCCCGCCTCGACCCGGTCGATCTCGCCCTTGATGGCGATCATCGCGTCGATGAAGCGGTCGATCTCGACCAGGTCCTCACTTTCGGTGGGCTCGACCATCAACGTCCCGGCTACCGGAAACGACATCGTCGGCGCATGGAAGCCGTAGTCGATCAATCGCTTGGCGACGTCGTCGACCGTCACGCCGCTCGCCTTGGTGATGCCGCGCAGATCAAGGATGCATTCGTGCGCGACCAGGCCACGCTTGCCTGTGTAGAGGACCGGGTAGTGCTCGTTGAGCCGGGCAGCAATGTAGTTCGCGGACAGGATCGCCGTCGAGGTCGCGGCCAGCAGACCGTCCGGACCCATCAGCCGGATGTAGGCCCAGGTGATGGGCAGGATCGACGCCGAACCCCACGGCGCGGCCGAAATGGCGCCCGACCCGGTGGCCGGCCCGGCAGTGGGCTGAAGGGGATGGTTGGGCAGGAACGGCGCCAGGTGGGCGCGCACCCCGATTGGCCCCACGCCTGGCCCACCGCCGCCATGCGGGATACAGAACGTCTTGTGCAGGTTCAGGTGGCTGACATCGGCGCCGAACTTGCCCGGACGGGCCAAGCCGACCATCGCGTTGAGGTTGGCCCCGTCGACGTAGACCTGGCCGCCGGCCTCGTGCACCAGCGCGCACACCTCACCGATGTGGTCCTCGAACACGCCATGGGTGGACGGGTAGGTGACCATGATGGCCGCGAGGTTGTCGGCGTGATCGGCGACCTTAGCCTTCAGATCGGCCATATCCACCTCACCCTCGTCACCGCTGGTCGCCACCACCACGACCTTCATGCCGGCCAGCACCGCCGACGCGGCGTTCGTGCCATGCGCACTGGACGGAATCAGGCACACGTTGCGCTGATCGTCGCCACGGCTTCGGTGGTAGTTGTGAATCGCCAACAGGCCTGCGAACTCACCCTGGGCACCCGCGTTGGGCTGCAACGACACCGCGTCGTAGCCGGTGATCTCGCACAGCCAGCGCTGCAGATCGGCAATCAGCTCGGCATAGCCGTCGAACTGCCCCTCCGGTGCGAACGGGTGGATGTTCGCGAAGCCCGGATTGGTCACCGGCTCCATCTCAGTGGTGGCGTTCAGCTTCATGGTGCAGGACCCGAGCGGGATCATGCCGCGGTCCAACGCGTAATCGCGGTCGGCGAGCCGACGCAGATAGCGAAGCATCGACGTCTCGGACCGATGGGTGTTGAAGACCGGATGGGTCAGGTAGTCAGAGGTACGGGCCAGCGTGGCCGGAATGGCACTGGGCGCCGAGGCAGGCAGCTCGCCGGTCAGGTCGAACGCCTGGAGCACATCGCTGAGATTGCCTTCGGTGGTTGCCTCATCAACGGCGATCCCGACCCGGTCGGCGTCGATCAGACGAAGGTTGACGCCACGAGCGTCGGCCTCCGCAAGGATCTGCGCGGCGCGCTCGGGCACCCGAGCGACGATCGTGTCGAAGAACTGGTCGGTGCGGACCTCGATGCCGCCGGCGCGCAGTGCAGCGGCAAGTCGGGTTGCTCTGGCGTGCACGTTCGAGGCGATCGCGCGCAGCCCGGCCGGGCCGTGATAGACCGCATACATCGAGGCGATCACGGCCAACAACACCTGCGCGGTACAGATGTTGGAGGTCGCCTTCTCGCGCCTGATGTGCTGCTCGCGGGTCTGTAGCGCCAGCCGGTAGGCGGGCCGGCCGTCGGCGTCGACCGAGACCCCCACCAGACGTCCGGGCAGTTGCCGTTCGAGGCCGGCCCGGATGGCCAGGTAACCGGCGTGCGGCCCCCCGAAACCCAGCGGCACCCCGAGCCGCTGCGAGGTTCCGACGGCGATGTCGGCCCCGAGCTCACCGGGCGGCGTCAGGACAGTGAGTGCCAGCAGGTCGGCCGCGACCGCGACGACCGCGCCTGCCTCGTGCGCAGCATCGATGACCGGACGGAGGTCTCGCACAGCCCCGGACGCACCGGGGTACTGGAGCAGAACACCGAAGAAATCGCCGGCGGGCAGGCCGTCCGCAAGCTCGGCTACCAGCACTTCGAGGCCGAGCGCGTGAGCGCGGGTGGTCACCACATCGACCGTCTGCGGGAACGCATCGGAGTCGATGAGGAACGTCGATGCACCCTTTTTCGCCGCCGGCGCCGTGCGGTGCGCCAGAGCCATCGCCTCGGCGGCGGCGGTGCCCTCGTCGAGCAGCGATGCGCCTGCCGTCGGCAACCCGGTCAGGTCGCCGACCATGGTCTGGAAATTCAGCAGCGCCTCGAGCCGTCCCTGGCTGATCTCAGGCTGGTACGGCGTGTACGCGGTGTACCAGGCGGGATTTTCCAGCACGTTGCGGCGGATCACCGGCGGCGTGACGGTTCCGTAGTAGCCGAGCCCGATCATCGAGGCACGCACCGCGTTCTTGTCCGCCAAGGCCCGCAACTCTGCGGCGACCTCTGGCTCGCTGAGGGCGGCGGGCAGCGCCAACTCGGTGGCGCTGCGGATGGATTCGGGGATCGCCGCGGTGATCAGTTCGGCCATGCTCGAATAGCCGAGCGCCTTCAGCATCACCTCGACATCGGCGGCGTCTGACACGCCGATGTGTCGGCTGGAGAAGGGCGCGAGGACAGGTACGTCGAAGTCGCTCATTCGATAGCTCCACAAGAGGACGGGCGGTATCCATGACCGGGGCTGGGCCCGGTCACACCCCCTCTGTCGGGCATCAACCCTTCAGAGCTACCTGCACGCACGGTCCTTCAGCCTGAGAGGTTGTCGGGGAAATTGCCCCTTCGGCGCCGCCCGATCCGGCTTGCTGCCGACTGGACGAACTCTCCCGTGCGCGTGTTGCGGTAGCCGCAACGATACCAGTCCGACAGCGCCGTCCCGGCTACCGGCGGCGCGTCGCGACGATGCCCGCGCGCGGTCAGCCGATGGCGGTACGCCGTTGCCGGCGCTGGGACAACTCGTCCGTGGAGGTCGCTTCGATCACTTCGCCGTCGGTTCGCTCGGAGGGCAGCGAAGCCAGCGACCCGGCCAATTCGCGCAGCGCACCGGACACCGCGATACCGAAGACGCCCTGGCCACCGCGAAGCAGGTCCACGACCTCCTCCGACGAGGTGCACTCGTACACCGTAGTTCCGTCGGACAGCAGCGTGATGTGGGCAAGATCGTCGACACCACGTTCGCGCAGATGCTCGACGGCCACTCGGATGTTCTGCAGCGAGATACCGGTGTCGAGCAGTCGCTTGACCACCTTGAGCACCAGAATGTCCTTGAACGAATACAGCCGCTGGCTTCCGGAACCAGCAGCTGAGCGCACCGAGGGCGCAACCAGCTCGGTTCGGGCCCAGTAATCCAGCTGCCGATAGGTGATGCCAGCCGCCGAGCAGGCCGTCGGCCCGCGGTAGCCGACCGAGGCATCGCTGCCCAGGGTCGGTTGAGCGAAGAGCGCGCCCTGTTGCGGTGTCTCGTCTGCCACGTCGCTCTCCTCTTCGGCACCGTCGGGCACCCTCGTCCCCGCCGAAGTGAATTGCACGGTGGGAATTACGACCGACGGTATGCCGCTGGACCGAGGCCGGTCAACGCAGGTCGCGGCGTGTCGCCGAAAAAAGTAACCCTCAACCTAAGGTTTAGGATTTTCCGAGACGACAATCAGCCGTTCAGTTCGTCTCGGAGCGCGGATCGTCGCCCTCGGAGCCGGCGAAATCATCAGCCGAGATGTTGTCGAGAAACTCCCGGAATCGCTCGACCTCGTCCTCTTCCTCGTCCGGGATCGAGATGCCCGCGGCCTCGAGGACCGCCTCGTCCCCGACGATCGGCGTCCCGGTCCGCAACGCGAGGGCAATCGCGTCCGACGGACGGGCGCTGACCGTGGTGCCGTCGCCGAACTGCAACTCGGCGTAGAACACGTCGTCGCGCAATTCGGTGATCGTCACCTGCGTCAGCTCCGCTCCGAGCGCGCCGATGACATCGCGCAGCAGATCGTGCGTCATCGGCCGGGGGGTCTGAACGCCCTGCTGTTCGAAGGCGATTGCGGACGCCTCGACGGCACCGACCCAGATCGGCAGGTAACGCACCCCGTCCGACTCCTTGAGCAACACGACGGGTTGGTTGGCGGGCAGCTCTACTCGTACTCCCACGACTTGCAGCGGATGCAACGTCATCACACCGACCTCCCCTGCGTTCACGACTGGCGTGCACTATCGAGACTAGCGTCTGGATCGATCAGCCGACGATGTCGCGCAAACCAATCTGAACCAGAGCTGCATGCAGCCGGACAGAAAGGGCGGCCAGGTCGCGAACGGCTTCCTCTGCGCGCGCCCGGCCGTCGCTGCTGCGCTGTTTGGCCAGCGGACCGGCCACCTGACCGAACAGCCCCACTTCGCGGTCGGCAGCGGTCTTGAAACCGCGCAAGTGACGGCCCTCGATCCCGTACCTGCTCATGTCGGCGACTACCTGGGCGATGGTCAGCGCATCGTCGTCGTAGAAGCCACCGGCGCGTGGCGTGATGAGGCCGAACTGCTCGAGCTCCGCCAGCTGCGGGGCACGCAAACCCACCGTGTTGAGCAGCTCGTCCCTGGTCAGGCGTAGCGCGGCGGGTGCGGCTCGGAAATGGTCCGCGGTCGGCGCGTTGTCGGTTATGGCCATATGCGCGGGACGCGGCACTCCGCCCGAGCCAGCCGGTCCGTGGCCGCGGTCGATCGCCTCGAGCTGGTCCTTGATGACCCGCAGCGGCAGGTAATGATCGCGTTGCTGGCTGAGCACGTATTTCAGCCGGGCCACGTCGGAGCCGGAGAACTTGCGGTACCCGGACGGTGTTCGGTCAGGCTGTACCAACCCCTGATCTTCCAGGAACCGGATCTTTGAGATGGTGACGTCCGGAAAGTCAGCGCGAAGCTGGGTCAGCACTTCACCGATCGACAGCGCGCCGGAGGAAGGCAGACCGACAGCACTCATGCGGTGTTCTCCGCGGCACCGGCAGCGGTCAGATACACCAGCCGGAACTTTCCGATCTGGACCTCGTCGCCACCGGACAGCGCAGCGGAATCGATTCGTTCCCGGTTGACGTACGTGCCGTTGAGACTGCCCACGTCATAGACGGCGAAGCCGGCGCCGTCCCGGCGAAACTCCACATGCCGCCGAGACACGGTGACATCGTCGAGAAAGATGTCGCTGTCGGGATGCCGGCCGGCCGTGGTGACGTCTTCGTCGAGCAGGAACCGACTGCCGGCATTCGGACCGCGCTTGACGACCAACAACGCCGAGCCCGGCGTCAGCGCATCGATCTCGCGCTGATGTGCCTCGGTGGAGAACTCACCGTCGGTGTCGGTACCGGGCGGCGGCGCGCCAGTGCTGAACACCGTCGTCGAATCGGGGCCGCTCGGCCTGGTGCCCGGCGGTTGCGACGCGCCACCGAGGGGCGCTCCACACTGGGCACAGAACTTGCTGTCGGCGGGGTTTTCGGAGCCACACGTCGTGCAGAACACGCCCAGAACGCCCTCTCTAAAGATGCCTCAGTGTGCGAAACCTGCCCGGCTGAGCTCGTCAGGTCGCGCCGCCTGCAGAACGAACTCACGTCCGCCCCGCCGGTCCTGGCGAGCCTAGTTTGATACGCCACTAAGGGTCAACGCGAGGTGGAGGTTTACTCACCAATCGTTGATTCGTATGCCTGCGCATCGAGCAGCGAATCCAGTGCGCTCGGGTCGGACACGGTGATCTCTGCGATCCAGCCTTCACCGTACGGGTCGGCGTTCACCAACTCTGCGTTGTCATCGAGCTTTTCGTTGCGGGCGCTCACGGTGCCGGCCAGCGGGGCGTACAAATCCGAGACGCTCTTGGTGGACTCGACCTCACCGAAGGTGTCACCGGCTGTGACGGCGCCGCCGACTTCATGGACCGAGACGAAGACGATGTCGCCCAGCGAATTCTGCGCATAGTCGGTGATGCCGATCCGAACGGTGTTGCCCTCGATGAGCTTGGCCCACTCGTGGTCGGCGGTGTACCGGAGGTCGGAAGGAATCTCTGCCACGTTGCTCACCTCAGTGTTTCGACGGTCTGGGATCTGATCGCGACGGACGTCGGCGCAGCGCGTCGGCGCCGAGTAACGCTCTGCGGCTGGACCTTATCGGGTCATGGCATTCACTTCTGGGTGGGAGTCGCGTACTTGGGCGGGGTCACCGGACGGATCGCAGTGATGCTGATGTTGTCGCCTTGCGTGATCACTGCGTTGCCACCCGCACTGCGCACGGTGCTCACCACACCGGACGGGATGTTCAGAGCGGTGTCCATCGTCTTGGGATCGCCGATCGCGAGCACCTCGTACGGTGCCTGGACAGCGGTGCCGTCCACTACGACGCCGGTTCCGGAGTCGGTGAAGTTGCTGCTGGTGGTTACCCGGACCGGACCGAATTGGATGACCTCGGCCCCTGCACCGCGCAGCTCCTCGACGACATCCAGCAGCCCCTCAGCCTTGAGCGCGGCCGCCGGGTCGGTGATCTGGATCCGCACACCGGGGCCGTGCGCGGGCACCGTTCCGGTCAGTACTGCGAGCGCATCAGCCTGCTTCTGCGCTTCCTGACGGGCCGCTGCAGTGTTGCTGCCGCTGTCGGACAGCTTCAGCTTCGCCGACTGCAGGTCACTGATCTGGCCCTGCAAGCGATCGATCCGGCTGTTCTGGTCATCGAGGATGCGCACCAGGTCGTCTTCGCGAGCGGTGGTCAACGAGTCGGTGGTGGCGTTGGAGCGCAGTTGCACTGCCAATGCGAAACCGAGGATCGCCAGCAACGCTCCGATCAGCACCGTCGCGCTGCGATTGAGTTTCTTGGTCGTCATGTCAGGCCCGGAACAGATGTCGGCGGATCGCGGCGGCGTTACCGAAGATGCGGATACCGAGCACCACAACGACCGCGGTGGACAACTGGCCGCCGACACCCAACTTGTCACCCAGGAACACGATCAGGCCGGCGACCAGGACGTTGGACACGAACGACACCACAAACACCTTCGCGTCGAAGATGCCATCCAGGCGAGCGCGGATGCCACCGAACACCGCATCGAGCGCCGCGACCACCGCAATCGGCAGATACGGTTCCAGCCACACCGGAACGGTCGGCCGGAACAGCAAGCCGAGGATTACACCCACGACAAGCGCGGCGGCGGCGATCATCTGGAGGTCTCCGTACTGGTGGGGCTCGGACTGGCTGCGGCAGTGCCGGGGGCGGCAAAGCGCGGTTGGGACACCGTAATCGATGACAAGGTCAGATCCGATTTGCCGTTGAACTTGAAGCTGATGCCCAGCACCGACTCCACCGTCTTCAACCGCCGCGCGACGGCCGAATCAGCGAAATCCACCAGCATCGCATCGCGCGGTCCGATCGCTTCGATCGTGTACGGCGCGCTGATCGTCTGGAAGTCGACGAGTACGGCCTCGCCGGCGAACCTGATGGCGGTGGTCGCGGTCAACCGAATACCATTCACCGCGATGGCCTCAGCCCCGGCCGCGAACAGCTGATTGACCACCCCGCGGATGTCGGTGTCCTGCAGAACCTGGGTTTGCTGCAAAGGCGTGGTACCTGGCCGCTGGTTCGGGTCGGTCGTGTTGCTCGTCGATGGATTGTTCAACACCACCACCATGCCCGGACCGTGCACAGCCACCGTCCCGGAAGCAACCTCCAGGTCGCGCAACATCGTCGAACCGGCCGCGGACAACTGGGCGTCTCGTAGCGCCGCCACCTGCGCCGCAAGGGTCTTCGCGGTGTCCTGCATGGTGCCACCGGCGCGCTGCAGTCCCTGGATCCGACTGATCAGGTCCTTGCGGGCGGCGTCTCGCGCGGGCGCCGAACGATGTGTCTGCTGGTAGGCGACGACCAGCAGGAAGCCGATCAGCAGGCAACCGACCCAGGCCAGTGAACTCTCCCAACCACGCTTCGGTGCGTGCCGGTCGGCCGCTGCCTGATAACCCGGATCCAACGGGTTGTTGAGCAGGTCGTCCAACAGCGCCGTCGTCCACAGCAACGGTGGGCGGCGTGGGTCGGTGGTGTTCTGGCTGCGTTCGACCGCCATCTCACCTCACCGCCGAATAGCTGACGATGCGCCGGTACTGCACGAGGTACAGCCCGCCGGCCCAGAGATAGAGGGCGGTGCCCCAGATGGTGAACGCCCACGCTATCGGCTTGGCGATCTCCGACAACGTGCCGATGTGCGAACCGAGCAGCAGAAACGGGAATGCGTACAGCAGGTTGAAGGTGGCCGCTTTGCCCAGGTAGTGCACCGGCAGTGCGGTAAGTCCGCGCTTGCGTAGGCCGGGCACCGTGGCCAGCAGAATCAGGTCGCGTCCGACGATCACGATCGGCAGCCACAGCGGGATGATGTGCCGCAACACCAAGCCAATCAGGGACGCGAGGATGTAGAGCCGGTCCACGGCGGGGTCCAGCAGCGCCCCAAGCTTGGAGGTCTGGTTCAGCTTGCGTGCCAGCACGCCGTCGGCCCAGTCGGTGAACCCGCTGACTGCCAGCACGAACAGCGCCCACCCGTCGGCGTGCGGGCCGAGCAGCAACCACAGGAATACCGGCACGCCCGCCAGCCGGGCGATGCTCAGCAGATTCGGAATCGTCAGGATCCGGTTGCTCGGAACCACGGCGGGCTGGTGTGCACCGGTCAGGTCCGGCTGGGAAGTCAAATGCTTGCCCTCCCGCGGCCTATCGCTGATTGCTTATCGCTCAAACGTCTGTCGGGATATTGCTGTTGCGGAACTGCTGTTGGGAAACGTCTGTCGGGATATTGGTGTTTGGTAACACTGTCGGGACGGCGGGATTCGAACCCACGACCCCCTGACCCCCAGTCAGGTGCGCTACCAAGCTGCGCTACGTCCCGTGCAGGCTTGCCGAGCAGATCCTCTCGACGGAGCCTGAACCGCAGGCAACTTTAGCCTACGGCGGTGTGCGTTTCGGCCAGCGGCTCTGCCACTGTGCGGGCGCGTGCAGGCGCGTGCGGGCGCCTGCAACTGCCCTGGACGCCGAATAGAGGGTGCCGCCGTTCAGCGCTGGGCGCGCTGCCCCTTCTCCCGGACCCGCACCGAGATCTCGATCGGTGAACCTTCGAAGTCGAAGTCCTCGCGTAGTCGTCGTTCGATGAATCGCCGGTACCCGGCCTCCAGGAATGCCGTGGTGAACAGTACGAATCGAGGCGGCCTGGTGTCGGCCTGGGTCGCGAACAGGATCCTCGGATGCTTACCGCCGCGTCCCGGCGGCGGGGTGGCTGCCACCAGCTCGTTCAGCCAGGTGTTCAGTCGACCGGTCGGGATCCGTCGATCCCAGGACGCCAACGAGGTACGCAACGCGGTCGACACCTTCTCCACCGCCCGTCCGGTCTTGGCCGACACGTTCACCCGTGGCGCCCACTGGACCCGTTGCAATTCCCAGTCGATCTCACGTTCCAGTTGCAGCCTGCGGTCCTCGTCCACGAGATCCCACTTGTTGAACGCGATGACCAGAGCGCGGCCGGACTCGATGACCGTCGAGATGACCCGCTGATCCTGTTCGGACAGCACCTCGGAGGCATCCAGCAGCACCACCGCGACTTCAGCGGATTCGATCGCGCTGGCGGTCCGAAGGCTGGCGTAGTACTCCATACCCGAGGCCGTGTTCACCTTGCGGCGCAGCCCGGCGGTGTCGACGAATCGCCATACTTCGCCGCCGAGGTCGACCAGGCTGTCGACCGGGTCGACGGTGGTGCCTGCGACCGAATCGACAACTGAGCGTTCCTCGCCGGTCAGGCGGTTGAGCAGGCTTGACTTGCCGACGTTGGGCCGTCCTACCAGAGCCACCCGGCGCGGTCCACCTTCGGTTTCCTTTTCCACCGGCGCGTCCGGCAACCGATCCAGGATGGCGTCGAGCAGGTCGCCCGAGCCGCGGCCGTGCAAGCCGCTTACCGGATACGGCTCGCCGAGGCCGAGTGACCACAGCTCGGCGGCGTCGGACTCGCCGCGCTCGTCGTCGACCTTGGTCACCGCGAGCACGACGGGACGGTTGGCACGGCGCAGCGTCCTGGCCACCACCATGTCGGTCTCGGTGGCGCCGGTGCGGGAGTCGACCACGAACAGCACCAGGTCCGCCGTCACCACGGCCTGTTCGGCCTGCCGCGAGACCATCGCCTGCAGACCGGTCGCGTCCGGTTCCCAACCGCCGGTGTCGACCAGGGTGAACTGCCGGCCGCCCCAGAAAGCGTCGTAGGCGATCCGATCCCGGGTGACGCCCGGGACGTCCTGTACCACCGCTTCACGGCGGCCGAGGATCCGGTTCACCAGGGTGGACTTGCCGACGTTGGGACGACCGACGACCGCCACTACGGGCACCGACAGAGCCGGCTCCGATGCGTCGGCCGAGACGGCCTCGGCGGTGACGGCGTCGGGCGCCGGTGGCTGCTCAGTCATTACTCGTACCTCTGCTCGTGGTCATGCGGCTTCGCGGGCGCTGTGCCGCGTGGCACTGTCGGCCACCAGATCGGCCAACGCGACCCGGATCGTCTCGGCCGTCGCGCGCCATTGGGCTCTGGGCAACGGAAGCTCGGTCATGCGGTCGAAGGCCATCGGTTCGCCGACGACCATTCGAACCGTGGGCCGGCGTACACCGGCACGGTGGGTCACGGCCGCCGAGCCGTGGATGGCCACCGGGACGACGGTTGCTCCGGTCTTGAGCGCGAAGTAGCCGACACCCGGTCGAATGAGGCGGACCTGTCCGTCACCGCGACTGCCCTCCGGGAAGACGCCGAGGACGCCGCCGGCCCGGAGGATGTCAAGGCTGAGCCGGACGGGCGCTGGATCGACCTCACCTCGCAGCACCGGGATCTGGGCGCCCTCGACGAGCACTCGTCCCACGCGTCCGCCGACCGGGATGAAGGCCTCCAGTTTCACGACGCACGAGACGACCCGCCCTACGAAGCCGATCAGAAGGGCGCCGTCCATGAACGATTGATGGTTGACCGCAAGCAACACCGGGCCGGTGGACGGAATGTGCTCCAGTCCGGCGATCTCGATCCGTCCCATCGCGCGGCACAGCCCGCGAGCCCAACGCTGCCGGCTGTCCAACCGGGACGAACCTTCGACCCGTTCGGCCATGGTGGGGCCATAGCGGCGAACCGCAGCGAAAGCGGCGTCGGCCTGTTGCCGACCGGGCCGCGCCCGCACCCGCTGCGAGCGCTCGATCTCAGCCATCCTCAGCCTTCCGGGTAGGGCAGCGAGGTGGTGATCGCGAGTCCGACGAGGGTGTCGACGACCTGGTCGATCGTGAGGTCGGATGTGTCGACCTCGATCGCGTCGTCAGTGCGGCGCAGCGGGCTGACGGCACGTGAGGAGTCGAAGGAGTCCCGCCGGCTGATGTCGGCTGCGATCTCGGCGACCTGCGCACTGCCGAGTTCGCCGGCTCGCCGCTGCGCACGTACCTCGGCGCGAGCGGTCAGGTAGACCTTGAGCTCGGCCTGCGGCCAGACGACCGAGCCGATGTCACGTCCCTCGGCGACGATCGGACCGGCGGCGATCAGGGCACGCTGCTGGGCGACGAGCTGGTTGCGCACCTCTGGGATGGCCGAGACGGCGCTCACCGCCTGCGTGGTGGCGTTGCTTCGGATCTCCTGGTCCACGGGCCTACCGTTCAGCCTGGTGCTCTCCGCGGCCGGGTCGGTGCTGACCTGCAGATCGATGCCGGCCACAACCCGGGCCACGGCCCCCGCATCGGACGGGTCGACACCGGCGTCTAGGACTGCCACGGTCGCGGCGCGGTACATCGCTCCGGTGTCCAGATAGTGGGCGTGCAGGCGCCGCGCCAGCCGCCGGGCAACCGTCGACTTACCGGTACCGGACGGGCCGTCGAGGGCGACAACTCCTGCGAAGGTGGTCTCCGTGTCGGCCGACCGGACGGACGCCTCGCTGTCTCTAATACCCACGACTGTCCAGGGTACGGGGTCTTGGCCCTCGTTCGCGCCAACCAGGTCGCTCCGCCGCCGACCGAGGCGGCCGGCCTACTGCAGGCCTACTGCAGGCTTACTGTGGCAGATCTGTGCGCAAAGCCGCCGCGCCGCGCAGATAGACGTGTCGAATGTCGGCGCGTGCCTTACCGGTGTCGACGTGCGCCAACAGGCGCAGGGTTCTCGGCAGCGCTCCCGGTACGGCGATCTCGCAGGCACACATCAGCGGCACGTCAGTCAGCCCGAGTTGCCGTGCGGCGTAGGCAGGGAACTCGGCAGTGAGGTCCGGCGTGGCAGTGAACAGGATCGAGATCAGGTCCTCGGAGCTGATCTCGTTGCGCCGCATCATCTCGATGACGAGTTCGCTGGCACCATCCAGGACGGCTTCGCGCTCGTTCGTCTGAATTTGGATTGCACCGCGGATTGCCCTTACCGCCACGTCAGAGTCCCACTTCCCGGTATAGCTCGCTGAGTTCGTTTGTGGTCAGCGCGCGCACCGTGCCTGACCGTTGATCGCCCAGCCGTACTGGGCCGATGGCCACCCGAACCAGTTTACGAACCGGGTGACCGACCTCGTCGAGCAGTCTGCGGACGATGTGGTTGCGTCCCTCGTGCAGCGAGACCTCGACCAGGGCTCGGCCGGCCGAGGAGTCAAGCACCCGGAACTCATCGACCGTCACCGGTCCGTCCTCGAGTTGTACGCCGGCAAGCAGCCGCCGCCGCAACTTCCCGTCGACCGGGCCGGGAACCTCGGCTACATATGTCTTCACCACGCCGTGTGATGGATGGGCCAGCCGGTGGGCGAAGTCACCGTCATTGGTGAGGATCAGCAGGCCCTCGGTTTCGGCGTCCAGCCGCCCGACATGAAACAGCCGCTCGGCGCGATCCCGGACGAAGTCGCCCACGTTGGGGCGGCCGTGCGGATCCGACATCGCCGTGACCACACCGCGCGGCTTGTTCATTACGAGGTAGACCAGGTCAGCTCTGAGGTTGATGCGCTGACCGTCCACCCGGACCACCGACGTCGCCGGATCGACACGGGTGCCGAGCTCGGCCACTCCGATGCCATCTATCGTGACGCGGCCCTCAGCGATCAGCTGCTCACAGGCACGACGGGATCCCACGCCGGCGCTGGCCAGTACCTTCTGCAGCCGCGCAGGCTCCGAACTCTGCGCAGGAGGCTGCCCCGAAGGTGAGAACTCGTCTGACGTCACAGCTCGTCAGAATCCAGAGTGTCCAGTTCGGGCAGCAACGGAGCCAGCGACGGCAGCTCCTCCACCGATGCGATGCCCATCTTCTCCAGGAACCCGTCGGTGGTTCGGTACAGGCCGCCACCGGTATCGGGATCCACGCCCACCTCGGTGATGAGGCTGCGCGCCAGCAGCGTCCGCACCACCCCGTCGACGTTCACGCCTCGGATTGCCGACACCCGAGCCCGAGTCACCGGCTGGCGGTAGGCGATCACCGCCAGCGTCTCCAGCGCCGCCTGGCTCAACCGGCTGCGCTGCCCCTCGAGCAGGAACGACTCGATCACCGGCGCGTACACATCCCTGGTGTAGAGCCGGAATCCGGTTGCCGCCGGACGGAGCTGCCAGCCGGTGCCGCGCTCATCAAGGTCGGCTGTGATGGCGGCCAAACCTTCGGCCACCTGGTCCACCGGACGCTGGACCGCCGCGGCGAGCTGGGCGAGCTCCAACGGGCCGTCGGCGACGAAAAGGAGCGCCTCGAGCGCTCCGCGCAACGCTACCGGCTCGGACAGGTCGATGGCAGCAGTCGAGGTGGCGCGAGCGTCGAGCTCCTCGTTCGCCTCCGGCACGAAGGATGGGTCCGAGGCCGCCTCCGGCTGGCCGGGCGGATCAGTGACCGCGTCCTGCTCAGCCAGAGTCTCCGGTTCAGTCATCAGCCGTACTCCTCGTCCGGGTCGGTGCCATCATCGTCGTCAGGTTCATCAGGACGGTCGGGTTCGCCCCCGGTGTCGTCCCGGATCCACCGGACTCGCAGCTCGGAGAGAGCTTCTGCCTGATCGAAGGCGACATCGCCGTCGCGATACAACTCGAGCAGGCCGAGGAACCGTGCGACCACTTCAAGGGTGGACGTGCATTCGGCGATCAGCGAACGGAACGTGGCTGAGCCGGTCCGAGTCAATCGCTGCCGCATGACTGCCATGTGTTCGCGAACACTGACCCGCGAAGTGTGCAGGTGCTCGACCCCGACGACCGGCACCGGCTTGGGTTGCAACGCGCTCGCAGCGATGGCCGCGAACTGGTGCACGTCGACGCCGATCTGCAACTCCGGGCTGAGTGCGGCGAACCGCGCTTCCAATTCGGCGTTACGCCCGAAGCGCCGTCCAGCGGCCGCCGCGAGCTCAGCCAGATGGGCGGCGGCAAGCTTGTAGGCCCGGTACTGAAGCAGCCGCGCGAACAACAGGTCCCGGGCTTCGAGCAGCGCGAGATCCTCTTCGTCATCGACGTCGGCGGCCGGCAGCAACCGCGCTGCCTTCAGATCGAGCAGGGTCGCGGCGACGACCAGAAACTCGGTGGCCTGGCCCAGGTCGAACTTGTCGCCGGCAGCAGTGAGGTAGCCGATGAAGTCGTCGGTCACCTGCGACAGCGCAACCTCGGTCACGTCGAGTTGCCGCCGACCGATCAGGACGAGCAGCAGATCGAAGGGGCCCTCGAAGTTGTCCAGCCGCACCCGGAACTTGCCGTCGCTGACCAACGGTTCGACCCGCTCGGGAAAGTCGAGTTCCTCTGGCAGGTCAGCAAGTTCGAGATCAGCAGAAGTGTCAGTCACCCGATACCACGCTCTTCGCGCAAGCGCTCATAGCGGCGTTCGCTCCGCTCCTCGCTCGCTGGCGCTCGCTGCTCACTCATTTTCAACCCTGCTCTTCGCGCAAGCGCTCATCGCGGCGTTCGCTCCGCTCCTCGCTCGCTGCGATGCTCACTCACGGTCGCGCGAGGACCTCCATCGCAAGTTCGCGGTAGGCAGTCGCCCCGTTGGAAGTCGGCGCCCAGGTCGTGATCGGTTCACCGGCCACCGACGTCTCTGGGAACCGAACGGTCCGGGCGATCACGGTGTCGAACACCTTGTCGCCGAAGGCTTCCAGCACGCGTCCGAAAACTTCGCGACCGTGCAACGTCCGTCCGTCGTACATGGTGGCCAGAATGCCTTCCAGACGCAGTTCTGGGTTGAGGCGTTGCTGCACCTTGTCGATGGTGTCGATGAGCAGCGCGACGCCCCTCAGCGAGAAGAACTCGCATTCCAGCGGAATGATCACGCCGTGCGCAGCGGTCAGCGCGTTCACGGTCAGCAGGCCGAGCGATGGCTGACAGTCGATGAGCACGAAGTCGTAATCGTCGCGCACCGGAGCCAGTGCGCGGGCCAGGGTCTGCTCCCGCGCCACCTCGTTGACCAACTGCACCTCCGCGGCGGACAGATCGATGTTTGACGGCAGCAGATCCATCCCGGGCACGCCGGTCTTGAGCAATACCTCATCGATGGTGACGTTGCGCTCCATCAACAGGTTGTAGGTGGTCTGTTCCAGCTGATGTGGCTGCATTCCCAGGCCGACGCTGAGAGCGCCCTGCGGGTCGAAGTCGACGAGCAGCACCCGCCGGCCGAACTCGGTGAGCGCGGCGCCCAGGTTGATCGTCGAGGTGGTCTTGCCGACGCCACCCTTCTGGTTGCACAACGCGATTACGCGGGCCGGGCCGTGCTGATCGATCGGCGACGGTTGGATCAACGGCCGATGTTCGCGCGCACGGGCTGGATCAGGTGATTTCGGGTCTGCAGTCGACGGTGCTGAAGGGGTTGGCATGTCCATATTGGCCGATATATCCGGTGAGGACAGGTCGGGCGGGGCCTCGTCAGCCGGCGGAAACCCGGACGTGTTGGACGTCGTCATTGAGAGAATGCGCTCCTCGGCTGTGCGTGCCTGACCCGACGGCGAGGTTACCCCACCGATTCAGGGTGGCGGCAGCTTCGGCTCGGAGGGTCGCAGATGTTATCTGCGGGCACGTGGGTGCGCGGTCGCGTAAACCTCACGTAGCTGGTCGACGGTCACCAATGTGTAGATCTGCGTCGTAGTCACCGATGCGTGCCCGAGCAATTCCTGTACCACGCGGACATCGGCGCCACCCTCCATCAGGTGAGTGGCAAACGAGTGCCGCAGGGTGTGCGGTGAGATATCAGTCGTCAAGCCGGCCTTGTCCGCTGCCGTCCGCAACGCCGCCCACGCACTCTGCCGAGACAGCGGTCCGCCGCGCGAATTCAGAAAGACCTTCGGGGTGCCGTGGCCTTGCCGAACCAGGTCAGGTCTGACCCGCACCAGGTAGGCCGTCAGCGCCTTCGCAGCGAACGTCCCAAGCGGCACCAGCCGTTGCTTGCCGCCCTTGCCGCGAAGCAGCACCGTCCGTCCCGCCACGTCGATGTCATCAACATCCAGGCCTACGGCCTCGGAGATTCGGGCACCGGTGCCGTACAAGACCTCGAGCAAGGCCCGGTCGCGCACCGACAGCGGCGTCTTGTCGAAATCCGCTGCCTCGAGCAGCCGCTCGATGTCATCGATGGAGATGGCCTTGGGGAGTCGGCGGGGAGGCGCTGGCGGCTTGATCTCACGTGCCACATCGGAGCTGACCTGGCCGTCGGCGTACGCGAACCGGTGCAGGCCGCGGACCGCGATCACCGCGCGGGCTGCCGAGGCAGCCGACAATGGCGGATGGTCGTCGTCGCCCTGTCGCAGCGCGGCCAGGAAGTTTCCTACCAATATCGCGTCTACTTGATCCAGGCCCGAGACGCCGCGACCGTCAAGGAAGCTCAGGTAACGACGCAGATCCCGACGGTAGGAGCTCAGCGTGTTCGCCGAGCAACCCTTCTCCACGGTCAGGTGATCCAGGTACGAGCCCACCGTCCGGGCAGCCGCGGTCGGTCTTGCGGCTGGCACGGTCCGGACGGCGTCGGTCATGGTTCGCGATTACCGTCCTGCGCGGTCGGCTCGCGCGGGCCATGGCGCGTCGGCGGGCCGCAGGGTGTGCCAGCCCTGCTCGCGAACGGCGCGGGCAGCAAGGACACCGGCCACCGCCGCGGCGTTGGTCAATTCACCCGACAACGCCTGGCGCACGAGTTCGTCCAGGCTGTACCGCTCGACGGTCATGGTCACCTCTTCGTGCTGGCTCTCGTAACGCTGATCGGCGGCCAGCTCGGTCAACCCGCGAGCCACATAGATCCGGATGGCCTCGTCAGTCATACCCGGCGACGTGTGCAGGTCGACCAGCACCCACCAGTCGGCAGCCGTGAGGTTGGTTTCCTCGTACAGCTCACGCTGCACGGCGGTCAGCGCCGGCTCGCCCGCCACATCCAACAACCCCGCGGGCAGTTCGAGCAAGAATTGTGCAATCGGGTGCCGGTACTGGCGCACCATCACGACCTGATCGTCGTTGTCGATCGCCACGACTCCCACCGCGCCGGGATGAGCGATCACGTCCCGCTTGCCGACGGTGCCATCGGGCATCCGAACTTCGTCGGTACGAACCTCGATTGCCCAGCCGCTGTAACGGTGTTCCGATCCGAGAAGCTCGAAGTCCTCCGCGGCTGTCACGAGCCGACCGACGCCGTGACACTGCTGTCGGAGACCGGCGCCGGCGACTCATCTGCGATCTCGACCGGCAGCCGGCCTGCCTCGTTGTACTCGATCGCCGCCGCGATGAACGCGGCGAACAGCGGATGCGGACGCGTCGGACGCGACTTGAGCTCCGGGTGCGCCTGGGTGGCCACGAAGAACGGGTGGACCTCACTAGGAAGCTCGACGAACTCGACCAGCTTGCCGTCCGGCGACGTGCCGGAGATGACCATCCCGGCCTCGGTCAGCCGATCGCGATATGCGTTGTTCACCTCGTAACGATGCCGGTGCCGTTCAGAGACCTCGGTCGTTCCGTACGCCTGCGCAACGACGGAGCCCGGTACCAGCTTCGCCGGATACGCGCCGAGACGCATGGTGCCACCGAGGTCGGCGTTGCCTGCGACGATGTCGATCTGATCAGCCATCGTGGCGATGACGGGATCGGGTGTGTCTGGGTCGAACTCGGAGGAGTTCGCGGCAGGGATACCTGCGACATTGCGGGCCGACTCGATCGCCATGCACTGCAGGCCCAGGCACAGTCCCAACGTGGGCAGGCTGCGTTCCCGGGCGTACCTGATGGCACCGAGCTTGCCCTCGATCCCACGGATCCCGAAGCCCCCCGGGATCAGGACCGCATCCACACCGCCGAGTTGGGCAGCTGCACCCGCTGGCGTCTCGCACAGGTCGGAGGCGACCCATCGCACGGCGACCTTGGTGCGATGGGCAAAGCCACCGGCACGCAATGCCTCGGTGACCGAGAGGTAAGCGTCGGGCAGGTCGATGTACTTGCCCACCAGGGCGACCGTGACTTCGCTCTTGGGATGATGGACCCGGTCGAGCAGGTCGCCCCACAACGTCCAGTCCACGTCGCGGAACGGCAGCCCGAGGCGGCGCACGACGTAGGCGTCCAGACCCTCGGAGTGCAGAACCTTCGGGATCTCGTAAATGCTCGGTGCGTCCACAGCAGCGACAACCGCCTCGGTGTCGACGTCACACATCAACGAGATCTTGCGCTTGAGGTTGGCCGGGATCTCACGGTCGCTGCGGCACACGATCGCATCCGGCGTGATACCGATGCTGCGCAGCGCCGCGACCGAATGCTGGGTGGGCTTGGTCTTCAATTCACCGGACGGGGCCAGGTACGGGACCAGCGACACGTGCAGGAAGAAACAGTTGTCCCTGCCGACGTCATGACGAACCTGGCGGGCTGCTTCCAGGAACGGCAGCGACTCGATGTCACCCACCGTGCCACCGATCTCGGTGATCACCACGTCTGGGATCGAGCCGTCGGCGGTGGGGCTTGCCATCGAGCGAATTCGTTCCTTGATCTCATTCGTGATGTGCGGAATCACCTGCACGGTGTCACCGAGGTACTCCCCACGCCGCTCCTTGGCGATCACGCTGGAGTAGATCTGGCCGGTGGTGACATTTGCCCAGCCGACGAGGTCGGTGTCGAGGAACCGTTCGTAATGGCCGATGTCGAGGTCGGTCTCGGCGCCGTCTTCGGTCACGAACACTTCGCCGTGCTGGAACGGGTTCATGGTGCCGGGGTCGACGTTGAGATACGGATCCAGCTTCTGCATCGTCACCCGCAAGCCGCGCGACTTCAGCAGACTCCCCACGATGAGGCAGTCAGGCCTTTACCG
>DASXHV010000069.1:0-9153 GCA_036488285.1 Jatrophihabitans sp. | reverse complement strand
GTGGTACGTACCCGGGTGGTCGAATCGCTGGCCGACATCACTGTCCTGATCATCTCGGTCACCGCGATCACGGGCCTGTTACTGCTGCGCCATCAGGGCAACGGAGACATCACCACGTTGGCGGTGATCGCGTCCGCGTCGGCCGGGTTGGTGGCCGCCCACCTCACCGATGCCGTGCTTCCGGCACCGCGGTTCGACCCGGCGGTCGACCGCGGGCTGCCTGCCGTCGTGGTGGGCATCGCCGTCGGAGCTGCGCTGGGGCTGCTGATCCTGCGTCGCCTGATCGACTTCACCGGCGGCCGGGGCGCGTTCGCCGGCTCGGCGGTCGCCGCGGTGGCTTGTCTGATCTCGATCGGTGCGAGCTTCGCCGGTGCGGATTCGACGCTGTTCAAGCGGACGCCCCGAGCGCAGGCGGAGCCGATGGCCGGACGGCCTGCGTCCGGTGCGCCGGTAGTTGATGGCACCGCGGGTTCGGTGGCGCCCGATGCTGAGTTGACCGACGATCTACGGCTGGGCGTGGACTCCTCGGTAGTCGTCGACGAGTTCGCCGAGACGCCGGACGGTCGGCCGGACCGCTCCGTCAGGGCGCTGCGTCCGATCGCCGCTGTTCTGGTGACCCTGGCGCTGACCGTGCCGGCCGGCTACGTGCTCATCAACGCCCTCGCCAACTGAGCCAGATCACTCTCTCGTGCGCATCCCGCGCTCCTGACCCTCTTAACCGTTCCTTGATCATGAGTGCGTTTACCCCACTCCAGTCGGGTTAAAGCACTCATGATCAAGGTGTTTGGGGGCCGTATTGGGCTGCGTAAGGTAACCCCGGAGTTTGCAGAGCGGCCGCGTCTGGCTACCCTGGACCCCACTATGGGGCTGATGCTGACTTCCCGCCGCGCCGTTGACCTGTGCCGGGTCGACAGCTGCCTGTGTCGAATGCGCTGACAAGGCAGTCCCCTTTCACGTTTCCACCGGATCTTGACTGCCTGTCCGCGCCCCGCT
This sequence comes from Jatrophihabitans sp., assembly GCA_036488285.1. Classification (GTDB taxonomy): domain Bacteria; phylum Actinomycetota; class Actinomycetes; order Mycobacteriales; family Jatrophihabitantaceae; genus Jatrophihabitans_A. Next base: position 8,160 of record DASXHV010000069.1, on the reverse strand, counting down.
CCCGCTGAGCCCGGTGTGGCAAATCCGCTGTGTCGCAGAACAAAGCTGTGTTGCAGAACAAAAATACCTACGCACTACTCAATGCCTACCAACTCTATTGAACGAGGAGACAAACAAATGAGTCGCTCCGAAGCGCTCGTGTCGGCCGATTGGGTCGAGGAAAACCTGAATACCCCTGGCGTCGTCGTCGTCGAGGTCGACGAGGACGTCAGCGCATACGACGGCGGCCACATCGCCGGTGCGATCAAGCTCGACTGGAAGACCGAGCTGCAGGATTCGGTCATCCGTGACTTCGTCAGCAAGGACAAGTTCGAGGCGCTGCTGTCGGGCAAGGGCGTCAGCAACGACGACACCGTCGTGTTGTACGGCGGCAACAACAACTGGTTCGCCTCCTACGCCTATTGGTACTTCAAGCTTTACGGCCACTCCGACGTCAAGCTGCTCGACGGTGGCCGCAAGAAATGGGAACTCGAAGGACGCGAACTGTCCAAGGATGAGGTGTCGCGCGCCGCGACGCAGTACACCGCCAAGGACCAGGACAAGACGATCCGGGCCTTCCGCGACGAGACCATCGACGCAATCGGCGTCAAGAACCTGGTCGATGTCCGCTCACCCGATGAGTTCTCTGGCAAGCTGTTGGCACCCGCGCACCTTCCGCAGGAACAGTCCCAGCGCGCCGGTCACATCCCGACGGCGCTGAACGTGCCGTGGTCCAAGGCTGCCAACGAGGACGGCACCTTCAAGACCGATGACGAGCTGACCGCAATTTACGGCGAGGCCGGTCTGGACACCGCCAAAGACACCATCGCCTATTGCCGGATCGGCGAGCGTTCCTCGCACACCTGGTTCGTGCTCCACGAGCTGCTGGGCCACGAGAACGTGAAGAACTATGACGGGTCGTGGACCGAGTACGGCTCACTGGTGGGCGTCCCGATCGAGAAGGACGTCTGAGCGCCATGTGCGGAGCCCCGGCACAGACCCCGACCCTGCCCGCCCACGTCGACATCACGAAGGAGACCGTGATCTACGGCGTCGTCACCAAGGACGACAGCCCGGTGCCCGCGGCCTACGTCCGGCTGCTCGACGGATCCGGTGAGTTCACCGCGGAGGTCGTCACGTCGGCGACCGGCGATTACCGGTTCTTCGCTGCGCCTGGCAAGTGGACGCTCTCGGTGCTGCACAACTCCGGTTCGGTACGGCAAGAGGTCGTCGCCACCGAGCCCGGGCTGGTGGAGGCTTCCCTCGAGCTGGCCTGACCTGCAACACCCCGCGATCGCGCAGGGATCTGAGGCGACAGGCCTGAGGTCTCTGCGCGATTCGCTTTAGCGGACGACGATTAGTAGACGACGGCCTGAACGTCAGGCTGCAGGATCTCATCGACGAAGGTGGCCGATCCGGAGATCCGGGCCCGGTCGATCAGGTCGGCCTCAGTGATACCGCGCCGTTGCGCGCATTGGGTGCAGACGGTCAGGGACCCCAGTTCCAGAACGGTGTCGCGCAACTCAGCCAGCGGCGCGGAGTGCGGCAACTCGAATGACTCTGCTCGTCCCGGCGTTGCGAACCAGGCTGCCTCGCCGGTCAGCCAGAGCGACACCTGGGCGCCGGATGCCGCAGCGATCGCCGCAACGTTGAAGGCCTGCGCGCATCGTTCGGCATCTTCGGCGCCTGCGGTGCACTTCACGACCAGCGTTCGGGTCACGGTGATCAATCCTCACTATCCTCGACGTCATGGAACTGTTCTTCATCATCCTGCTCGCGGTCGCGTTCGTGGCGATCGGTGCCATGGCCGTTCTGATCCTGACCAAGCTGTTCGCCGGACAGCAGTAGGGCCGCGCCCATGACCGAGCCGGACGGAGCCACTGTTCCTGAGCTGTCCGATACCGACGATCTGCGTAGCGGGCCTGAGATCAACCCGGTGCTGCTGGCGGTCCTGCCGTTGGTCGGCTCGTGGGTCGGCCACGGCAGCGGGCTGACGCCAGCCGATCAGCGCGAGTTCTCGTATGCGCAGCGGATCACCCTGAGCCACGACGGACGGCCGTTCCTGTCCTACGCCTCGCACACCTGGCTGCTCGATGCGGACGGATCGGTGCTCCGTCCGGCTTTTCGGGAGAGCGGGTTCCTGCGGGTCGGGCCCGGCGAGAACGATCTGGAACTGGTACTGGCCACCGCGGCAGGCATCGTCGAGGTGTTCACCGGGGTGGCAGGCGAGCAGCGGTGGGAGTTGGCCTCCGGAGCGGTCGGATTCACCCCTACGGCCAAGCAGATAGCTGGAGAACGTCGGCTCTACGCGCTCGTCGACGAGACGTTGGCGTATGTGCAGGAACTGGCGATCGTGCCGGAGGAGTTCCGTCCGCATCTGAACGCCCGGCTGACGCGTATCTCCGTAGCCGGCGTCACCGTCTGAGAATAGAAAACCCCCGAGCCGGTCCAGGATGGACCTAGTGCCGGTCGGACGAGCCCGGCGGCTCGGGGGTTTCGGATGATCACCGGAGCTATCCGGCAACCTCCTCGTGTGTCCGAGAGTGCATCAAGTCTTGGACCACCTCCCTTCGCGTACTCCGAACACGTTACGACGGGAAATGTCGAACTGCCAGCACATTGCCGGACAAATTCCTAGGCCGGGGCTGAGAAGTTCCGAGGTCCCGCGTGGTGGGACAAAGCCGGGGAGACGTCAGAAGCCGGCCAGTGCCCTGATCTGATCGGTCAATCCTGGCGCCACGGTGAGCCGATTGCCGTCGATGGTGTGTACCTGGGCGACACCGCGGCCGCTGGACACCAGCAAGACCCCGTCCGCCGATTGCAGCTGCCCGACCGTGCCCAGCGCGTATCCGGTGCGCATGCCGGACTGGGCAGCGGCGGCGAACAGCGCCTGCTGGGTGATCGAGGCGAGAATCCCGGTGGCCCCGGTTGGCGTGGTGGTCAGCTGCCCGTCGGCGAGCCAGACCACCGCCGAGGTGGGCCCTTCCAGCACGTAGCCGTCCGTACTCACGAAGATGACGTCGTCGGCATTGCGCTGGGCGGCTGCACGCATCGCGGCCACATTGACGCCGTAGGACAGCGTCTTGACGCCGCCGAGCAGCCAGGGCGCCGCGATGTAGGCGTCCGAGGGGGTGCCGCGACTCAGCGTGATGACCGACACGCCGTTCCTACGTTGCTCCAGGCTGGTCGGTGAGGTCGCGCTGATCGCGACGATGCCGGTGATCGGTCCGGTCGGGGTCGACTCCCGTCCCCGGGTCAGCATCAGCTTGAGCAGCGCCTCGCCGGGTTCGTCCCAGGTGTTGGTCACTTGATCGATGAGGGTGCGCCAGGCTTTCGTGTCGACTTCGGGCAGCTCCAGAGCGGTGGCCGAGGCCTGCAGCCGACTCAGATGCTGGGCCAGGTGATCGATGCGCTGGCTGCCGTCCGGCGCGGTCCGCAGACGGGTTGTTTCGAAGCAACCGTCACCCCGAGTTAGGCCCAGGTCGTCTGAGGTGACGACCGCCTCATCGGCCTCGACCACGCCGCGTCCAAGCACGCCCACCGCCCGTTTTGTCATGTGCGGGAGCCTAACCCGGTCCTGTTCGCCGACCAGCACGGCCTGTTGGCGCGCTGCCGCCCTACCATGAATGGGACATGACCCATTCCCATCCGCACGGCCACGCCACGGCCGAAGCTGTGGTGCACGTAGCTGACGTCGAACTTGCCGACCGGCTGCGGGAACGTGGCATGCGGATGACCGTGCAGCGCGAGCGCGTTATGCAAGCTGTGACCCGACTCGTGCACGCCACGCCTGAACAGATCGCCGACGCGGTACCCGACGTCGACTTGACGACCGTGTACCGCACCGTGGACACCCTCGAGGAGATCGGGCTGCTCAGGCACACCCACCTCGGGCACGGTGCGCCGTCTTACCGGCTCGCATCGGATGATCACGTGCATGTGGTGTGTCACCACTGCGGCACCGTCGTCGATGCACCGGACGGGCTCGCCGGCCTGGTCGCGGACACGCTGCGGGACGGCACCGGCTTCATCCTCGACCGTTCCCATCTCGCAATCTTCGGCGCCTGTGCCGACTGTGCCGCTGCTTCATCCACTTCGGAGGGTCCACTGTGACCGATTACCGTTCCCCGCTCCTCGACTTCGATGGCGCGGTCACCGCCGGTGGCGTCGATGAGGGCATCGCCTGGCACTACGGAGATCCGCTGCGCGAGCAACGCCTTACGGCCTCCGGCGCCGGCCTGTTGGACCAATCCAACCGCGACGTGCTGGTGGTGCCCGGACCGGATCGGCTGGAGTGGCTGCACGCGATCTGTTCCCAGCACTTGACCGCGCTGCACGACGGCGACAGCACCGAGGCTCTGGTGCTCTCACCCAACGGACACGTCGAGCAGCATTGGGTTCTCACCGAACTCGGCGACCAGATTTGGATCGATACCGAGCCCGGTGCGGCCGATGAGGCGCTGAACTACCTGCTGAAGATGCGGTTCATGAAGCGGGTCGAACCGGCCGTGGTCACGGCAGACTTCGCAGTCCTCTCGGTTCTCGGGCCGAACGCGTCGATGGTGCTGGCCGCAGCCGGCCTGCCGGTGCCCGATCCGAGTGCACCACGAGCGATCGCTCTGGACGGTGGCGGGTTTGTCCGGCCGCGCATCGGCGGTGGCAAGCCCGGCGGCGTCGACCTGATGCTGCCCCGCGCTGACCTTGCCAATGTGGCGGCGCGGCTCCGTACTGCAGGGGCTGCCCCGATCGGAAGCTGGGCCGCTGCGGCCGGACGAATCGAGCACCGTCGACCGCGGCTCGGCTTCGACACCGACCATCGCACCATCCCGCACGAGGTGGGCTGGATCGGCACCGCGGTGCACCTGGACAAGGGCTGTTATCGCGGACAGGAGACGGTGGCCCGGGTGCAGAACCTCGGCAAGCCGCCGCGCCGGATCGTCCTGCTGTATCTGTCCGGCGAGAACGAGCAGTTGCCACCGCCCGGTACGCCGATCGAGCGTGATGGTCGGCCTGTCGGGTTTCTCGGGACGGCCGTTCACCATTACGAACTCGGGCCGATCGCGCTTGCTGTGCTCAAGCGGACGGTGTCGGATGCCGACACGTTGACGGTTGCGGGCCAGAGCGCGGCGATCGACCCCGATGACGCGCAGGCGCAGGTGCAGTCGGGCTTCGCCGGACGGGTCGGGCCGGCCCCAACCACGGCGTAGCCGCGGATCGCGGTGCCGCTTAGCCGCCGGTGCCACTCAGTCAGCGGTGTCACTCAGTCGACGGTGTCACTCAGCCGACGGCGTAGCCGAGCGCGGCAACGGCGATCCCGAAACCGCAACTGGCGAGCACATAGCCGGCGGAGGCACCTGGTCGCCGTCCCTGCAGCAGCTCGACGGCCTCGACGGAGAACGTGGAGAAGGTGGTCAGGCCGCCGCAGAATCCGGTGCCTGCCAGGGCCTGGACCGACGGGGACCAGCCGGCGTGCGCGACGCCGGCGCTGATGAGGCCGAGTATGAAACAGCCGATCAGGTTCACCACCAAAGTCCCGGACGGGAATGGCGCGGCCAGCTTCGCCCGCACGTAACGGTCGAGCAGGTAGCGGCTGGGCGCGCCGACTGCGCCGCCCAGGAACACCAGCAGGACCGTCATTCGCCGACCGTCCCGGCGTGTTCGATCATGGCTGATCCGGATCGAGCGGGTCGACCAGTTCGTGTGTGGCGGCAATCGAGAATCGAGGCTCGAGGCGTCGGATCAGGGCCATGCCCGCCACTGCTGCGGCGAGACCGCCGAGCACGCTCAGCGCCAGGTACAGCCACGCGTTACCGGCGGGCAGGCCGCGGACTTCGACCGCGAAGGTCGAGAACGTGGTGAAGCCGCCGAGCACGCCGGTGCCGATGAATGGGCGTAGCAGGCGGTGCGGGCGCCAGATCTCGGTGACCGCGACGATGAGCATGCCGAGTAGCAGCGAGCCGGCCAGGTTGATGGTCAGGGTTGACCAGGGGACCGCGCCGGTGGCCGGTGGCCAGGCACGAGAAACGCCATAGCGGGCAAGGCTTCCCAGGCCGCCACCGAGGGCGATGGCTGCGATGGCGTGGCGATCGACAGCGATTGAGCTGGTGGGCATGACCTGCTACCTCCGGTGAATCTGAGGTAGGGACCGTTGGCGTGCCGGTCACGTGACCGGTGATCGCGGTTGTTGGCGAGCCCCTCCGCCGTTCTGCTCGACTGTAGCGGGCAGCTGATCGGGTCGGATCCAGCGACCGGCCGTCTGCGATAGTTTTAGGGTGCTCGACTCTCTAGAACTCACCGCGGCAGGCACCGCCCGTCCGATCGTGCAATACGGCGAACGGGTCCTCGATGAAGCATGTGCAGAGGTCACCGAATTCGGATCGGATCTTGAGCAGCTGATCGGCGATATGTTCGCGAGCATGTACGCCGCGCGGGGCGTCGGGCTTGCCGCGAACCAGATCGGCGTCGGCCTGCGGGTGTTCGTCATGGACAGCCCGGACGACGAAGTCGAGCGGGTGGTTGGGCACGTCGTGAATCCGGTGCTGGAACCGCACACCGGCGAACGGATCCTGGTGGATCACGACGAAGGCTGTTTGTCGGTGAGAGGGCCGCGGGCCGAGGTGAGCCGGTTGCGGGATGCGGCCGTAACGGGTTTCGACTACACCGGCGCGCCGATCAGGATCGAAGGGCACGGTATCGCCGGCCGGTGCCTGCAGCACGAGATGGATCACCTGGACGGCAAGCTCTACCTGAGCCGATTGACCGTCAAGCAGCGCAACGCGGTGTTGGAGGAGTTCGAGGCCCTGCGAGCGGCGGAGGCTGAGGGCGGCACGGTTGCGGGTGCCGAAGGCATGGACCTTGCCGGCGACCCGAGCCCTGGTGCGGCCGGCGTGGACGAATCGCAGGCATCGTGACGATCGTGATGGGGATAGAGACCTCGTGCGACGAGACCGGCATCGGTTTCGTGCAGGACGGCGTACTGCTCGGGGATGCGTTGGCGTCGAGCATGGACGAGCATGCCCGGTTCGGCGGCGTCGTGCCGGAGATCGCCGCGCGGGCGCACGTGAACGCGTTGGTACCGACGGTCCGGCAGGCATTGCGGAATGCCGAGTTGTCGCTGTCAGATGTCGGCGCGATCGCGGTGACGGCGGGTCCAGGACTCGCGACCGCGCTGCACGTCGGCGTTGCTGCAGCCAAGGGGTATGCACTTGCGCTGGGCGTGCCGTTGTACGCGGTGCATCATTTGGCAGGGCATGCCGCGGCTGACACGTTGGAGCACGGTCCGCTGCCGGAGCGAAGCGTGGCGCTGATCGTGTCGGGCGGGCATACCTCGTTGCTGTATCTCGAGGATCTGGTGCGCACGCCGATCGTTCACTTGTCTGACACGCTGGATGATGCGGCTGGCGAGGCGTTCGACAAGGTGGCGCGCGTCCTTGGGCTGTCCTACCCCGGTGGGCCGGCGATCGATAGGGCAGCCCGCGGTGGTGATCCGTCGGCGGTGGCGTTTCCTCGCCCACTGACCGGGCCGGGTGATCCTGCCTTGGGATTCTCGTTCTCGGGTCTGAAGACGGCGGTTGCTCGTTATGTCGAGCGGGGTGTGCCAGCCGGTGTGAGTGTGGACGATGTCGCGGCCAGCTTTCAGGAGGCCGTTGCCGATGTGTTGACCGCTAAGGCGGTTTTGGCCTGTCGGCAAAGGGATGTCGAGACGCTGATCGTGGTTGGCGGTGTTGCGGCGAATTCGCGGGTGCGTGCCCTTGCCCAGCAGCGATGTGACGCGGCCGGGATCGAGCTGCGAGTTCCGCCGATGCGGTTGTGCACGGACAACGGCGCGATGATCGCAGCCGTCGGCGACCTGCTGGTTCGCGCGGGCGCCCGGCCGTCCATCGAGCGGTTCTCCGCCATCCCGACGATCGAGCTCACCGGTGCGCAACTGGCGGCCTAGCGGCTGGCGCGCATCGTTACTCCCGGTCCTCTTGTTCAGCTAGCGGTCGGGTTTGCTCGCAGGCTCCTCGGCGTTGTGGAGTAGTTGTTTCCAGTCGAGTCGGTTGTGTTGGGGTTTTTGGTGGGGGTCGATCCAGGGTGGCGGTGTCCAGTAGGGCAGGCCGTCGGTCATGTCGCAGGTCCAGCCGATGGTCTGGAATTCGCGGTGGTGGTGTCCGCAGACGAGGGTGAGGTTGTTCAGGT
>DASXHV010000068.1:0-19701 GCA_036488285.1 Jatrophihabitans sp. | reverse complement strand
GTCAGCCGCTCAGATTTTCCTCATGGAGACCCCGGAAGCTTGCCGGCGGCGATTGCGGATCGTTCGCGTAAACCCCCGGCGGGCTCGCACTCTTCGCCGCTGCCCGACTACGGGCTTCCGCCCAGACGATCGGTGATCGTGTCCCGGTAGATCCCGAACCGAGCCGTGACATCGGCAACGGCGGAGACGCGCGCCGGAAAACTCAGGGCGTCCAGCGCCTGCTTGACCGCGTCGTCGGCAAGCCCGACCCGGTGGAGGACGCGCAGCAGTTCCTCGCGGCTGATGAATGGATCGTTGTGCTGCGATCGATCGCCGGTCGTGCCCTTTGTCATCAATCTGCCCTCGGATGATGGTTGAGCTGTCGAATCGCCTCCAGGGCGAGTCTAGGACTGCCTGTACCCAGTACGTGTGACTCTTACCCGGCCTGCGCAGTCCGGGATGGTCGCCGACGCGAAAGCAGTAAGGACGAAGTGCAGCACGGACGGCTCCCGTCACCGATCCCCTTTTGGCCCCGGTCCCGTCGGACGGTAGCGGTGTACCGGGCGCCCGGTGGACCCGTAGGACAGGTCGAGTTCGACCAGGCCCCGCCGTTGCAGGTCAGTCAGATAGCGCTGCGCTGTTGGTCGACTCATGCCGAGCAGTTGGGCGATTTGAGCGGCGCTCGCCGGCTCGGTCGACGTCCGGACCGCGTCCAGGATCTTGGCCATGGTCGGCGGCAGCTGCCTGCCGCCGCCTGATGCAGACGTTGCAGGGGTTGGACCGCGCAACAGGTTGTACAGCGAGTCCACCTTGGCCTGGTCTGCCTGGTCGGTCTGGTCGGCGCCGTCAACCTGCTCGCGCCATCGCCGGTAGCTCTCGAGTTGGTCCCGCAATTGGGCGAAGCCGAATGGCTTGACGAGGTAATACACAGCTCCGAGATGCATGGCGGTCCGTACCGCGGCCAGGTCGCGTGCCGCAGTCACGACAATGCAGTCGGGGACCCTGCCTGCCGCGGCCTTCAGGGAGCGCAGCATCGACAGCCCATCCTCATCGGGAAGGTGCAGGTCCAGCAGCAGCAACTCCGGCTTGAGGTCGCCGATCGCGGCGCGAGCTTCGGCTGCAGTGTGTGCCTCGCCGACACAGCGAAAACCGGGCACCCGCTCGACGCTGGCGGCGTGAATTGCCGCGACGCGATAGTCGTCGTCGACGACCAGGGTGGGTATCTCGTCAGGTATCACCGCAGGTATCACCTCAGGCTCTCCCCGCCGCTGGCAGCCAATGCGGCATCTGAGGACTGCGGAATCGGCATCCTGACCTCGAACCGCGCGCCCGGACCGGCTGACACGGTGACGGAGCCCCCTGCGCGGTGGACCAGACGATGGATCAACGCCAGTCCGATACCTCGGCGCATCTCACCGCGGGGGGACTTGGTGGAGTAGCCGTCCATGAAGATCTCGTCGATCACATCTGCCGGGACGCCCGGCCCGGTGTCGGTGACGCCGATGTAGAGCTCACCGTCGTCGTCGTTGATACGAACGGTGACCTGGCGGGGCTCGGGCAGTCCGGCGACCGCATCGACGGCGTTGTTGATGAGATTGCCGATGATCGTTATCAGCGCTTGTGGGTCCATTGCGGGCTGGTCCAAATGCGAGGACTCATCAATGCTCACGCGCACGCCCTGCTCTGCTGCGATGGTCACCTTCGCAGTCAGCAGTGCGGCGATCGCCGGCGGCGCGATCCGGGCTCGAAGCTCCTCACCTTGGCCCAGTGACGTTTGCGATATCTCAGCCAGGTACGCCGCTGCCTCCTCCGGTCCGGCGAGTTCGAGCAGTCCGGCGATCACGTGCAGCCGGTTCGCGAATTCGTGTTCCTGCGCCCGCAACGCAGCGGTGAGTCCGGTGACAGCATGCAGCTCTCGGATCAACGCTTCCAGCTCGGTACGGTCGCGCAACGTGACGACGTGGCCGACGTCGCGTCCTGCCAACAAGACGGGCATCCGATTGACGACCAGTAGGTAGTCATCGTTGAGCGCGGCCTGGTCCGCACCGAAAATGTCGCCGGCGAGCAGATCATGCAGCCGACCCGGTGGCACCAGCTCGTCCAGGTGCTGACCGATCCCGGTCGAGGTGATCCGCAACAGCCGACGCGCCTCGTTGTTGATCAGATTCACCCGGCCCTTGGAGTCGACGCCGAGCACGCCCTCGCGGATTCCGTGCAGCATCGCCTCGCGCTCCTGCAGCAGGGAGGCGATCTCAGACAGTTCCAGGCCGAATGTCGCCCGCTTGATGGTGTGGGCGAGCAGCCACGATGCGGCGGCGCCCAGGGCCAGCACGAGGGCTGAATACAGGGCGATCACCCCAGCCTCGTGACGAAGCTGACTGGAGACGTTTCGTTCGAGAATGCCGACCGAAACCTGACCGACGACGGCTCCCGTCGGGCCGAGGATCGGCGCCCTCCCGTTGGCCGAGCGTCCCAGGCTGCCCTTGTCGATGCCGACGTGGGTGTGGCCGTCCAGCGCGATCACTGGTTCTTCCAGTCGGTGTCCGATCAACGCCGGGTTGGGATGGGACAACCGAACGCCGGACCGGTCGGTGACCACCACATAGTCGGCACCGGTGCTCAGCTGGATCTGACTGGCCAGAGCTTGGATCACGCGCTGCGGATCCGGATGCTGGACGCCGGTGCGGACCTCGGGAATCTGGGCTACTGCCGCGGCGATGTCAACCGCGCGCCGCTCGTATTGGCGATCCAGTGACCGTCCGGTGAGCTCGACGTAGAGCACGCCGCCCAGGGCAATCGTCACCACGAGGATGCCGAGGACACCGATGAGTATCTGCGATGCCAGTGTGCGCGAACGCCACATCGAGCTTCCTCCGCTCCTGCGGATGCCCATTTGTTTCGTATCGATGACGCATGAGAACACGCTGCGTCAAATACTCCAAGTGCGGCTGAGCAAAACGCACTGAAGTCGCCAAAACGCACTGCCGATGAACTTTGCGAGCACAACGACGAGTAATGCGAGTTAGCCGCACAACCCTCTGCATTGTTTCGCTTTTGTTTCCAGGTTTCTACCGTCCTCACACAGCCAACCGAGCACCACGGACAACGACTACCGGCTACGCAGACGGAAGGAAGTCATCACAGTGCAACCAATGCAGCCTGACCACTCCGGGCCGCCGGCCATTGACCTGCAGGGGGTGACGAAACGATTCACCACTCCCTCTGGAGGGATTTACACGGCGTTACGCAACCTTGACCTGCAGGTCGCGCCAGGTGAGTTCTGCGCCATCGTCGGCCCGACCGGTTGCGGCAAATCAACCACGCTGACGCTGGTATCCGGACTGGAGCGACCCTCGTTGGGAAGTGTCAAAGTGCATGGAACGGACGTCACGGGAATCACCCCTGGTGTGGCGTTCATGTTTCAGACCGACGCGGTGTTGCCATGGAAATCCGTGCTCGACAACGTCGCCCTCGGCCCGCGCTTCCGCGGCACCTCGAAGGCGGAGGCGAACACGAATGCCCGCGACTGGTTACGGCGAGTCGGCCTGTCCGGCTTCGAGGACCGCTTTCCACACCAACTGTCCGGCGGTATGCGCAAGCGCGTCGCGCTGGCACAGAGTTTGATCAACGAACCGAAGATCCTCTTGATGGACGAGCCGTTCAGCGCGCTGGACGTTCAGACCCGCGCGATTATGTCGAACGAATTGCTGCAGCTGTGGGATCTCACCCGCCCCGCCGTCGTGTTCGTGACGCACGATCTCGAAGAGGCGATTGCCCTGGCGGACAAGGTCGTTGTGCTCACCGCCGGACCCGGCGGCACGGTCAAGGCGACGTTTGACATCGACCTGCCGCGTCCGCGCGTGGTGCAGGAGATCCGTTTCGAGCAGCGCTTCGTCGACCTCTACCACCAGATCTGGGAGGCGCTGCGCTCCGAGGTGGACATCGCCTACGCCCAGACCACCGCTGCACAGGCGAAGGAGGCGTCGTGATGACAGTAGCTACGAGCCTCACGGCCTCGGGTGACACGTTGGAAGTCTCAGCCAACGAGCGTGCGTACCGCGCCAAGAGCCGTCGCCGCAAGGTCATCGTCCTTCTCACCCAGGTCGCGGTGCTCGTCGTCATCCTCGGCGGCTGGCAGCTCTACGTCGGGAATGACTCGCGCAAGATAATCCTGTACGGCGTGCCGTCGGGTATCGCCAGCCGACTGCACACCTGGGTAGTCGACGGCACCGCGATCGGATCGCTTGCCGATCAGATCAAGGTGACCTTGGAAGAGGCCCTGATCGGCTTCCTGATCGGAACCGCGTTGGGCATCGTCTCCGGTATTGCGTTGGGACGAATCCGGTTCCTCGCAGATGTGTTCAGTCCCTACATCAAGGTGCTGAACTCGATACCGCGGATCGTGCTGGGCTCGGTGTTCATCCTCGCATTCGGCCTGGGAATCGAATCAAAGGTTCTGCTGGTCATCGTGCTGGTGTTCTTCGGCGTCTTCTTCAACGCCTTCCAGGGTGTTCGCGAGGTGGATCGCAACCTCATCGCCAATGCGACGATCCTCGGCGGCTCACGCTGGCAGGTCACCCGACAGGTGGTGCTGCCCTCGGCCTTCACCTGGATCATCGCAAGCTTGCACGTGAGCTTCGGCTTCGCGCTCATCGGCGCCATCGTCGGAGAGTTTCTGGGCGGCGCCCAAGGCCTCGGAGTCCTCATCAAGAACGCCCAAGGCACCTTTGACGCCAACGGTGTCTGGGCCGCGATGGTCATCATGGGCGTCGTTGCCCTGCTGGCCGAATGGTTCATCACCAGGCTCGAACATCGCCTGCTCCGGTGGCGCCCACCGCAGCTGTCCGGGCCAGATCTCTGACAGCCGCCAATCTCTATCAACCGCCAATCTCTGACGGCCGTGACCCGGAAACGGCTATGGATCCAACCGTTCGACATCGTTCTGCCCAACCATCGTTAAGGAGAATCTCGTGTCAAAGAGAAAATGCCTCGCCGTAGCCGGGGTGGTGGCCGCACTGGTCATGACCGGCTGTAGTTCGAAGGCCAGCCAGAGCAAGGGCGCAACGACCAATGTCGGTGCCTCGTCGGGCACCAAGGTAAGCATCATGGTCGGTGGTCTGAGCAAGCAGATCTACCTGCCCTTCATGCTCGCCCAGCAATTGGGTTACTACAAGGATCAAGGCCTCAACATCGCGCTGTCCGACGAGCCGGCCGGGGTGGACGCCACCACGAACATGCTCGCCGGAAAGGTCGACGGCGTGGGTGGCTTCTACGACCACACGATCGACTTGCAAGGTCTCGGGCAGGCCGCCGAGTCGGTCGTATCGATGCTGGTGACCCCGGGCGAGGTCGAGCTGTGCCGCAACGATCTCAAGGACAAGATCAAGTCCCCCGCAGACTGGAAGGGACGCAACCTGGGCATCACCGACCTCGGCTCGTCGACGGACTTCCTGACTCAATATCTGGCCCAGAAGAATGGGGTCGACCCCAAGACGATCCACCGGATCGGCGTGCAGGCCGGCGCCACTCTGATCGGCGCGATGACGCACAAGAATGTGGACTGCGCCATGACAACCGAGCCGACCGTCTCGCAATTGCTGGCGAACAAGCAGGCTTACATCCTGCTCGACTCCCGTAGCGCGGCAGGGGCAGCTCAAGCGTTCGGCGGCGAGTACCCGGCGACGTCGTTGTACATGAGCACGTCCTACATCCAGAAAAACCCGCAGATCGTCCAGAAGCTCGTCAACGCCTACGTCAAGACCCTGAAATGGATTCAGGACCACACTGGCGCCGAGATCGCGGACATGATGCCGGCCGACTACTACGCCGGCGTCGGCAAGGCTGCGTACGTGGCTGCTCTCAACAGCGAAAAGGGCATCTACAACCCGACGGGAATCATGCCCCCCAACGGTCCGCCCACGGATCTGAAGGTGCTCTCGGCGTTCAACAAGGACGTCATGGGCAAGCAGATCGATCTCAGCAAGACCTACACCGACCAGTTCGTCCAGAACGCAAAGTAGCGTCCTAGGCACTGCACAATCAGCACAACGATCCACAACGATGCCCGCCCAGCTCCGTGTCCGGAGCTGGGCGTGCACATCGGTTTCTCGACTGCGGCACAGGAAGGTCTGGAATCCTCCGCCGGTGACCATCGGCGGACAACACCGGGAACAATCCTCGACGACCTTGCCCCACGCGATGAGCAAGGTCCCCGAGGTGACCGTTTCGTTCTGGATAATCAAAGCCCTCACCACCGGAATGGGTGAGTCGACATCGGACTACCTCGTACACCGGCTGCCGCCGGTTTTGGCAGTCGTGCTCGGAGCTATCGCCCTGGCAGCGGCGCTGGCGCTGCAGTTCGCTGCCCGCCGCTATGTGCCATGGACCTATTGGCTCGCGGTGGCCATGGTCGGCGTATTCGGCACGATGGCCGCCGACGTCCTGCACGTCGGGCTGGGAGTTCCCTACGTCGTGTCCAGCGCGGTGTTCGCAGTCACGTTGGCCATCGTCTTCATCGTCTGGTTCGCCGTCGAGGGAACGCTGTCCATCCACAGCATCTATACGCCGCGCCGCGAGCTGTTCTACTGGGCCGCGGTCATGAACACCTTTGCCCTGGGCACGGCCGCCGGTGACCTGACCGCCGTCACGCTGCGGCTCGGATACTTTTCCTCCGGGCTCATGTTTGCGGCTGTGATTGCCGTCCCCGCACTGGGTCACTCGCGATTCGGATTGAACCCGATCCTGGCGTTCTGGTTCGCCTACATCGTCACCCGACCACTCGGTGCGTCATTCGCTGACTGGATGGGGGTTTCACGCGGCCGCGGCGGGCTGAACCTGGGCCCTGGTCCGGTGAGCCTTGCCCTGGCACTGCTCATCGTGAGCTTCGTCGCCTATCTCACGGTGGTGCCGGTCAGTGTTGGCCGACCCGACTCTCCTGGACGGCGCGATCACGACCCAGGGCCAGGACGGACCACGCGAGAAGGATGACCAGCCCCGCCAACGCCGCACCGGTCCACGGCCCGCGACGCAGTTGCTCATCGAAGATGAGCACCCCGATGACGACGCTGGCCAGCGGATCTACCGCCGCGATGGTGGGTTGGCTGGCGGTCAACGGACCGGCCTGGTAGGCCAGCTGGCACAGCAGCAGTCCTGCCGCCCCGACTGCAACCACGGCATAGGGCTGCCAGCTCGTCACCAGCTCAACCGGACCCTGCACCGCCTTGTCGGTGGACGCCTTGATCAACGCCGCGTCGGCGGCGTAGAGCACGCCGACCGCAACGCCGAGCACTGCGGCCGCGGTGACGGCGGGCTTGAGCCGGCGCGCCAGCAACACCGAGGACACCGCCACCCCCGCTCCCACCAGGGCGGCAACCACGGCCGGCACTCGGTCGGCCGCATCGGCAGCGGGAGGAGCCGATGCCGTACCGGCGACGAGCAGGAAGCCGATCAGGGAGACGACGAGTGCAATCCCCCACCCGATCTCTGATCGGTTCAACGTCCTCAAGTGGGTGTGGCGCAGCAGCAGGGAAAACAGCAGACCGGTGACCATCAGGGGTTGCACGACGGCGAGCGCGCCGAGGTGCAGAGCGAGAACCTGCAGCCCCAAGCCGAGCCCATCGGCCAGAATCCCCAACAGCCACAACGGATGGCTGACCATGTCGCGGACGAACAGGCCGACGGTGCGGATGCTCAGGTGTGTGGTCGGGTGCAGGTCGGCCGCACTCGAATGTTTGAGATTGGTCGACACCGCGAAGGACAAGGCCGCTCCCAGACTGACCGGGATGACGACCGACAGGTTGCTCAAGGACCAGCCTGCCCGCCGGTGGTCGAATCCACGGGCCACCGGAGGGTCACCCGTGCGCCGGACCCCGGACCTATGTTGGTCGCCGTAGCGTCCCCGCCATGGCTGTACATGATGCTTCGCACGATTGCCAGGCCAAGGCCGGCCCCGGGATGCTCGCTGTCCTCGGCACCCGCTCGGCTGCGCGCGACATCTGCACGCCGGAATCGCTCGAAGACGACCGGCAGCAACTCAGGCGGAAAGCCCGGCCCTTGATCGACGATCTCGACGCTGATCCAGCCGCCCTTGCGCTGAGCCGACAATGAAATGGTGCTGTCGGCGGGTGCGAAACGCATCGCGTTGGCAAGCACATTGTCGATCGCCTGCCGGATCCGTCCCGGCTCGCCGTTGACGAGCAATTCATAGGGCGCCGAGAGCTCGACGCGGACGCCACGCTCGGCTGTGCGCGATTCGATGCGGCTCGAGGCATCCCGGATCGTGTGCGTCAGGTCGAAGACTTCCTGCCCGTTCCCTGCCGCGTTCTCATCACGCGCGAGGACGAGCAAATCTTCGGCCAGTTGGATCAACCGCTCGGTTTCCTCCGCCGCCACCTCGATGGTTTGTTGCAGATCAGCCTTGCTACGGCCAGGCCGGCGTGCCAGTTCCAGTTCACCTCGAAGGACGGTCAACGGGGTACGCAGTTCATGCCCGGCGTCGGCGACGAAAGCACGTTCTCGTTCGAGCGCCGCGTGCAACCTGGCGAGCAATGCGTTCAGGGTGCTTGCGAGCCGGCCGATCTCGTCGCGGCTGGTCGGGACCGAGAGTCCGCCCCCGGCATCGCGTGCTTCCAGCTCGGCCGCCTGAGCCCGCATTCGCTCCACCGGGCTCAACGCTCCTCGGGCCAGCAACCATGCCCCAGCCCCGGCGATCAAGATCACGACCGTGCCCAGGATCAGCAACTGCTTGCCGGCTCGTTCGACAGCCTCGTCGACGACGTCGCGGCTGATCGAGACAGCGACGACATCCCCGTCAGCTCCCAAGGCGGAGCCCAATACCCGCAGCTGTTGATGACCGCCACCAGATTCGTTGACTCGTACGTCGAAGAATCGACTGCCGGTTCCGACCTGACGGATCTGATCGGGCGTGAGCAACGGGGACTTCGGCACTTCGCTGGTGGCGTCCAGCACCGTGTCATCAGCGCTGATCAACTGTCCGTAGCTGCTCTCGGCCAGCCGAAGTCGCGCGGTGGACGCCGGTGCGCGCAGCGAGACGTCGGCATTGAGCTGCGAGGTGAGCTCATCGGCTCTGCTCCGCAAGGAGTTGTCGAGGCTGTTCTCCAAGCCCGAGCGCAAGGTGGTCACGAACAACAGACCGGCACCGGCGAGCAGCACGAGCGTCCCGACCGTGGAAAGAACTGCAATCTTCAGCCTGATTGGCACGGTTCAGCCATTTCGACTCTGAGCTGACTTTGCCTTTTGAAGTAGCCGGTAACCGGCTCCTCGCACGGTCTCCAATTGCTCGACGTCGAACGGGCGGTCGATCTTGCGGCGAAGGTAGGCGACGTATTGATCGACGACGTTACTGCCGCCGTCGTAGGCGAAATCCCAGACATGCTCTAGGATCCGCGTTCTGGACAGCACCTCGCCGGGGTGCCGCAGGAACAGCTCCAGAAGTGCAAACTCCTTCGGTGAAAGCTCCAGGGGCTGCTCGTCACGCCACGCGAGATGCGTCGCGGGATCGAGGGCGAGCGAATCAACCCGGAGCACGACCGGTCGCGGCCGAGCACCGCGACGCATCAGTGCCCGCAGCCTCGCGGACAATTCGCTGAAGCTGAACGGCTTGGCCAGATAGTCATCTGCGCCACTGTCCAGGCCGCGGACCCGGTCAGCGACATCGCCGCGGGCCGTCAGCAGCAGAACCGGCGCCCACCGCTTGGCCTCGCGCAGCTGTCGGCACACCTCGAAGCCATCGATACTGGGCAGCATCAGGTCGAGCACTATCGCGTCGTAGCTGTTCTCGGTTGCCTGCCAGACCGCCTCGGCGCCGTCACCGACCACGTCGACGGCATAGCCGTCCTCGGTTAGGCCGCGCCGAAGCATGCTCGCCATTCGGACATCGTCCTCGGCCACCAGAATCCGCATGGGGGCACTGTATGGCCGCCATTGTGTGAGCAACATTTGAGGCATCCGCCACAGTCGCCGTCCCTCGGGTACACGTCCTTCACATCAACGGACCAGCAGTATGGCTTCGGCACCAGGCGATCCGTCCGTGCCGGTGGAACCCGCGGAAGGACGTCAGTTGTGCATGCTCATCTGAGTTGGCTGGAAGCGAGCACGATCGGCCTGCTCCAGGGCGTCACCGAGCTGTTTCCGGTCAGCAGCCTGGGCCACAGCGTGCTCATCCCGGCAATCATCGGGGGAAGTTGGGCTCGAGACCTGAACGTCAGCAGTCCGGAATCGCCGTATCTCGCGTTCATCGTCGGCTTGCACGTCGCAACCGCGCTGGCCCTGGTCGCCTACTTCTGGCGCGACTGGGTACGTATCGTGCGCGGGCTGGCAACCTCGATCGCCCACCGGCGCATCGACAACGACGACCAGCGGCTGGCATGGCTGTTGGTCCTCGCGACCATTCCGGTCGGAATCGCGGGACTGCTGCTCGAACACACGCTGCGGACCGTGCTCGCCAAGCCGTCTCCCACAGCGATCTTTCTGATCGTCAACGGCATGATCCTGTTTGCCTCCGAGCGTTGGAAGCGGCGCGCTCCCCAGGTCGCCAACCGGCCCGGCGAGATGTATCGGGGCGGGGTGACCGGCGCCCGCGGCTCAGCCGGCCAGCTCGTCGCGGAGAAGTCGCAGACCGGCATGCGTGACGTGAAGCTCGATGGTGTCCTGAGCCGCATGCCGTTCTGGCGGGCGATGCTGATCGGCGCATCACAGTGCCTGGCGCTGGCTCCGGGCATCAGCCGCTCCGGTGTCGCGATGGCGACCGGGTTGTCCCGCGGGCTGTCGCACGAAGCCGCGGCGCGGTTCTCCTTTCTGCTTGCCACGCCGGTCATCCTGGCCGCCGGGCTGCTCAAGATCCCGGACCTGATGGGCCCGTTGGGTGACGGCATCCGTGGCCAGGTGCTGCTGGGCAGCCTGCTGTCCGGGCTCGGGGCGTACCTGAGCGTGCGATTCCTCAGTCGCTACTTCGAGAACAGATCCCTGCGGCCCTTCGGCTGGTACTGCGTCGTGGCCGGAACCGTGGCACTGGTGCTGGTGAACCGATGAGCCTGCTCAACCCGACCCATCTCATTTCCCTTTACGGCACATGGGGATTGGCGTTGATCATCTTCGCCGAGACCGGCCTGCTGATCGGCTTCTTCCTGCCGGGTGACTCGCTGCTCTTCCTCGCCGGCGCCTACTGCGCGGCTTCCACCTCAGCAGCCATTCACCTCAACCTAGGCGTGACTCTGATCGCGGTTCTTGTCGCGGCCATCGCAGGATCACAGGTCGGATACCTGATCGGGCGACGGATCGGACCTGAGCTGTTCCGACGACCGGACTCCCGGTTCTTCAAACAGCAGAACGTGACCCGTGCCAGTGAGGTGTTGGAGCAGTACGGCCCAGGCAAAGCGCTGATCATCGCGCGCTTCGTACCGGTGGTGCGGACGTTGATGAACCCGGTCGCCGGGGTGCTGGCGGTGCCGCGTCGCACATTCGTTCTCTTCAATGTTCTCGGCGGCGTGCTCTGGGCCGGCGGCGTCACGCTGCTCGGCTACTTCCTCGGTAGCGCTATACCGATCGACCACTACATCCTGCCCATCACGGCAGCGGTCATCGCGTTGAGCGCAGTGCCGCTGCTGCTGGAATATCGCAAGCACCGTCAGCGTGCGCAGGCGAGTGAAAGATGAGAATCGCGCACGTAACGGATTGCTACCTGCCGCGGTTGGGCGGCATCGAACGGCAGGTGCTCGGGCTGGCTTCTGCCCAGCAGGCGCTCGGACATGATGTCGAGGTCATCACCTCGGTTGCCACCGGCGCGACGGCGCCCGACTCGGTCGTTGTGCATCGGCCGCCCGGCGGCCGACGCCGTGGGGTATCCGAGG
Source organism: Jatrophihabitans sp. (assembly GCA_036488285.1). Taxonomy (GTDB): domain Bacteria; phylum Actinomycetota; class Actinomycetes; order Mycobacteriales; family Jatrophihabitantaceae; genus Jatrophihabitans_A. Next base: position 7,855 of record DASXHV010000068.1, on the reverse strand, counting down.
GCAGTCAAGCGATCAGCTACGGCTCGTCCTTGCAGGGCCGGCGAACCCTGCTCGAAGGCGGCTACGACGCCGTCCACGTGCACGCGTCGACGTTCTCGCCGCTGGGCTACCTCGCCGCTCGTGCGACTGCCGGCAAGGTTCCGACCGTTCTCACGCTGCACTCGCTCTGGTCGCGAGCCACACCGATCTTCAGTACCGCGGACCTGTTTCTCAGATGGCGACAATGGCCGATCGCGTGGTCAGCGGTGAGCTCCGTCGCTGCCCACGAGCTGGCCGGTGTTATCGGATCCGGGACTCCCGTTTCGGTGTTGCCCAACGCGGTGACCCCGGCGTTGTGGCGCACCCGCGAGCGCGTCTCGACCGATCCGACCCGACTCGTGATTGTCACCACCATGCGCCTGGCGTCGCGCAAACGCCCGCTGCAGTTCCTCGCGATGATGCGTCAGGTCAGGCAGCGCGTCCCCTCGAACATCCGCATCGACGTCAAGATCATCGGTGACGGACCACTAGGCCACCGGATGCACAATTACCTGTTGGACCATCAGATGAACGGATGGGTCCAGATGCTGGGGGAACTGTCCGCTGCTCAGATCCGCCGCGAATACGAGCGCGCCGACATCTACGTTTCGCCTGCCACCCTCGAGTCATTCGGAATCGCGGCCATGGAGGCGCGGTGCGCCGGACTGCCGGTGGTCGCCTTTGCGCAGACCGGGGTATCGGACTTCATCCGGAACGGCCGTGAGGGGTTGCTTGTCAGCAGCGACCGGGACATGGCGCGGGCCGTCATTTCGCTGGCCACCTCGCCAGAACTGCGCGCGACCATCAGCCGGCACAACCGCCGCACCGAGCCGCTACATTCGTGGCTCGATGTGACCGAGCGAGCCGAGGAGCTGTACGAACGCGCTCGACTTCTCACCAACGCAAGCCCGCGCGTACGGGCTTTGAGATGAGTTTTACGATCGTCTCCTTTCACGCCCACCCCGACGACGAAGTGCTGCTGACCGGCGGAACCCTCGCCAAGGCCGTCGCCGAGGGACACCGCGTCGTTGTCGTCGTTGCCACCGGCGGTGAGCACGGCCTGGCTGCTGCGGACGAGATGACTGATCTCGGCGGCCGGCGGGAACGTGAGCTCGAAGCATCGGCCGCTGCGCTCGGATGTCATCGCGTGGTCTATCTCGGATACCCCGATTCCGGCATGGACAACGAACACAGCGGATTCGCCGATGTCGACGTCGAGCAAGCGGCAACCCGGCTGGCAGTCGTCCTGCAGGAAGAAGCCGCAGACGCTCTGACGACCTATGACGCGCGGGGCGGCTACGGACACCCCGATCATGTGCAGGTTCATCGGGTCGGTAGCCGGGCCGCCGAGATCGCGCGGACCCGGCTGGTGCTCCAGGCAACCGTGGATCGGACAACCTTGGGCCGGGCCGTGACCTTGCTGGAGCGGCTTCGGCTGCTACCCGGATCGGTTTCGGCAGCCGAGCTTCGCCAGGCGTACGCGCCGCGGACCGCGATTACGCATCGAATCAACGTACGCGGCCAGGCTGATCGCAAGCGCGCCGCAATGGCCGCCCACCTGACGCAGACGCAGGGTGACGAACGCCGCACGCTGTCGATGCTGATCGGCCTGCCCAAGCCGCTGTTTCGGCTGGTGTGCGGAACCGAGTGGTTCATCGAGAGCGGGCGCCAGCCGATCGGGCGGCCCTCGGGAGACATTCTCGAATCGGTGCGATGACTACGTGTCGCGCAGCTGAATGAGGATGGTTGCGGCGGCGATCGCAGCGGCGGCATAGAGGGCAAGCACACCGAGTCCGGCCCAGGGAGCGAGCGCGTCGTGGCCTCGTTGGGCTGTCAGTATCTGACTGCCTGCGTTGGCAGGCATGTACTTGATGACGTCGTTGCGCCACGAGGTCGGCAGCAGGTCAGTGATCGCGCTGAGTGCGAAGAGCACGCCGAAAAAGGCCGACAGCGCACCGGCGGTGTGCCGGATCAGTGCTCCGAGGCCAAATCCCAGCAGTCCGATGACCGTCAAGTACAGCCCGCCACCGATCGTGGCGCGCAACGCGGTGGGATTGCTGAGCGAAGTCCCGGCATGCGCGCCGGACAGCAGCGCCTGTCCCAACCCGAACGATATGAAGCTCATCAGCTCGCCGGCGATCAGCGTTGCGGCTGCGAACACGAGGCCTTTGGCAGCAAGCATGGCCCGACGTTGCGGCACGGCGCCCAACGTCGCTCGGATCATTCCGGTGCCGTACTCGGAGCTGATGGTCAACACCCCGAGGGCGCCGATCGCTACCTGAGCGAGGTAGAAGCCGTTGAGACTGGTCAGAGTGGGATCGAATCCGTCCAGGCCCTGATCGCCCCGTTTGATGTTGTAGGCGGTGCGAGCGCAGATGAGCGCGCCAAGCCCGACGCTGGCCAGCACCGCCACCAACGCGGTCCAATACGTCGATCGGACGCTTCGCAGCTTGGTCCATTCCGAGAGCAGCACGTTGCTGAAACCGATAGTCGACTGCACCGGACGATCAACTGTCCTGGCGTCCTCGACGATGCTCATGCCCGCTCGGCCTTCGGCGTCGAGCTGAGTTGCTGAGGATCTGTGTGGAAGTCGACGTGGTCGCGGGTCAGTTCCATGTAGGCCGCCTCCAGAGACGCGTTGAGCGGGGTGAGTTCGTGCAGCGCGATGCCGGCCTGCGCGGCGAGGTCACCGACTTCGACGCAGTCCATACCCGTCACTCTCAACGCTGATCGATCAGCCTCGATAAGGGCTTCTGCACCGGCTCGATCCAGTAGTTGAGCGAGCCTGGTCGCCTCGCGGGAACGGACCAGGACGTAGTTGCGGGAGCTGCCGGCGATCAGTTCGGTGGTACTCGCATCGGCGAGCAATCGACCCTGCCCGATGACGATGAGGTGGTCGGCGGTCAGAGCCATCTCGGCCATCAGGTGGCTGGACACGAAGACCGTTCGTCCTTCCGCGGCCAAACTGCGCAGCAGGGTTCGGATCCACAGGATCCCTTCCGGGTCCAACCCGTTCACCGGCTCGTCGCAGATGATCACCGGTGGGTCGCCAAGCAGGGCAGCGGCCAAGCCCAGACGTTGGCTCATGCCCAGAGAGAACTTGCCGGCGCGGCGTCGGCTCACCCCGCTCAGCCCCACCAGTTCGAGAACGGCAGCAACGCGAGCTTTCGCGATGCCGTTGCTCTGGGCCAAGCACAGCAAATGGTCGTAAGCGCTGCGACCGCCGTGCACCGCGCGGACTTCAAGGACGGCACCGACCTCGTGCAACGGCCGCCGGATGGTGGCGTAAGGACGTTTGTCGATGGTGACCGCTCCGCGGGTCGGCCGGTCCAGCCCGAGGATCATTCGCATCGTGGTGGATTTGCCTGCGCCGTTCGGTCCCAGAAATCCCGTGACGTGACCGGGTCGGACCGTAAAGCTCAGTCCGTCCACGGCAAGTTGCGAGCCGAATCGCTTACTCAGGTCGGTTGCCTCGATCATGATCGCGACGCTAGGCGGCCGGCGACCACGACCGCGTCGGGCGGAAGTATCCGATATGACCTGCCCGAGCGATACTTCAGAGCGAGTCCGCGACATCCTCACGTGGCGCTGGGCTTCCCGGGATCGCCAATCCTGACTCGTAGGCCAGCACCACCGCTTGGACCCTGTCCCGTAGGCCGAGCTTGAGCAGCATGGCACTGACGTGGGTCTTGACCGTCTGTTCAGCAAGATGCAGCCGAGTGGCGATCTCGGCATTGGCGAGGCCGCGCGCGACGAGTCCGAATACCTCGCGCTCCCGTGGCGTGAGGTGCGCCAGTTGCGGTGGCGACACAAGTTTGGGACGTGCCGCGAACTGCTCGACCAGTCGCCTGGTCACGCTCGGCGCGAGCAAGGCCTCACCGGAGGCCACCACGCGGACTGCATCGAGGATCTGTTCGGGTGTGGCGTCCTTGAGCAGGAATCCGCTGGCCCCGGCGCGCAAAGCCTCGAAGACGTAGTCGTCCAGATCGAAGGTGGTCAGGATCAGCACTCGCGGCGGGTCGGCCAGCTTTTGCACGGCGTGGGTCGCATCGATGCCGCCCATCCGGGGCATCCGAACGTCCATCATCACCACGTCGGGGTGTGTTTCACGCGCGAGCCGTACAGCCTCCTCGCCATCCGCCGCGGTTCCGACGACTGCCATGTCCGGCTGAGCTTCGAGCATCGCGCAGAATCCGAGCCGGACCACGGCTTGGTCGTCGACGATCAGGACGCGCACCAGACCCGTTTGCGTCACCAAGCCGTCGATTCGATCGAGTGCAACCCGGTGGGCAACTGCATGCTCACCCGGAACTGGCCGTTCTGAACACCTGCCTGCAAGGTGCCGTTCAGCGCGGTGACGCGCTCTCGCATACCGATCAGTCCGAACCCGTTCGAATCGCTTGCCGCGTTGGGCGCGAGATCGTTGCAGACGAGCAGGGCCAGCTGATTCTCGGCGAACTCGAACCGGACCTGCACGCTCGCACCCGGCGCGTGCCGAGCAGCGTTGGTCAACGCTTCCTGCGCCACCCGATAGCAACACAACGCCACCGACTCCGGGACTCCGCGCGGCGAGCCGGACGACTCGAGCATGACCTGCATTCCGCTGGATCGCATCCGTTCGATGAGCACCGGCACATCCGCCAGGTTCGGCTGCGGAGCCTGAGACGAAACCGCCTCCGGAGTGCGCAGTATGCCGAGCACCGCACGCAGCTCATCCAGTGCGGTGCGAGCTTGCGCCGCGATCTCCTCGAATGCCTGCCGCGCCGCCGGCGACAGATCCGGAAGCTGATACGGCACGGTCGCAGCCTGCACGGCGATCAGGGACACGTGATGTGCCACCACGTCATGTAAGTCGCGAGCGAGCGCAGCCCGACCTTGTTGAGCAGCGTTTCGCTCCCGCAGGCCACGCAACTGAGCGGCGTTGGCTTGCTGACGCGCGGCCGAGGCGCGCCGCGAGCGCAGATTCTCGCCGATCCCCCACGCCAGCAACACCGCTGAGAATTCCGTCAACCACGCATCCCAGGGCGTCGCGTTCACCGACGACGGAACGAACGTCGCGGCCAGCACTATTGCTGCTTCCGAGATCGCCAACCAGGTCAGGGCTTGCCGTCTGCTCAGCAGCAGCGGGCACAGTGCCATCGCAACCAGCCAGCACACCACACCGGTGAGTGGCCATGACAACCGCGCGAACACCACGAAGAACAGATTCGCGGCCAGCACGATCGACAGGCTCAGCATCGGCCAGCGGCGGACGACGAGCAACGGAGCGGTCGTCAAGGCCGCCAGCAGCACGAGCGGGCCCGGCGGCAGCCAATGCCACGGTTGATGCGGCCGGTTGGACGACACGGCCAGCGCGGCCAGCGCCAGGACGGCCACCGGCCACAGCCGTCGCCAACGCCCGACGAACGCTCCCAACGGGATCAGGGCCGCCACGATGGATCCCGGCCATGCCATCTCTATCCGATGTGCAACATCGGGCGGCGCTGCGAGTTCGGTTCCGCTTTCCACCCCTACAGCATCCCCCTATCGTGGCTTGGCCGCGCCCATCTGCCGGTCGAGCCAACCCCCTACTGAGGTATCGATTGGTCGCCGCCGCCGTCTCAACGGCCGGTAGCCAGGTCCTCGAACTCGGTGACGTTGTCCAGCTCGGTGCCCATCGCGATGTTGGTGACGCGCTCCAGGATCACCTCGAGCACCACCGGCACCCGGAACTCGGCCATCAGCTTCGCGGCCTGCTCGAAGGCATCGGGCAGCTCGTCGGGCTCTCGAACGCGAATCGCCTTGCACCCCAAGCCTTCTGCGACCTTGATGTGGTCGACGCCGTAGCCACCGAGCTCGGGCGAATTCACGTTGTCGAAGGACAGTTGCACGCAATAGTCCATGTCGAATCCCCGCTGAGATTGCCGGATCAGGCCGAGGTAGGAGTTGTTCACCACGACGTGCAGGTAGGGGATGTTGAACTGCGCACCGACCGCCAGCTCCTCGATCATGAATTGGAAGTCGTAATCGCCCGACAACGCCACGACGGTCGCGTCCGGATCGGCGACGCTGACCCCCAGTGCCGCCGGCACCGTCCAGCCGAGCGGGCCGGCCTGCCCGCAGTTGATCCAGTTTCGCGGTGCGTACACGTGCAGAAATTGTGCCGCCGCGATCTGGGACAACCCGATCGTGCTGACGTAGCGGGTCTCGCGTCCCAGCGCGACGTTCATCTCCTCATACACCCGCTGAGGTTTCACCGGGATGTTGTCGAAGTGGGTACGTCGTTGCATCGTTGTCTTGCGTTCGACGCATTGTTCGACCCAGTCATGTCGCTCGGGCAGGCCTGCGGAAGCGGCTCGTTCGGTTGCACCCTCGACCAACAACTCCAGCGCGGCGCGGGCATCGGAGACGATGCCGTAATCGGGTGCGAACACCCGTCCGATCTGGGTCGGCTCGATGTCGATGTGGATGAACCTCCGGCCCTTGCGGTACGTGTCCAGGCCCCCGGTGTGACGGTTGGCCCACCGGTTCCCGATTCCGAAGACGAAGTCCGCGGCGAGCATGGTGGCGTTGCCGTACCGGTGCGAGGTTTGCAACCCGGCCATCCCGGCCATCAATCGGTGGTCGTCCGGGATGCTGCCCCAGCCCATCAGCGTCGGGATCACCGGCACGTTCAGGACTTCGGCCAGTTGCACCAGCAGCTCACTGGCGTCGGCATTGATGATGCCGCCGCCCGCCACTATCACCGGGCGTTGCGCGGTGGCGAGCATGTCCAGTGCCTTCTCGATCTGCCGGCGGCTGGCTGTGGGCTTGTAGACCGGCAGCGGTTCGTAGGTATCGATGTCGAACTCGATCTCGGTCATCTGAACGTCGAAGGGCAGATCGAGCAGCACCGGTCCCGGACGCCCTGAACGCATCAGGTGAAACGCCTGCTGAAATGCACCGGGGATCTGCGCCGCCTCGAGCACCGTCATGGCCAGCTTGGTGACGGGCTTCGCTATAGCCGAGATGTCCACGGCCTGGAAGTCCTCTTTGTGCAGACGGGCGACCGGAGCCTGTCCGGTGATGCACAGGATCGGGATCGAGTCCGCCCAAGCGGAGTAGAGGCCGGTGATCATGTCCGTTCCGGCCGGCCCGGACGTCCCGACACAGACGCCGATGTTGCCGGCCTTGGCACGGGTGTAGCCCTCGGCCATGTGCGAGGCGCCCTCAACGTGCCGGGCCAGGATGTGACGGATGGATCCGTTGGCTGCCATCGCGGAGTAGAACGGATTGATCGCCGCGCCTGGCAGTCCGAAGGCGTGCGTAACACCTTCGGCCTGCAGGATCTGCACAGCGGCGTCGATGGCGCGCATCGTGGCCTTGGCTCATGCTCCCTTCGATGATGCGGTTTGTGCTTCGGCAGGTGTCATGGCTTGCGAGCCTCGGCCGGACAGGTTCTCCACGCCCAGGAGCAACGCGCTGTGGTCCAGACCTCCGTGGCCCTGTGCGCGCACGCTGGCCACCAGCTGTGCCACGTGAGCGCCGAGCGGGATGGCCACGCCGGCTTCCCGGGCGGCGGACGTCACGATCCCCATGTCCTTGTGGTGCAGGTCGATCCGGAAGCCGGGCGCGAACTCGCGCTTGAGCATGCTCGCTGCCTTTCGCTCCAGAATCTGGTTGCCGGCAAGTCCGCCTGCCAGGACGGTGATTGCGGCGTCCAGATCCACGCCGTATGCTTCGAGAAACACGATGGATTCCGCGACGAGCTCGATGGTGCCGGCCACGATCAGTTGATTGGCAGCCTTCACCGTCTGACCTGCTCCAGACGGGCCGACGTGGGCGATGGTGGTTCCGACTTCTTCGAGAATCGGACGAG
>DASXHV010000030.1:0-5462 GCA_036488285.1 Jatrophihabitans sp. | reverse complement strand
ATCCTGATGCAGGAGAACCCCTCGTTCGACCACTACTTCTCGGGGGACGGATGCGGTCTCGGCTGAGTCAGTTGGGGTGCGGTTGGGATTAGTTGGGGTAGCCGACCGGGCTCCCGCCCTGTTGGACGGCATAGCCGGTGTAGCTGCCGCTGCCGCCTAGGTCGGGCGAGTCGTGGGAGTAGGCGATGTGGGCCCAGCCCGCCTGGTCGGTGTCGACACCGAAGTCGTCGAGCAGTTGGCGCCCGCCGGTGCAGGAGATGCCACCCTCGCAGACCGGGCCGGTGTGCACTGGCATGAGCTGCTTGGTGCTCCAACCGGTAAGGGACTGCTTGCGATTCTGGGCGAAGTACACCGACCACGTTTGTGCAGCACCGGTGCCGGTCGCACCGTAGTACACGAGATCTTCGCCCGCGCTGGTGGCCACGATCCACGGAAAGATTGCTTGCCCGACGGTGCTGACCGGGTTCGAGCAGGTCCAGCTGTCGCCGTGGTTGGCTGACGACGCGACGTAGATGCTCTTGTCATTGCTGACGGTGTAGAAGAGTGTCCCGTTGGGTGCTACCGAGACGTTGGGGAAGTTATGGTTGAGCCCGTTGGCACCGAACTTGGTGGAGCACGGAATCGGCTTGTCTGCCCAGGTGTGACCACCATCGGCGGAAACCCCAAGGAACGCCTCGTTGAACGGTGCGCTGCCCGTCGGGCCTGGGTCCGAGGATGGCGCAACGAAGGACTGATAGGCGTAGAACCCTGTCGCGGTCGGGTGATTGTGGTCGATGACCACGTTGCCGAGTTCGTTGTTCGTCGCCTTGTAGTCCGTGGCCGGGATGACCTGGGAGATCTGCTGGTACGGGCCGCCGCCGGTGTCCGAGCGCAGCACGTTGATGTTGTTACTGACGATGTCGTGGTACGTCAGCAGGCTGGTGTCCGCACCGTAAGCGGCGATCCATTCCCGGTCATCGATCGGGATGCCGGCTTGCACCGGAACCTGGCTGAACGTCGCGCCATTGTCGGTGGAGGTCGCGACGTTGATCGAGCCGAGGTTCAGGCTCGCGACGTAGATGCGGTAGGTGCCTAGCGCTGACTTCTTGGGCGCGAACGTCGTGTCGATGTCGCCGCCGGACGCGCCGATATTGCTTACCGCGTTGGGTTGTCCGCTGTAGGTCAGTCCGCAGGGTGAGGCCTTTCCGGTGCCGCCGACCTGCGTTGCGCGCCAGTACTCGCTGCCCGAGCCGACGCCGTCCTCAGAGCCGAGGCCGACCAGATTCGCACGCGACACATGGATCGAGGGCTCACCGGCGGGGTTCGTTCCGCAGCCGGCTGTACCGATGGTCTGGGCCTGAAGTTGGCCGTACCCGAACCCGTTCACCGTGCCTGACGAAGTCGACGTAACAGCGCCGCGTGCAGCCGGAACGCTGAGCAACGCGGTCGATGCAACCAGCGGGAGCAGACAGAGACGGAGATAAGCGGAGTGCACGATCGGTCCTCCTGTGAGCAATCGGAATGAGAAGAGGGTGTAGGGCTCTTGATCAGTGCCGCACCGGAAGGGTCAGGACCTGGCCTGACGATCCGGTCGTGATCGTCACGGGCGTTGCGGCGAGGCCGCCCCGGTAGTTGGAATCGCCGCCGGCCAGATAGATCGCGATTCGATGACCAGCCGCGAACTGATGTGCGATGGCCGGCAGCGTGACGTGCACCGGCTTGGTGGAGTCTGCGATTCGCATCGGAGCGACCAGACCGTTGATGAGCTTCGCGGTGCCGTCGCCTGCGACGTCGTAGATCTTGGCGAACAACACCAGCTGGCCGGCTGGCCCATTCGCCTGTGTTGCCGCCGCAGCCGGCGCTGACAACGACACGTCCAATGTCGGAGATCCGACCGTCGTGACGGGGCTGCTCAACGGCGCACCGGTCCAGGATGCGAACGTGCCCGCGATGTTCACGTCGCGGTTGTCCATCGGAACGGTCGTCTGGCCGCCGACGACATCCAGGTTGCCGAGCGTGGTGGGCGCGCCGGCGGCCGGAGTGATGAACGATTGCGAGCCAGGTTGAATATCCTTGGGCGCTCCGACCAGGTTTTGCCCTGACAGATAAAGCTTTGTAGGCGATCCGACGGGGTACGCGGAGGAGGTCGCGACGGTTCCGGTCCAGTCCTGGTAGTAGGCGAAGGACGGCCCAGTGCTCGCCGATGTGCCTTTGAGGTAATGGTCGAACCATGCCTGAACGCGACTGGCCTCGTACGCTGCGCCAGCTGGCGACGGCGTTCCGCCCGAGTGCCCGTTGTAGCGCCACATCAACGCGACCGGCGTGCCTTGCGCGCGCAGTGCCTGGTAAGTCGTAACGGACTCGTTGAGGTTGAACAGCGTGTCGACCTCGCCCTGATCCAGCAGCACCGGGATCTTGATCTTCGGCAGATAGGTCGCGACCGATGCATGACGCAAGGCGGCGATCGCGTCGGGCTGCAGGTATCCGGTGCTGCCGCCGAAGGCCAAGGCGGGACAGACGAAGTCAGCGAAGTTCGGACAGCCGATCAACCGTTGCGGGTCGTTCTGGGCGTACTGAACTCCGTCGAAGATGCCGATGGCAGAGAAGGCAGCAGCCCAGGTCAGTTTGGTAGCGCCGGGTGTTGTTGCGCCGGCGTTGTTAGGGCCGAGAGAGTACGACAGGTCGTTCCAGGTGATCTGCGGGTTCAACGCGTCGATCCGAGGATCTACCGATGCCGCCGCGAACTGGACCTGGCCACCGTAAGAACCACCCCACATGCCGACCCGCGGGTCGTACTGCTGGGCCTTGCCGTTGTGGTCTGTTGCGTCGTGGATGACGTAACCGAGGCCCGGCACCGCGCTCGTGTGGGCGGCGTCGGTGAACGCGATTCCGTTCTGCCCACCGAGGAAACCGACCAACTGGCTGGCTGCCTTACCGTCGTACTCAGGGTCATCGAGGGTGATCTTGCACCCTGACCCACCAAAGCCGAGACCGGAGTAGGACAGCACCACATACCCCTGGGCGGCGTACTGCTGAGCGAATGGTGTCTGATCTGCGGCCGAGCCACCGAACCCGTTGGTCGTCAGGATCGCTGGCGTGCGGTGCGATGCTGATGCTCCGCTCGGTGTGTACAGATCGCCGACGACGTCGCACGTCTGGGTACCCGATGGCCCGACCGTGACCGCGAAATGCAAAGAACGCACGGTGTAGGTCCCAGCCGCCGCTGCGTCCGCGCCGCCGATCGGGATGAGAAGCCCGGCTGCGAGTGCTGTTGCGGTGCCGATGCCAGCCACCAACGCTTTTCGCACACGTACCTCCTAGGAAACGGGATGTCCTGGAAGTAACGAGTCGGGCTTCGCAACGTAACGCTTAGCGTCCCGCCTGCCACTACTGCGGGTTCACCACCAGGGCGCTGCCGCCGCCGGACCGCACCGGCTCGGCAGCGGCCTGGAATCGTCCCCCGGGCAGGAAGTCGATGCCGGTGGCATTGCCGATGTAGGAGTCGGCGGGCAGCACCGGCCCGGTCTTCACGGCGAAGTGTTCCCCGAACTGTGCCGTCAGGGCGCCGGCCAGGTTGCTGCTGAGAAAAGCCGGCTCGGCGTCAGCATTTGCGCTGTTGCGCTGGCTGACCCGAGGCGCGGCGATTGCATCAGGCAGCGACATGCCGAAGTCGACGTGGTTGATCAACGTCTGCAGGACCGTGGTGATGATCGTGGCACCGCCGGGCGAGCCGAGCGCAAAGTCCGGCCGGCCGTCCTTGAGGACAATCGTGGGGCTCATGCTCGAGCGTGGCCGCTTGCCTGGCGCAGGCAGGTTCGGATCGTAGGTGCCTGGCGACGCGGCCGCGAAGTCGAAGTCGGTCATCTCGTTGTTGAGCAGGAAGCCGCGTCCGGGCACCGTCATCCCGCTACCGGCCAATTGCTCAATGGTGTTCGTGTAACTGACGACGTTGCCCCACTTGTCGGCCACGACCAAGTGGTTGGTCTGGGTGCCCTCGTGCACCGGATTGGCGGCGGCCGGAGTCGTCGCGCAGCCACCGTACGGAGCGTACGGATTGCCTGGCGCGACCGGTGAGGTCAAGGCATGCGTACCTACCAGGCAACGCCGGGTGGCGGCGAATGCAGGATCGAGAAGTCCCTGCAGCGGAACAGGTTGGTAGTCGGAGTCCCCCACGTAGGCATTGCGATCGGCGAAGGCCAGCCGCGAAGCCTCGAGGTAGTGGAAAGTTGCTTCGGTGCGAGATTCGGCCGCCAGGTTCCAGCCGTCGAGGATGTTGAGCGCCTCCCCCGTTGTCGAGCCGCCACTCGAGGACGGCGGCATGCCATAGACGTCGAGGCCGCGGTAATTCACGTGTGTCGGTACCCGAGGCTTCGCGACGTAGTTCGCGACGTCCTGCGCGGTCATGCTGCCCGGCCTGACGGTGAACGGCGTGCCCGGCCACACCGGCGGATGCGTCACGGTGTGCGCGATGTCGCTGCCGACCGGACCGCCGTACAGATAGGACGCGCCGTGCCGAGCGAGTTCGCTGTAGGTGCGAGCCAGATCCGGGTTACGCAACGTCGACCCGACCGGCAGCGGTTGACCGTCGGCAGTGAGAAAGAGCTTGCGGCTGCTGGTGAAAGCCTGCAGGTCCAGCAGGGATTCCTTCTCCTGGTCGACGAAATTCGGGGTGATGGTGAAGCCCCTTCGCGCCACGCCGATCGCCGGTTGCAGGTCATTTGCGAAGCTCTTGCGGCCGTAGTCCTGAACTGCCTTGGCCCAGGTCGCGACCATGCCCGGCACTCCCACCGACAAACCCGAGTGCCGCGCCTCTTCGAATGCCAGCGGTTTGCCGGTCGTGGGATCGATGAAAAGGCTCGGTGTGCAGGCTGCCGCGCACATCTCGCGTCCGTCGATGGTGATGACCTGCTTGGTCTTGGCGAGGTAGATCACCAGATAGCCTCCGCCGCCGGGGCCGGCCACGAAGGGTTCGGTGACACCGAGTGTGCTGGCGACGGCCACCGCTGCGTCGATCGCGTTGCCGCCTGAGCGCAACGTGTCGATGCCAGCCTTGCTGGCATTGAACTCTGCGGACGCGACCGCGCCGCCGGTGCCGGTTGCGGTCGGTTGCTTGACGTACTGCGGTTGCCGGTGAGCAGGTGCCGCTGACGCAGATGCCACCGCCGATCCAGCAGCGATCCCGATCGTGGACACGATGCCGACTAGCACCCGAGCGCGCATGGCGAACCCCCAGATAGGTCAGAGTGCACCAAGCCCTACCCGGACGCTCCGTTCATTGTCAACGAACCGCCTCGCCGCCTTGACGCCAACCTGACCGACCTCGTCAGGACTCGGCGGTGCGGCGCGCTCCAGCCGCCGACAACCGGTCGGCGAACAGCAAGGCGAGAACGAGCGCTGTGGCGGTAAGGGTGAGCTGTGTGATCGCCAGGGCCTCCGCGCCGAAGCGCGGCTGCCACGGCCCCCGTAGCGTGAGTGCCGCGCGC
>DASXHV010000217.1:0-5470 GCA_036488285.1 Jatrophihabitans sp. | reverse complement strand
CCTTGGACGGGTTGAGCACCCGGAAGCGGCGCGACAGTTGGCCGAGATCGGCCATCGATACATTGCGCCAGATCTCCCAGTCGCCGATCAGGCCCTGTCCCAGACGGTCCTCCGGGACGAAGGCGACTCCGCCCTTCACGGCGGCCGCCGGCGAGGAGGGCAATGGCCGGTCGTTGACCACGACCTGCCCGCTCACTCGACGGTCGGCGCCGAAAATTGCTTTGAGCAACGAGGTGCGTCCGGAGCCGAGGAGTCCGGCCAAGCCGACGATCTCTCCTCGCTTGACGTCGAGACTGATCGGCTCGGCCATCCGGACGGATTGAAGGCCGCGAACCCGCAGCACCGACGCACCGATTTCATGACTCGGTTTGGCGTTCTCGACTGCGCGTAGCCGGTTGCCGACGATGCCGGCCACCATACGTTCCTCGGTCAGGGCCGCGGCGTCGAATTCGTCGACGAGAGCACCGTCGCGAAGCACGCTCACGACGTCGCAGATCTCGGCGACCTCATTGAGGAAGTGCGACACGAACACGACAGCGACACCGGTTCCCGCGAGGCGGCGGGCCGCGCCCAGAACGCCGGCCCGCTCGGCCGGGGTGATCGAAGCCGTTGGCTCATCGAGCAGAATGAGCGCGGGTTGCTGGGCCAAGGCGCGCAGGATCGACACCATTTGCCGATCCCCTATCGACAGCCCTGACACCGTCGCATGCGGATCGATCTCGAAGTCGATGCCGGTGCACAGCGCGTCGAATTCCCGCTGCCGTTCGCGTGGCTTCCATACCCCGCCCGCGCCCTGACCCAGGTAGACGTTCTCCAGCACGCTCAGCGCAGCTGCGACCGGGCTTTGTTGGTGGACGACAGCGACGCCGGCGGCCCGAGCATCAGCCGGCCTGCGCCAGTCGGTCCGAGCGCCGTGCCAACGCAGGGATCCGGTCGTGGGCTGCTCGGCGCCGGCGATGATCTTGATCAGGGTGGATTTTCCGGCGCCGTTGGCGCCGACCAAACCATGCACCTGGCCACGCACGATGTTCAGCGACACGCCCCGAAGGGCCTGGGTACCCCCTGGGTAGATCTTGCTGATCTGGGCGATCTCCAGCACGGGCGAGGCCGTTGCCGTCGCCCGTGCCGGAGAAGTTGGTACACCTACCATTGCGGAACGCACTGGTCGAGGTTTGCCTTGGTGATGGTCGGGATGGCGTAGCTGAGCACCTTGTTCGGCGCCGGCGACTTTCCGGTGATCTGGTCGTAGAGCGTGTCGAAGGCCTTTGCGCCCTCATCCACCGGCTTGAAGCAGACGTCGCCGTAGATCGAGCCGTCTTGGACTCCTGTGACGCCGATCTTGGCGCCGCCGTTGCCCAGGATCTTGGCGTTGGACTTCACCGCCGCCACCGCCTTGGCGCAGCCGGCAGCCATGTCGTCGGACAGCGCGTAGAACAGGGCTACATCGGGGTGCGCGCTGAGGATGCCCTGGCAAGCCGACTGACCTTTCTCAGCCGTCCAGTCACCCGGTTGGGTCGCCACGATCTGAAAGCCGCTCGCCGAGGCCAGGTCGGACTTGAACCCGGCGGTCCAGGTGTTGTTCTCCAGGAATCCCGATGCGCCGGTGATGATCGCGACCTTGCCGCCATTGGGCAGTGCCTGTTTGGCCAACGTCGCCTCGAGATGACCGAGTTCGTCGGCGCTCTCGTTCATGGTGAAGGACAGCTTGCTGTACGGCACGTTGGTCGGCCCCGTGCCTACCGTGCCGTGCACCGACGCGATCGGAATCCCCGCCGCGGCGACATTGTCGACCATGGCCTGAGCCGGGCCGGGCGAGTTGGGCACGATCAGAATTCCGTTGACCTTCTGGGCAATCAGATCCTGGATGTCGCTGCCTTGCTTCTGCACGTCGCCCTTGGAATCAAGAACGACGAGCTTCGCGCCGAGCTTGTCGGCCTCCTGCTGCGCTCCCTTGGCCAGGCCCACCGGGAAGGTGATCGCCATCGTCTGATTGGACAGGCCGATGACCACCTGCTTCGGCGGTTTCGATCCAGAGGACCCTTGTGCTGTCGAAGCCGAGTTGGCGCTCGTAGTGGTGCAGGCAGCCAGCAGGCCAACGGCAATGCCTACGACCCCGAGTTGAACCGCAATAGAAGTGCGTGCCACAGGTGTCACCCTTCGTGTCGAGACCCAGAGGCATCTTCCTATAGGATCTATGATGCTCGATCATTGGCTTCAATCGGCCTTATGTCAACACTCGAAACAACCCGTAATGCGCCCGTTACCGGCTCCCCACGGCGTTCCGGCCGCCGCAAAAGGTGAAAGACGACTGATACGACCCAACATCGTATAGGGTGTGCGACGTGAGCGAAGCTGAGGTTGGCACTGCTGTTGGCGCCGCCGGCTCGACGTGGGCCGGCGTCAATGCGCCTCGTCGCTCGGTGCTTGCCGATGAGATCTATGAGATCTTGAAGTCGAAGCTGATGGACAACGTTGTCGAGCCGGGTTCTCGGCTGTCGATTGATGGGCTCTCTCGCGACTTGCAGGTGTCAGCAACGCCCATCCGTGAGGCCTTGGCCCGCTTGGAGTCTGACGGCCTCGTCACCAAACGCGCACACCACGGCTACACGGCAGCTCCGCTGATTGACGCAGTCACGTTCGATGAGCTGTTTCGGATGCGTCTGCTGCTCGAGCCGGCCTGTGCCTCATGGGCAGCACAGGTCGCGACTGCGCGCCAGATCATCGGGATGGAGGATCTCATTACGGAGATGAGTAAGCCGGTCTCCGGCGACGGGTATGAAAGCTACAAGACCTTTGCCGCCCAGGACGCCGCCTTCCACGTTGCCCTTGCTGCTGCGACCGGTGTCGGGCTGATGGTTGACACCCTGGAGCGGCTTCGCCCGCATGCCCAGCTGTACCGGCTCTATTACACGGTGGGCATCACCGATGACACCGTGCACGAGCATGAGCGGGTACTGGAGGCGGTGACGCGGCGAGATGAAGGCGCCGCCGCGCAGGCGATGACTGCTCACCTGACGTCCTCGCGCGGTCGGCTGGCTGGTGCGCTCCCGCAGCCGGAAGGCTGACTGCGCGCGATCATGCTGCGGCAGCAGACGGGTCCTGCCCCTCGCAGCCTTCGCTCGTCGATGTGCCGGTCAGTACCGCGACGTGAACGCGTCGACCGTGAGTGGCGCGGCGCTGGCATTCACAATCTTGATCACGTGATACCCGGCTGCCAGCCCGCTGACTTGGTAGTCGACTTGGTGCAGCGGTCGCGGCGCGCTGCTTGCTCTCGGCGTTAGGGTGGCCTCGTTGATGCCATCGACGTAGATCTGGACCGGGCCGCTGGTGCCAGTGCTTTCGGCGATCCATGACGCGGTGGTTCCGTTGAACGCGAACAGTGCGCTCGCTCCGGCTGCATTGGTCCAGTGCACGTCGTTGCCGAAATCACCGGCGCGCCGTGTCAGATGTTTCCATCCGGCGCCGGTGTACGTCAGCGCGCTGTCATTGGTTACCTGCCGTGTGCGTTCGACGGTGAACGCGTCGACAGTCAGCAGGTTGGCGGCGTTGTTGACGATCTTGAGCGTGTGCTCGCCGGGTATCAGACCGGTGATGCTGTAGCCAACCTGTTGGCTCGGATACGGGGCTGCGCTGGTAGTGGGTGTGACCGTGCCTTGGTCTACACCGTCCAGATAGACCTCGACGGGCCCGGTCTGGTCGCTGCGCTGGGCCAGCCAAGCCACACCGCTGCCGATGAATGCGAAGCTGGCCGATGCGCCGGCGGCGTAGCTGTAGTGCACATCGTCGCCGTAGTCGCCGAATCCACGGCCGCTGGAGTAGTTCCAGCCGGTTCCGGCGTATCTGATGGCCGCTGAGCTGTCGTTGGTGGTGGGTCGAGAACTCTCGACGCTGAATGCGTCCACCGTCAGCAGGGCGTTCGAGCCGTTGACGAGTCTGATGGTGTGCGCGCCGCCCGCGAGCCCGGTGATGCTGTAGTCGACCTGCTGGGTGGGATAGGGCTGCCCGCTGGTTACCGGAACAACCGTGCCTTCGTCGACACCGTCGATGTATACCTCGACAGGTCCGGTCTGGTCGCTACGTTGCGCCAACCAAGAGACGCCGCTTCCGGTGAAGGCGAATTGAACGGTTGCGCCTGCGGAGTAGCTGTAGTGCACGTCGTCGTCGAAGTCGCCGTAACCTCGGTTGTTCGAATAGCCCCACCCCGGTCCGGAGTAGCTGAGGCTGCGTGCGTTGTCGTTGATGGTGCGTGCGGTGAGTAGCCCGGCGTACGCCGGTTCCAGGCCAGCGCCGGCCATGATGGTCTGTGCGGCGGCAGGAAAGCTCGTGAGGTCGTCGTAGTTGTTGTTCACCGTGTTGGAAGGGTCCGGGCTGCCGTGCAGCGTGCCGGATCCATTGCTGTAGTTGAACTGAACGGTGTTGTTCATGGCTGCCACGCCGCAACAGTTCTGCACGTTCCGAGAGGCTTGCGAGCCGGTCTGCAGCACGTTGTACTGCATGGTCCAGTTGGCGGTGGTGGAGTCGAGGTACAGCGGTGCTCCTCCCGTGTAGTCCTCGTCATGCAGATAGTTGTATTTCATGACCGACGGCGTGGTCATGGCCATCTGGGTGTACAGCGCACCACCGTCGTCGAGAACCCGCATGTCCTGGAAGATTTCGTTGTACGTGATGTTTGCCCCGCCGCTGTAGGACGTTCCTTCCCAGCCGAGGTTGACGCTGATGGCCGTATACGGAAGCTGCCCGATGACGTTGTGCGTGATGGTCGTGCCCGTGGTGTAGCCGACGAAAATCCCGACCGCGCTGCGGTAAACCTGACCGGCGAACGTAATCGCATTGTCCTTCACGGTGTTGCCGGTGACCTGCTCGGCCGCAACTGGGTTGCGATCGGCTGTGTCGGCGGCCCCGATCTGCAGCGCGTTGCTGCCGATGTCGGTGAATCGGGAGCCGATAACCGTGTCACTCTTGCTGCCCTGTCCCAACTCGAGGGCGACGGTGCCGAGATGCGTGAAGGTATCTCCGTCAAAGGTGATGTTGGTGTCGTGTTCGAAGCTCAGGTTGCCCGGGGTCCGGGTGAGATCGCTCATCGGAACTTGGGTGAGTCCGCTGCCGGTGATGTGCCACCCTGCCTGCCCTTCGGCGTAACCACCCGGCGTAGCTGGTTCAAGCCAGGTCGCATGCTCAAACACCAAGCCCCTGAAAACGATGTTGCTCAACGGCGATGCACCAGTCCCAGCACCGCTGACCAGGGTTTGCAGAGTCGGGGCCTCGACATCGGCCGAGGCCAGATCCTCGTTCGGTCGCGGGACGTAGTACAGCACGCCGGCGGCCGAGTCGAGGTAGAACTGACCGGGGGTCGAAAGCAGCTCGTAGGCGTTTTGAACCCACGACACGTTGTACGGGTATTGCGCGACCACCGCGCCGCTGCGGAAGTTGTACGGCAACTCGGCGTTCGTATAGCAGGGTTGCGACAAGG
>DASXHV010000194.1:0-19206 GCA_036488285.1 Jatrophihabitans sp. | reverse complement strand
GTTGAGACAGCCGGCGTTCACCGCGTATTGAGTGTCGTCGAACTGCTTGCGACGAGGGCCACACGACAACGTGGTCGTAACCAACTCCGAACCGCTCACGACGCCAGGCGCCAGCGGCCCAACAGGCCCACTCGAAGTCTGGCAAGCGATCTGCCCTTTTAGGTTGGTCTCGCAAGACTGGTCTGCCGAGGCTAAAGGCGAATAGATCCACGACATCGACAACAGACCCCAAGCGAGCAGTCCCGAGGCAAATGCACGGGACCGGTGGACAAACATCTCAACCCGCCAGGAAGTCGCCGGTGACGTGCCACATCTTCCCGTTCCACTTTAGGTAGATGTTGATCAACTTTGTAGAGGGACCTTCAGCTCTCAGGACCTTGCCGTGTATGTCCAGCAGGCGCCCTGCGGTGATCGCCAGTTTGACCTGAACGACCCAGTCGGCGCCGGAGGCTTGGGGTGCTTTGACAATCGAGGATCCGCTCGGAATATCGCGCTCGCCTGCAACATAGTGTCCAGCCTCTTTTAGCTTGGTGAGCGCGGCCGCGTCATCTTTGCACTTCTTCACGCCACAAATGATTTGGAATGGCGTGCCGTCAAGTAATGCATCCGACCAGTTCCGGGCGTCGAGGTAGTACTTGGCTGTGGCTAACGCGCCTAGCCGGTTGTTGCTGAACATGGCGAGCGTGAACATCGGCACCTTGTCGCCGGGTTCCTGGTACGGCGCCGTCGTCGGGACGCCAGCCGGCACCCACGCCGCCGGGCGCCCCGGAGGAACCTGATCAATCGGAACCGGCGCCGCAGACGCCGACGTAGCGGACGGCGCGGAAGCCGACGTCAACGACGCCGGTGGCGTAACCGTGGACAGGTTCGGCTTCGGATCACCACCGGTGCAGGCAGCGCCAGAACCGAGAAAGACCAGGACCGCAACGGACAATCGGCCCAAACGCATGCCGAGAGTATGCCAGCAGCGCCGCCGCCCTCACGCACAATTCCCGCCGGCTGTGGACAACCGTTCGGAGGCGCATCTCTGCGACCCCGCTCGTCGGTAGGCTCGACCACATGACGGTCGGCTCCAACCTCACGCCGACCTTGCTGGCCGTGGCGCACGGCACCACAAACCCAGCCGGGCTCGCGGAGATCGGGCGGCTGCTCGATCTGGTCCGCACCAACCGTCCCGGGCTGACCGTCGAACTCTGCTGGCTGGACCGCGCCGAACCGGACCTGCCCAGCGCCCTCGCCAACCTCACCGGATCCGTCGTCATCGTCCCGGTGCTGCTGTCGACCGGCTATCACGTGAAGGTCGACATTCCCAGCGCTGTAGCCGGACGGCCGGCGACCGCGATCTCGCCACCGCTCGGCCCTGACCCGCGCATCACCGCCGCCGTTGCGCATCGGCTCCGCGAGGTCACACCGCAACCGCAGTCCGACGTGGTCCTGATCGCGTCCGGCTCCTCGGACCCCGAAGCAGCCGAGCAGCTGGGTGAGGTCGCGAAGTCGCTCGGCTCGATCATCGATGCGACGATTCATCCCCGAACGCTGGCCGACGATCGATGGTTCGACGACCTGCCCCAGCCGTGTTCGGTGGCGAATTACCTTCTCGCACCGGGGCATTTCAACGATCGGGTACAACGCGAGGCCAAGCACGTCTCAACCGAGCCCGCTGCTGAACCGATCGGTGCGCACCCGCTGGTCGCCGAGGTCATCCTGGAGCGTTACGACGCCGCGGCCAGGCACTTGTCCTGACCGCGGCATCGTGACGTGCTGCTAGGCGGCCTGAACGTCGGCGACCACGCTGTAGTGAGACGCATCGCCGGTGATCGAGAAACTCGACTCGCCGTTCACGCCCACCGGGATGTCGCCGGCAACCGTGACCCGGTTGAGGCGGCGCGGCTGGTCGTCATAGTTGTCGACCGCATAGTGCTGCGTGATCCGGTTATCGAACAGCACGAGTTGGTTGGGCTGCCAGGGCACCCGAATGATGTTCTCGGGCCGGGTCACGTAATGCTGCAGCAGTCGCAGGAGGTCGCGCGACTCGGTACCCGACAGGCCTACCAACCGCTGCGCGAATCCTCCGATGAAGAGACCTCTTTCCCCGGTGAGTGGGTGCACCCGGACGACCGGATGTACCGTCTCGAACTTGGTTGCCGTGAAGACCTTTCGGCGCTCATCGGCACCAGGCTGCACCAGGTTGGCAGGCACCGCATAGTCGTAGTCGTTGGTGTGTACTGCCCACAGGGACTCTGCCAGGGCACGCAACGGATCCGGCAGATCCTGATATGCCGTAGCGGTGTTTGCGATCAGGGTCTCACCGCCGTACGTCGGCAAGGTGATGCTGCGCAGCGTGCTTGCCTGCGGCGGATTCAACACGAAGGTCACGTCCGTGTGCCAATTGTTCGCCCGGTTCCCATTCTCACTGTCGACGGGCAGGATGTTCGGGACTCCGTCGACGGACGGGACGGTGGGATGCGCCTTGGTCAGGTTGCCGAACTGCGCGGCGAACTGCTGCTGACCTTCGTCGTCAAGCTCGACATCACGAAACACCAGAGCCTTGTGACGGTTGAGCGCGGCGCGGAGCTGGCTGACCGTCTCGTTGTCGAGCGTCCGGCTGATGTCGAGATCCCTGACCTCGGCTCCGATCCTGGCGGTGATCGGTCGTACTTCGATTGTGGTTCCTACTGCGGTCATGCGGCCTTCTCCTTTGAATCGTTGGTGATTGTCGTTCGGTGCTCGTTCGTTGTCAGCGATCGGCGGCCCCAATTCGCCAGCGGGAGAAGTGTCGTTCCAGCCGGACGAGGGCATAGTTGACCGTGACGCCGACGATCGCGGTGGTAAGGATTCCGGCGTACATATCCGGGATCTGGAAACTGCTCTGCGCGTTGATGATCAGATACCCGAGGCCGGCTTTGGCGCCGACCATCTCCGCGGCTATCAGGACCAGGATGGAAGCGGATCCCGCCATCCGGACACCAGTGAATGTCGTCGGTACCGCGGAGGGCAGGATCACCTTGTAGAACAGTCGGAAACTCGACAGGCCGAGCGATCGGGCGGCCCGCACCAGCAACGGGTCGACGGTCTTCACCCCGGAAATGGTGTTGAGCAGGATCGGGAAGAAACTGGCGTACGCAACGATGCTTATCTTCGATGTCTCGCCGATCCCGAGCAGCAGTGTGAAGACCGGCAGCAAAGCCAGCGCGGCTGTGTTGCGGAACAACTCGAGCAGCGGGTTGAGAAAGGTCTCCACTCGTGAGTACCAAGCGATCAGCAGGCCGAGGGGCACGGCGGCCAGGATCGCGATGCCGAAGCCGATCACCGATCTCGTGAGGCTGGCCCGCAGGTTGTCGGCGAGTTGGCCGTTCAGGTACAGCCGCCAGCCGGCCTGCAGATCCTCGTGCAGCGGCGGCAGGAATACCCGGGTCTGTGAGTCGATCAGGTATTTGGGGCCGAATTCCCACAGCAGCATAAACAGCAGCACGGCGATGGACTTCCACGCGACGCCAGCCGCCACTCGCAGGACTGTGCGCGCCCAGCTCAGCGGTCGCTTCGCCCGCGTGATGTCCTGTCGCGGGTCGCCGTCGGCTACGGCTGTCTTCCGGTCCAAGGTTGCGGTCATCAGGCCGCCCCGCCTTGGCCATCGAGGCCGGCAACCGTGTTCGAAGTTTCTGAGCCCGGCGCGTGCTGCACCTCGTGATGTAGGTACGACCAGATCTGGTGCCGGTATTGCACGAAGGCAGCTGCCGAACGCAGGTCCTCGCCTGCGGCCCGCTCCCCCAGATCCACGTGGACGAGGTGCGTGATCCGGCCCGGACGAGGCGACAGCACGGCAACCCGCTGGCCCAGATAGATCGCTTCGTCGATGCCGTGCGTGATGAAGACGACGGTCTTCCTGGTGGCTTGCCAGATCCTCAGCAACTCGTCCTGCAGTAGCTCCCTGGTCTGGGCGTCCAGGGCAGCGAACGGTTCGTCCATCAACAAGATGTCCGGGTCGTAGGCCAAACTGCGCGCGATCGCAACCCGCTGCTTCATGCCGCCGGACAGCTCGTGCGGGTACCGGTCCTCGAAGCCGGAAAGGCCGACGAGCTCAAGGAATTCTCGTGCTCTGGCCACCCGTTCCCGCCGGCGCAGGCCTTGCGCTTCAAGGCCGAACTCCACGTTGGCGCGCGCAGTACGCCAGGGGAACAGCGCGTACTGCTGGAACACGATTGCCCGATCGAGACCGGCTCCGGTGACTGGCCTGCCGTCCACGAGCACCTCGCCGGAAGTAGGACTCGTCAGTCCACCGAGCAGGTCGAGCAGGGTGGACTTGCCGGACCCGCTCGGCCCGACCAGCGACACGAATTCGCCAGCCCGGACGTCCAGGCTCACGCCATCGAGCGCACGGAGGGTTGTAGCAGGCGATTGGCCTTTCACAGAGCGGACATTGAAGTCCATGGTGACGGCTCGCAGGCTGATCTTCGTGTTCTGGTTGTGTTCAGGAGCCAGCGCGTGACTCGGTGACTGACTGGCTGGGGCGGCGGTCATCGGCTCGTCCCGTCAGATGCCAGACCGTTGAACTCGTTCGTGTAGTACTTCGACGGCACCAGGGTTCCGGTGACGACTCCAGTGGTCTTCAGCCAGGGCGCCCACTGGGTGAAGTCGTTGTCACTGACCACGCCACCCTTGGCCGGGATGCCGACGCTTTTCCAATACTTGAGGTTGGCCGTGCTCTCGTTGCGACCGCGGGAGTCGATGATCTTGATGAACTCTGCGATGACCTGCGCGCGGGGTGTGGCGCGCTCCCATTCGATCGCCTTGGCGACGCCCGTGACGAAGCCTCTCGCGACATCCGGATGCTGTTTGAGGAAGGAGTCCCGCAGCACGTACTGGCCGCCGTCGAACGGACCGAAGATGTCGTAGTCGTCGAAGATCGACCGAAGGCCACCGGCCGCAACCGCGTGATCCTGCAGCACGCCACTGAGCGCGCCGGCGTCGACCTGCCCTTTGCGGATGGCCTCTTCGGTGTTGTTGGGCGGCAGGACCACCAACTGAACCTTCTTCACGTCGTCGGCGGTCAGGCCGTTGTTCTGCAGGTAGGTGTCGATGACGGCTTCGTCGTGCGCGCCGAGCGTGTTGACGGCGATCTTCTTCCCGATCAGATCGCGCGCGCTGTGGATCGACGCGTCTTGCTTGGCGTAGAAGCCGATGAAGCTTTTGGCGTCCGAGCCGTAGTAGTTGATGACCGCCTTCACGGGGGCCCCGGCCTCGATCAGCTTCACCACTGCGCCGGTGAACGCGCCGCCGAAGTCGGTCTGGTTGGTCGCCGCAGATTGGATGTCCTGCGGTCCGGAAATCGTGTTGCCAACCCACTTGAGCTTGACGTCGCCCAGGTAACCGAGCGCTTCGGCGAGTTCGGGCAGCCCAACGCTGTTCGCTGCGCCTTGATAGCGAAGCACCGTGCCTGACCCGCCCGAGGCGGATGCGGTCTGATCGCCGATCGCGCACCCACTCAGCCCCGTTACGGCGATTATCGCGCTCAGAACCGCGACGGCCGGACGTGCTCTCTTCATGATGAGTCCTCAATATCTTCTTCTAGGTAGGCTTAATAGGGAAAGAGTGCGTGGGGATATCAAGGCGCGAATCGCGCGAGGAGCATTAGGGCGGGCGATGGCGACTGAGGCGGACTAGGACACGCCGATCAGAGGAGTATGAACCAGCCGGCCGAAGAGGTCAGCGACAGACAGCGCTGCAGGTCTGCTTGAGATCAACGTAGCGACGAGCCACGAAGCGGGCAGTCAGGTTCACACCGAGAAAACTACGGACGACGTGCAACCGCTGTCAACAGACGAGGCGATATTTCTCTACCAGTGAGATAGGGAATGTATTCAGGCATTCGTGAGTTCGCGGTTCAGCACGTCGTCGGATTCCCGGATTCCGTACCGTCGATAGATGCCTCGTAGCGGCTTGGGAGCCCACCAGTTCGCAGCACCCATCAGCCGCATCGCTGCCGGAACGACGATCATCCGTACCAGCACCGCGTCGACCACAATCCCGGTCGCCATCGCCACACCGATGAGCTTGATGAAGGTGATGGATGACGCCGAGAACGCCGCAATCACCACGATGATCAGCAGTGCCGCCGAGGTGATGATGCCGCCGGTGCGTTGCAGGCCGGTAGCCACTGCCATCCGGTTGTCGCCGGTGCGGTCGTACTGCTCGCGGACCCGAGACAACAGGAACACCTCGTAGTCCATGCTCAACCCGAACACGATCGCGAGGACGAGGATCGGCTGGGTGGCCTCGACTGTGCCGGTCGGTGTGAAGTTCAACAGGCCGGCAAGGTGTCCGTCACCGAAGATCCAGGTGACCACGCCGAACGATGCACCCAGCGACAGTACGTTCAGCGCGATTGCCTTCAACGGCAGCACCACGGAGCCGAAGGCGAGGAACAGCAGGACGAAGGTAGCGACGCCGACGAGCAGCCCCATCCACGGCAGGATGCTGCCGATGCTGTGCAGCCGGTCGATGAGCTTGGCGGTCTCGCCGCCGACCAGCACCTGTTGCACGCCCGCCGCCGGGGGCAGATCACGGATCTCGTGCACCAGAGTTTTCGTCGACCCGGCGAGGGTGTCACCGCGGTAACTGACCTCGATCCGTGCGGTGTTGCCCTTGGCTGCAGTCACGGTCGCGGTGCTGACGGATGGCAGCTGCTTGACCTGAGCCAAGTAGCCGGCCAGTGCGGCTTTGCCGGGGGATGTGCTCACGCCGTCCGTCAGATCGGTGGCGATGATGATCGGAGTCGCATCGCTGCCCGGGAAGTCGGCCTTCAGTACGTCCGAAACCTGGCGAGTCTGCGACGAGGTGGGCAGCACCTTGGCGTCGACGCCGCCAAACTTCACGTGCAGGAACGGTGCCGCCAGCACCAACAGGACGAGGCAACTTGCGACCAGGTACCCGACCGGGCGCCGCATCACGCTGTGCGCAAGCCGGTACCAGAATCCGCTCTCGTCGCTGGCTGCTGCGGGGCGCCGCCGCCTGAACAACCGAACTGGCAACTTCTCGATCCGCGTCCCGAGCGAGGCGAGGACCGCGGGCAGCACGATGGTTGCGGCCAGGGCCGCGACCAGAACCGCAGCCATCCCGCCGAACCCCATCGAGCGGAGAAAGACCTGTGGAAACAGGGTCAAACCTGCCAGTGCGACCATCACTGTGATCGCTGAGACCAGCACCGTCCGTCCGGCGGTCTGGACGGTGCGCCTGGCCGCTTCGTGCGGCTGGTGCCCGTTGTTCAGTTCCTCGCGGAACCGTCCGACCATGAACAGCCCGTAGTCGATGGCCAATCCAAGGCCCATGATCGTGACGATGTTGATGGCGAACACACTGACGTCGGTGAACAGGCTGATCACTCGCAGTGCGGTGAAGGCACCGAGGATCGAGATTCCACCTACCAGCAAAGGCAATGACGCTGCGACCACGCTGCCGAAGATGATGACCAGCAACACCAACAGAATCGGCATCGAGATCGACTCGGCGCGGCCGATGTCGGCCTTGACGCGAGCTGACACATCGTCGTTGATAGCCGAAGTGCCGCCGACCCTGGCGGTGTACCCGCGCGCAGTCAGGGTGCTTGTCATCGGGTCGTAGCTTTTCAGCTTGCGGCCCGCAGTCGGGTTGGTGAGGGTGATCGCAACGAAGGTCGAGTGCTTGTCGGCGCTGGCGAACGCGCCGTTGTGCGTCGTGAAATAGTCGCGAATCGCGGTGACGTCGCTGCCAGGAAGCGTGTTCAGGGCCGCATTGACGTCGGCGGCGTAGGCGGGATCGTCAACGGTGCGGCCGGGACTGTTGACGAGCAGGATGAGGTCAGCGTCGCTGCGACCGATCCGGTCGGCGAGCTGCTGTTCAGCGCGGGCACTCTGGCTCTTGGTGTCGTCGAAGCCGCCGTCCACCAGCTTGCTGAACACTCCCGTACCCCACAAGGCGGCCAGCACGGTGAACAGAACCGCCAAGCCCATCATCTGTCGCCGGCTGCGGACGACCTGCTCGCTCCACCACTTCATTGCGTGCCCCTCATGGCCATGAGCTCTGCTCATCCTGATCGGCTCTGGTCAGGCTCAGCCTCAGATCAGGCCGAGCCTCGGATGAATGATATTTGTGTTGGTTAACGCTGTTCACGCTTGCGATTGCCACTATCGTTCTGTCCGTGCCCGATGTCAATCCCGATCTCTCAGCAAAGTCACGGCCGACGCGTCGTGAACGGGTTCGCGCCGCCACCCAGGCGGAGCTGACCGCCGCCGCGCGCAAGCTCTTGGTGCAGGCAGGAACCGACGCGGTGAGCCTGCGCGCAATCGCGGCGGAGTTGGGTATGACCGCGCCCGCGATCTATCGGTACTTCGGCAGTCGAGAGGATCTGCTGAACGCTCTCGTCGACGAGCTGTATGACGAACTCGCCAGCTATCTGCTCGACGTACGGGAGTCCTACCGGGACGGCACGCTCAGCCAGCGTTTCTTGTTTACTTCCAGGGCATTCCGGGTCTGGGCGCTGGAACATCGCGCGGAGTTCGGGCTGCTGTTCGGTGCACCGATCCCTGGCGTCGGAACGTCCCACTCGCCCGATCCCGCCGAGGACCGCGGCCACCGATTCGGGCAGGTGTGGCTCGAGCTGTTCATCGAGCTCGCCGCGGTTGCCAGTCCGACGCCGCGTTGGCGCCGACCGATCTCGCGCCAGCTGCGGGCAGAGATCAATGGGTACATCGACCGAATCGGGCAACCGGTTTCGGTGGACCTGGCGCTGTTGTTCCTGTCCTGTTGGGAGCGGCTGTACGGTGCCGTTTGCACTGAGGTGTTCGGCCACCTGCATTTCGCGTTGGAGGACGCCTCGGCGCTGTTCGAGGACCAGTTGGACGAGGCTGCCGAGCGGCTGGGCATTCCAGACAGGTAGCTCGATGCGCCTCCGGTCGCCCTGTAGACTGCTGCAAGCTCGCGTCCCACCCGCGCGAGTGCAGTTGCCGGCCCTCGGGCCGGCGCGGCCAGGTAGCTCAGTTGGTACGAGCGACCGCCTGAAAAGCGGTAGGTCGGCAGTTCGATCCTGCCCCTGGCCACAGTTGCGAAATTGCATGGCTCCGGTACGTTTCTGAACTACTTCGAAGCGGCACACGACGCTGTCACTCGGCCGCCCATTCAGTGGGCAGGTGCGCGCCTCTCCTAACTTCGCGTGACCCACCGCCTTTACGGCGCTGAGCACCGACCGCTTGTCGACTACCGAGGTGGTCGCTGTGAGGCAATCGCGCCCGGTCGACGACCCTGTCGGGGGATAGTTTTGCTAGAGTTTTGCAATACCCTGCACAGTGCAGGGTGCGCAAGAATGAAGGGATTAACAATCGGTGGAGCTAGATCGAGCCCTCAATGCCATCGAGGCCGGCGCTACTGCCGACAGCCTGGAGTCCTGGACTCTGGACTTCAAGCGGGAAGGCAGATCCCGGCCAGATGCCGTCAAGGCGATGGCCGAGGCGGCGGCTTGCTTCGCCAACGCCCGGGGTGGCTACCTGGTCATCGGCGTCAAGGACCGCGCAGCTGGCCCGGCAGCGTTCGAGGGTACCTCGCTGAACGCCAACCTTCTGCTACGGCGCATCTACGAACTGACCACACCGCCGCTAACTGTCGAGGTCGAGCCGGTCAGACGCTTGGACGTCACCCTGCTCGTCGTCCGGGTCCCGCGGAGTCCGGACGTCCATCAGGTCGATAACCGCGCCACACGTCGGGTGGGGACAAGCTGCGAGCCGATGTCAGCGGTGCAGATCGGTGCGCTGCTGGCCGAGCGACGCGGAGAGGACTGGTCGGCCGAAGATACCGATCGACCGCTGAGTGATGTCAGTGCGACGGCTGTCGAGCAGGCCCGCGCCCTGTTGCGTGCGTCGCCGGATCCGGTTCGACGGGCCTACGCCACCGAGACAGACGAAGACCTTCTGCGGATCTTGGGCCTTACCTCTAGCCACGGAACCCTAGTGCGGGCAGGTGAACTCCTGTTCTGCGAGCCAGCAGGACAGCTGGCCCCGATCGTGTATCAATATCGACGAACACCGGCGGGCGAACCGATAGCAACCCGGCCGGGCGGCCCCATGCTGTTGTCTCTTCTGCGAACCCTGGAACTCATTTCGGCCAGACTGGACACGACCCCGGTCAACCTACCGGGCGGTCAACAGGTTCAGCTCGCCGACCTGCCCGAGCCCGCGATCCGCGAGGCCGTAGCAAACGCTGTCATCCACCGCGACTACCGGCTCAGCGGTTCAGTCCGCGTCGAGCACGCACCCACGCGACTGGCCATCAGCTCACCCGGGCCGCTGGTGCAGGGCGTGACAGTGTCGAACATCTTGACGACCTCCTCCCGACCCCGCAACGCGCGTCTCGCCGCGGCGGTCCGCACGCTCGGTCTGGCCGAGGAAGCCGGTGTGGGCGTCGACCGAATGTACAGAGAGATGGTCCGAGTCGGCCACGGGCCGCCGATGTTCGAAGAAACTGCGGAGCAGGTTCTGGTCATGCTCATCGGCGGAGCGCCGAACACCCACCTGACCCGCTTCGTAGCTACGCTCCCGCAAACAGAAGCCGACGACGCCGATGCCATGCTCATCCTCTACACGCTGCTGACGAAGAGAGTCGTATCCGCGAGCCAGCTGGCGCCGCTGCTGCAGAAGGGCGACGAGGAGGTCGAATTCGTGCTCCGTCGACTTGCCGCAGAACCCGCCGCGATGCTTGAGCCGACTCGCGAGACCGCCCGGCGGCACCACCCCAACTACCGTCTTCGCGAACATGTCATCACGGCACTCGGCGCGGCCGTCGCGTACCGGCGTCGCACCACCGACGAGTACGACCGGAAGATCGTGGAACTCGTTCGCGAATCGGGCCAGATCAACGCGCGGATCGTCAAAATCGCACTCGACCTAGAAGGAGTGTCCGCCTCACGGGTGCTCGGCGATCTCGTTGAGCGCGGAATCCTCGCCAAGACATCGGAGGCTCAGCGTGGCCCCTCGGTCACCTACGGCCCGGGACGAGGATTCCCTTCAGCCGGAAGAAAGCAGAGCAGAGTGAAACGAACCTCGAGGCGAGCTACCGACGACCCCGACGAAACCGGGTAGAGGCTCTTCTAACCTGCCGAGCGGCGGCCTATGGCGGTGTCACGGTGGTTCTTGTCGTCACCATCGACCACCGCGCCGACTCATACCGATCACGGCAACGATCCAGGTGAGCCTCCGTCTTTCGGGTTCACACTCGCCCGGGAGCGCGGAATCCCCTTACGTTCATAGGGTTCCTAGCGCGCTCGTGCATGGACGCCTGACAGCGGTGCTCGGCAGCTCGACCTCAGGACAGCCAGGCCGTCGAGGTGTCGAGGAAGTCGAGACGGTGTCTGGCCAGGCGTTCCAGCATCTCGGGCATCGCCGCCGCAGGCACACCACTCAGTTCCCACCGGCATTGACTCACAACCTCAACGATCACCACCTCGGGAAGCAACGGCGAAAAGTCACGGCACAACCGACCTACGACGTCTGCGCTATCGGACACGGGCCGCCACCCCCTTGCGTCCAACATAAGCCGCCTGCGTAAGGCTGAAGTTACGCCACGGATGTTCCGCGCTGGCCATTCCCCTACGGGTGGTGACGAGGGCGACTACGCCCGTTCGCTGCACGCCAGGGAGACCGTCTTGCCGGACCGGCAACAGCAGTGGCGAGGTCCGGACGCGATGGGCGATGATGGGCCGGTGACCGACGACATCACGGCAGGATCGCCCGCGTCCGACGCTCCGCCGCTTGCCGATGGATACGTCGGAGATCCCGCGGTGCAGGCGGAATGGGATCGGCGCTATGCCGACCGGGAGCACCTGTGGAGCTTTCAGCCCAACGGTGCGCTCGTGGCCGAGGTAGCCGGGCTCACGCCCGGGCGGGTGCTCGACGTCGGCTGCGGCGAAGGCGCGGACGCCGTGTGGCTCGCGCGCGGCGGCTGGGAGGTGACCGCGATCGAGGTCTCGGGTCTCGCGTTGCAGCGGGCGACCGAACACGCGCGGGACGTCGGTGTCGCCGTTCGCTGGGTGCACGCCGAACTGGCCGAGGCGGCGCTCCCGCCAGCGTCCTTCGACCTCGTCTCCGCGCAATACCCGGCATTGCTGCGCACCCGCGACGCCGCGGCCGAGCGCGCGCTGCTCGCGGCCGTCGCGCCCGGCGGAGTGCTTCTGCTCGTGCACCACGCGGGGATGGAAAGCCAGCAGGTGCAGGACAGCGGCGTCGACCCGGCCGACTACGTCTGGCCCTCGATGGTCGCCGCGCTGCTCAACGACGACTGGGAGATAGAACTGGACGAGCAGCGACCGCGCGTCGCACCCGACGGCGGCGCCGGCGCGCACCACACCGAGGACCAGGTGCTGCGCGCGCGCCGGCTGCGCTGACACGCGACTCCACGCTCCCCCCGACGGCTCACGGCGCCCAACGCCCAAACGCGATGTCACGCCGGCGCCGCAACACCCCGAGCCGGTCGCGGGCGAGCGAGCAGCCGGAGAACGCTGCCGGGATGCTCACCTACTGGCTGGCGACGACGACGCGGGCCGACGCGCGTCCTCACACCGCGGGCGTCGGTGCGAAGTGGCTGGATGAGCGTCTCTGGTTCACCAGCGGCCCGAGCCGGCAGAAGAGTCGCAACCTCGCCGCCAACGCGAACTGCGAGCAGGAGTACGCGCCTATCGGCCACTCCGTTGCAGCCCGCTCATTTCGGGCTACCTGGCTAGCCCCCGCCGAACCATGAACTCGACGGCACCGTTCATGTTGATCGGGTTGATCGCAATCCCAGGATGATCCTGCGGCCAGACCCGGAGCAGCTCGTCGACAAAGCCCTGACCGACGTCTTCGACGCCTGCGAAATCGACGTCGATCTCGGTGAACTCATCAAGACCGGTGAGCAGGCGCCGAGCCTCCGACCGCGACACGAACCGCAGGCCGAGGCCGAACAGTTTCACCACGGGCCGCGTGCGCACGAACTCAAAGTCCTGGCTGTACTCGCTGAAGACTTCGCGAGTTGACCTCGTCGTCTGCGGGTCGATCTGCCCGATCACCACGGTGCCCACCTCCACGTCGGACACGCCTACCGCCTGGTCGCCCCGGATGTTGTCGACCGTCCACCGCTTCCGATTCGAGGACACCCGGAAGACGTCCAAGACCTTGGAGGTGAAGAAGATTCCCTCCCCGGTGTGGCGCTCCTTCCAGGTTGTCTGCTTGCCCTTGGTCAAGGCGCTGATCGCCTCGAAGTCGTCCGCCAGGCCAAGCCCCCGGCGCAGATGAGCGAAGGCCCCCTCGCCGTCATCGCTGATGCGAAACGTCAAGGCGTCTGGGGAGGACCAGACCGCAACCTCGGCGGACGTTCCGCGACTGTGGTCGATGGCGTTGTTCAGCATCTCGGTGATCGCGTACCGGACAGTGCTACCTGCCGGAGTTCCCTCGTCGAGGCCCAGCACGCTGTTTATCTGCTGCCAGACGAGGTGCTCTTCGATGCCGTCGGCGAGATCAAATCTCTTGGACCAGATCGGGATTTCGGTGGGAATGATCCGTGCGACACCGAAGGTGCCGGAGCGCTCTGAAGTGCCGAGTGCCGCCCTGACGGCTGTCGGGTCGAAGAGACGATGGCCGCCGTCAGTACGGACTGACGGGATCTTGCCGGCGTCGGCAAGCCGGCGAAGAGTGTGGATTGGGATGTCGAGGTGTTCGGATAGCTTCCCGACGCGCATGAGTTCGATGTCAGATTCTCGGCGCACCTGGTCGCTCCTTCCCCCTTAGAATCTAACAATCTGTTATTTTACCGCTCCCACATCGGGCTGAATCTAACAGATTCTATGAGATTTAGCCAAAGACAAATCTGACAAGCTGTGTGAGATTCGGTGGGGGAATCGATACCAGTGTGAGATTCCCGGGGCTGGCAGGGCTCGCGTTCTACGCGATGAGGGTGAGCGTGAGCAGGAGCAGGAGCAGGACGACGATGAGGAACTTGAAGCAGTCGTCAAAGACCTCGACATTGAGGTTGTCGATGAACTAGTTGACGGCGGTGCGATCGCGACAACCTTCTTCCGGGTGCGAGACAAAATGGCGGAACTCGCGAAGCCCTTCTGATCGGCGAACGGCGTCTCGACTCATTCGAGCTGCACCTGCGCCGAAGGCAAGTCCGTCAACGACGAAACATCCAGAAGGTTCGCAACGCCCTGATGGGAACGAACGGATTGCCTCTCGACCTTTGACTGCAATGGGTTATGGTCCGCCTGAATACGGCGAGGAATCGTCGCGTTTATTGGGTAAATGGGCCCAGCCCGACGTACCAAGCTCGATGTGGTTATCGCAAGGCGACTACGGGAACGCCGACGGGCAGTGCGGGTACAGCGCCGGGTGGGGTGTGAAACATCCACAGTGCGATGGTGCGGTAGGCCTGCCAGTCGCCCGTCGCCACCTTCAGCGAGGCAGTGGTGCCTTCTTTCGATTGCTGCGGGCCGGTGAGCACGTCCATCCGCACCGCCTCCGCGCCGGGGAGCTTCACCTCCACCGAGCCAGTAGGGGGAAGCAGCGGGCTGGGTAACGCCACGGCCATGCCGCCGACAGAGATGTCGATGAGCTCGGCGGGGACGCCGTTGAGGTGTATCTGGGCGTGCAGGCCGACGCGGTGTCCGTTGCGGCGCGATGTCGCGAATTCTGCGGCCCGGATCCGTTGGGTGCCCAGACACAGCACGACGGTGGCCAACGCCAGCCACACTCCGGAGGCAGCGGTGGAACCGTCTGAGGTGTGCCAGGGGACCCACCCGGCGATTCCGGCCAGCGAGTAGCCGGCGACGGCGGCGATCATGGCGGTGAGCGTCCATAGGATTCGGGGTATCCGACCGCGGCTGCGTCCCTGCTCACCTGCTTTCGGGGTGACCTGGAATTGCAGGCTTGACCGCGAGATCAGCCACCACAGGCAGGAGATGCCGACCGGGACCCGGAAGATCCGCAGCGCGAACGCGGTGGGCCAGTGAATCTGCTTACGCAGCAGGCGTTTGGCCCCCCACATCCGAGTCGTAAACATCGCCAGGAACGCGGCCGCGAACACCAATGGGGGCGCAGTGCTCGTCTGCGCGCCACTCAACATGACCGTCGTGGGCACGATGAAGGCGACCAAGGTGGCGATCCCTTCCAGCCACCACAAGGTCCCGGTCAGGTATTCCTGAAAGTTGCGCCACGACATCCAACGCTTGGCCGCCCAGAGGCGCTCGTAGGTGAGGATCTGCATGGCGCCCATCCCCCACCGGCGGCGCTGCACCAAATACTGTTCCGGCGTGGCCGGAGCCAGGCCCACCGCGAGCGTCTGGTGGTGATACGCGGTTTGCCAGCCGGCCTTGATCAGTTTGAGGGTGGTGTGCATGTCCTCGGTGATGGTCTCGGTGGCTACGCCACCAATCTCGCGAAGCGCCGACACCCGGAGCAGTGAGGTCGAGCCGCACCAGAACGGCCCCGCTCCGGCGTGGTGGCGCGCCGGCATCATGACGTTGAAGAACAGACCCTGCTCCCCGGCCACGCCATCATCGTCGAACGCGCCGGAATTGTAGAAGGCCTGCGGCCCCTGCACGAGTGCGATGTCATCGTCGGCGAACCATCCCAACGTGGCAGTCAAAAAGTTCGGCAACGGGACGTGATCGCAGTCCAAAACGGCCACGATGTCGATGCCGACGCCCGCGCGGTCGCGGTCGGTCTCAATGAGGCGCAAGGCATTGTTCAGATTTCCGGCCTTGGCGTGATTGTGCTGCGGGCGCCGCACATACCGCGCGCCGAATGCCTGACACATCTGCTCGACCCAGTCCCGGTCGCCGTCATCAAGAACCCAGGTTTCGTGCACCGGATCAAGCGCGCAGGCAGCGGCAACCGTCGGACTCAACACCTCGACCGGCTCGTTGTAAGTGGGGATCAATACCGCCACCCGCAACGCAGTCGGCGCCTGCGTTACCGACAGCGGTGCAGTGCTGTCGATATTCCAGACCGTGATCAGCTTGAGAATCAACCCGGCCAGCGGCAAAGCCTCGAAGCCGATCAGGGTCCAGGCCGCAATGCGGTTGGACGAGTCGACAGGCAAGGTGTACCCCACGCGCCAGGCAAGGTAAGCCAGCAATGCACCGACGGCGGCCATGCCGCCGACATGAGCGAGAAGCCGGGACCGGGCTGCCTCTGGGCCCGGTGCGCCCAACTGATCCACCCAACCGGCAAGCCTCGGTACGCCCGGGGGCGGTAGCGCGACCGGCGCTGGAGGGGCCGGCCTTGCAGCAGGCTGCGCCTCCTCCAGAACAGAGGTGGACCCAGCCCGACGAATGTCAGATTTCGGGGTCAAAATGACCATCAGTTGCAGCCCGGATTCAGTAAGCGGAACGAAAGCCCCATGCATCCGTGCTAAGGCCTGTCGAGCACTCATCGGCAGAAACCAGATGGGGCTAAGCTGCCGCCCTCCGTTTCCTGACTCTTTCGGGGTGCCCAGCCGGTATACGAGTGCATCTGGGGCGGCCCTTACGCATCACATCCCGGGAGAAGGCCCACGAGGCGCATCGTGTGGCATCACGTCCTCGTTGCGCGCATCTTCCGCCGGGGTGGCTGGGACGAGTAGCTTGCGCACTGGTGAGCAAAAGGCGAGTGATGGGGAGGTGCGGGATGCGCCGGATCCCGTTAGTAGCGTTGATCCTGGGCACCACCGTTTGCGCGACCCTGGCCACCGCGCCGGCCGGCACCGCGGCAGCGGGCATCGCCGTCCGGGTCGTGAATGTCTCGCAGAGCACTCCGTCCGGTGATGTGCTGTCCCAGAACGAGACGCCTATCGCGATCAATCCGGTGAATCCGTTGAACATGATCACCGGCGCCAACGACTGGAACTTCAACGACGGATGTGCCGTGAACTCGAGCTTCGACGGCGGCAAGACCTGGACGGCCACGCTGCCGAACGGCTTCATCCCCGGCGTCACGAAGTTCACCAACGACCCGAACGTCGCCGGTACCGGTGGGTACGACGCTGGCGGTGACCCCACAGTCGCGTTCAGCCCCGACGGCAAAATCGCCTACTTCGCATGTCAGGCGTTCAACTTCACCTCGCCGTTTCAGATTGCGTTGCTGCTCAATCGTTCCTATGACGGCGGCCGGACCTGGCAGCGCACCGGCCTGACCCAGATCTCCACTGGCACCGGCAATGGTGTTTCCAAGGGCTCCAACGGCCAGTTCCCCGATCACGAGAACATTCACGTCGACCCGACCAACGGCTGGATCTACGTCACGTGGGCACAGTTCAACGGGCAAAGCAGCCATTCGCCGGTCATCGTCGCGATCAGCCGCGACAAAGGTGCCTCGTTCACCCAGACCCAGGTCACGGCGGGTTCGGTCCGCAACAACCAAGATCAGCGCATCGTCACCGACCCCGCCGGCAACGCCTACCTCACCTTCGACAACGGCGTCCAGGGCGGAAAGGGCACCGTGCTCTATGTGAGCCGACTCGCGCGCGGGTCCACCATCTGGACGACGCCGTATGCGTTCGCGGCGCTGGCCAACCCGGTCTGCATCTTCCCGCCCACCTGTTTCAACATCCCCGGTGGACAATTCCGCGGCGGCGGTAGTTACCCCGCCCCTGCTTTCGATTCGGCCAATAACCGGCTCTACGTCGCCTACACCGACATAAAAGCAACCTACGGGCAGATGTATCTGCAATCCGCGCCGGCCGACGACCTCACGAAGTGGAGCGCACCTGCCGCAATCTCACCCGGCGCCGGCGACCAGTTCCAGGGCGAACTGAGCACGGCTAACAACGGCAGACTTGACGTCGCCTTCTACGACCGCCGCTACAGCGCCAACTCCCTGGTCGACGTCACCTACGCGACCAGCAGCGACGGCGGCGCTACCTGGCGAACCGTTCGCGTCACGCCGAGCGGCTTCGACCCCGCACAATGGGGCGTGCCGTCCGGCACCGGATTCCGCCCGTTCATCGGCGACTACAACGGGATCGCCTCCACCAACACCAATGCCGAGATCACTTGGACCGGGGTCAGCGATCCCGCCCCGTTCAACCTCGACATCTACGCTGCGACCGTGACCCCGTGACTGGGGCGCGCGCGCACCTATTGACGCCGCGGTAGGGGTCAAGCCATCGCCGAAATCCTGCACCACGGGTTTTGCCGCGGCGGGTCGATCTGCGAGTTGCTCGTGGGCGACGGTATTGGGATGCTTCGCGCATGCCTTCCCGCCCAGCGACGTTCGCCGACGACGTCATCGATCAGCCGGCCCGAGCCCAGTTCGAGGTGTTCCTCGACGAGCACCGCGCTGCGCTCAATGCAAGCTTGGACGGGCTGAGCGAGGAGCAGGCGCGCCGTTCATTGGTGCCCTCCCGGACCACGTTGCTGGGTCTGGTGAAGCACGCGAGCTTCGTTGAGAAGGTCTGGTTCGACGAAGCCATCACGTGCCGGCCCCGCGCCGAGATCGGCATCCCCGCGACGCCAGACGAGTCGTTCATCCTCGATGACGGCGACAGCATCAGCACCGTCCAGCGAGCACATCGTGAAGCATGCGAGGCATCACGCCGCGCGACGTCATCCCTCGGGCTGGACGACACGGTCCACGGCAACCGACGCGGCCCGCTGCCGCTGCGCTGGGTGTACCTACACGTGCTGCGCGAACTCGCTCAGCACTGCGGGCACGCAGACATACTGCGCGAGCAACTCACAGACGCGTAGCAGGCGTGGTGCTCCAGATCGAGCACCGACAAAGACACCTACCGGGCACTGCAGTCCACCAACGCACGATCATGCCGCTGGACATCGAGCGGCGATATGCCGGCGCTGCTATCCGGTGAGTTCGGCGGTCAGCCGAGGTGCAGCACCGTCATCGTCCGGGCCGCCATCTGCGCCTCACCGAGCGCATTCGGGTGGACGATTACCGGGTTGGTGCCGAGCAGCACGGGCTCGATCCAGCGGACACCGATCGGCTGGCATGCGTCGTGGCCCTCGGATGCCGTGCTGAAGTCGATGTAGACGGCGCCGGTCACGGTCGCGGCGCGGCGCACGGCGTCGTTGAGGGTCGCCTGGATACCGCGCAGGTACGGCACATCCCCGGCCGCGACAGGCATCTCGGGGAAGCATCCGCCGGTCGCCGGCATGATCCAGGGGTAGCCGAGAATGGCGACCTTGGCGTGGGGTGCCTTGGCCCGGACTGCCTTCAGGGC
>DASXHV010000096.1:0-6633 GCA_036488285.1 Jatrophihabitans sp. | reverse complement strand
CCCCTGATTACGACTGATCACCTTCTGTGCGGGGTTAAACCTAAAAATGGCTATCGTTACCAAAACGATATCGGTCTAGACCGGTTCCACAGGTGCACAGCCGCATCGGCGTACGAAATTGGTGCATACTTCCTATCGGCGTGCAACGGGATGCGCGTTTTGTGAATCCAGGAAGGGGTCGAGGGGTTATGACCAATCCTCGTCAACGTACCGAGTCCGAGCCTCTGCTGACGCCGTCTGAGGTGGCCACGCTGTTCCGCGTCGACCCGAAGACGGTTACTCGCTGGGCGAAGGCTGGCAAGCTCACCTCGATTCGCACGCTCGGCGGCCACCGTCGTTACCGTGAGTCCGAGGTCCGCTCGCTGCTCGAAGGCAACACGAATACCCCTGTCGAGGTCTGAGCCGCGCTCCCCGGAGCAGGGATCCGGGACGCGCGAATCAGCCGCAGGCTTTAACCGAAAGCCACAGCTTCGATGTTGAAGCTGTGGTTTTCGTGTCTCCGGACCGGAACGGCCCGGCGCCCCTGGCGCGACGGCGATGAGTCCGGTTGACTCCGGCCCATGGCTGAGAATCCTGCTCCGTCCTACGCGTCCGGGACCTCTGAAAAGCCGCTGCTCGGCGAGACCATCGGTGACAACCTCGCCCGCACGACGGCCCGATTCCCTGAGCGCGAAGCCGTCGTCGAGGTCGCGAGCGGCCGGCGACTCAGCTATGCCGAGCTCGA
Organism: Jatrophihabitans sp.; assembly: GCA_036488285.1. GTDB lineage: Bacteria > Actinomycetota > Actinomycetes > Mycobacteriales > Jatrophihabitantaceae > Jatrophihabitans_A. The sequence goes on along the minus strand of DASXHV010000096.1, from coordinate 5,909 downwards.
CGCAGCCGTCGATGACCTGGCACGGGGGCTACTCGCTCGCGGCCTGGCAGTCGGTGACCGGGTCGGGATCTGGGCGCCGAACTGCATCGACTGGATGCTGCTGCAGTACGCGAGCGCCCGCGCAGGCGTGATCCTGGTCAACATCAACCCTGCGTACCGGAGCCACGAGCTGAAGTACGTGCTCAACCAGTCCGGGATTTCGATCCTGTACAGCGCCGTCGAGCACAAGGGCAGCGACTACCGCGCGATGGTCGAGGAGGTCGCCGGCGACTGCGCCGCCCTCACCGAGGTCGTCTATCTCGGCGAATCGAGCTGGGACGACGTGCTGGCCGCTGGTTCGTCGATCCCGCTCACCGATCTTCGGGCCCGTTCGGCGCAGCTGTCCTTCGACGATCCGATCAACATCCAGTACACCTCCGGTACTACCGGATTCCCGAAGGGCGCCACGCTCACCCACCACAACATCCTGAACAACGGGTTCTTCGTCGGCGAGCTGTGCAACTACTCCGAACAGGATCGGATCTGCGTTCCGGTGCCCTTCTACCACTGCTTCGGGATGGTGATGGGCAATCTCGCATCGACGACCCACGGAGCCTGCGTGGTGATCCCGGCGCCCGGCTTCGATCCGGCCGCGACACTCAAAGCGGTTCAGGACGAGAAGTGCACGTCGCTGTACGGGGTCCCGACTATGTTCATCGCCGAACTGGGGTTGGCCGACTTCCCGACCTATGACCTCACCTCGCTGCGGACCGGGATCATGGCCGGCTCGCCGTGCCCGGTCGAGGTGATGAAGCGGGTGATCGCCGAGATGCACATGACCGAGGTGACGATCTGCTACGGCATGACCGAAACCTCGCCGGTGTCCACCCAGACCCGGATCGGGGACTCACTCGAACGGCAGACCGGTACGGTCGGACGGGCGCATCCGCATGTGCAGGTCAAGGTGGCCGACCCGGTCACCGGTCTCGTCCTGCCGCGCGGTGAGACCGGCGAGTTGTGCACCCGCGCGTACTCGGTGATGCGCGGCTACTGGGAGGACCCGGACAAGACCGCCGAGGCTCTCGAGAACGGCTGGATGCACACCGGCGATCTGGCGGTGATGGACGACGACGGTTACCTGAGTGTCGTGGGCCGGTCCAAGGACATGGTCATCCGGGGCGGCGAGAACATCTACCCACGCGAGGTGGAGGAGTTCCTGTACTCCCATCCCGGCATCGACGATGTCCAGGTCGTCGGGGTGCCCGATGCCAAGTACGGCGAGGAGCTGCTCGCGGCCGTCCGCGTCAAGGCGTCGGCGACGGTGACCGAGGACGAGATTCGGGCCTACTGCAAGGGAAAGCTCGCCCACTACAAGGTGCCGCGCTACGTGCTGTTCGTCGATGAGTACCCCATGACGGTGACCGGCAAGGTCCAGAAGTTCAAGATCCGCGATTCTGCGGTGAAGGAACTGGGCCTGAACTGATGGAGATCACCGGGTGGATCAGCGGCCAGATGTTCCTGCAGACCGTCGACCAGGCAGACGTGGAAACGGTCACCACCTTCCTGAACGCGCGCAGCATCCCCTATCAGATCCTGACCACGACCGAACAGGTCGTGATGGAGGCTGACAAGCCCGACGATTCCTTCGCCGTCGACCGGTTCAGCATCGCCGTCCAGCTCGGCGGCTTCCCGCACATCGTGAGTCAGGTCATCAACGATCTTGCGCATCGGGCACACGCCAACGACTGGAGTGAGCCCAGCGAGGGTTAGCGAGGGGCAGTGAGCCGGACCGAAGAACTGCTGACCAACGAGCAGATCGCCGGGTTGTCGTCGGCGGAGCGGCAGGAACTGATCAGACGGCTCAGCCGAATAGGCGACGGGTACTTGCCGCCTCGCGAGGCGCTGGTTCGGATGCGGCGGCACCGGCTGGGCTTGATGGTCATCAGCGCGGCAGTCCTGGTGCCGTGGACGGTGTTCCTGGCACTGACGTTGCCGTCCCGCTACGTGGCTCGGAACTGGTCGCTGACCTGGGTCGGCTTCGACGTGCTGCTGCTGGCAATGTTCGCAACCACCGCCTTGCTCGGGTGGTTCAGGCGCCAGTTGTTGATCCAGACCGCATTCGCCTCGGCTGTCCTGCTGCTCTGTGATGCCTGGTTCGACGTGACCACCGCGTCCTCGTCCGACATCTGGTGGGCGCTGGCCAGCGCGTTGCTGATCGAGGTCCCGATCGCGCTGTTTCTGATGAGCGGTACCGCTCGGCTGGTGCGCTATATGGGGGTGCGGTTCTACTACCTCGAACCGCGCGAGCCGTTGTGGCGGATGCCGTTGGTGGTTCCGGAGCTGTTCGACCCGCCTGCCGAACCGAACTAGCCGACCGAGCGGACTGTTACGGCAGGTTCGTATCGGCCAGCAGGCCGTAGGCGTCCGGTCGGCGGGTGGTGAGGAACGGGAACAGCGTGAGCCAGTCGGCGCGCTGGTCCAGATCGAGGTCGGCCACCAGCACCGCCGGTTCGTCGCGGGGCGCCTGAACCAGAATCCGGCCGTACGGGTCGGAGATGAACGACGTGCCGTAGAAGGTCAGCTCGCCCTCCGTACCGATCCGGTTCACGGCGACCATGAACGTTCCGTTCGCGATGCCGTTTCCGACGATCACCTTCTGCCACAGCGGCTGGGTGTCGAAATCGGGATGGTCGGGTTCGGAGCCGATCGCGGTCGGGTAGACGAGTACCTCGGCGCCCTGCAGCGAGTAGGCCCGCGCCAGCTCCGGGAACCACTGATCCCAGCAGGTCGGAAAGCCGAACCTCGCGCTGTTGCTGCCCTCGCCCACATCGATGACCGGAAAGCTGTCGGTGGTGGCCGGTCCGCGCCGGAAGTACAGATCCTCGTGATAGCCCTCCGTGACCGGGATGTGCATCTTGCGGGTCCGTGAGATCAGCCTGCCGTCCGGAGCAAGAACGATGGCGGTGTTGAAGCCCAGCCCGTCACCCTCGTCGGCCTCCTCGAACAGCGAGGCGTGTACGGAGATGTCGAAGTCGGCGGCCAGTGCGGCCGCGAACTGGCGGGTCGGGCCGGTCTCGATGTCCTCGGCCAGATCGGCCGGAACGCCGTCCGGACGCTGGTCTGCGAAGTAACGCGACAGGGTCAATTCCTGCAGGCAGACGAGTTTGGCGCCGGCCCTTGCGGCTGCCTCCACACCCTCGCGTAGCGCAGCCTGGTGCTCGTCGGCGTCGGGATGCCAGCGGTGCTGGACGGCGGCGATCCGAAACGGCTCGCGGTGCGGGGCATCCACTCGGGCAGGAGAGGTGGTCGTACCGGTGCTGGTGATGATGAGCATGGCCGGAAGTCTCTCACCCGCCACGGTAATGAGCATTTGTTGTCCCTGATAGCCCCGATAGCTCCGATAGCCCCGATAGCCCCGATGGCCAAGTCCCCGATGGCCACCCGAATGCGCACGCCGCAGCGGCGCGTCGGCCGGTCGGCTCGCCGGTAACCTGTCGCCATGCCAGCCCCCCCGATGCCAGCCCCGCCGATGCCAGCCAGCGCCATGCCAGCCACCGTCATGCCGGCCGAGTGGGAACCGCACGAGCGGACCTGGATGGCCTTCCCGCCCCCGAATGACACTTTTGGCGAGGACGGTTCGGACACGCTGGCGGCAGCCCGGCAGAGCTGGGCAACGGTGGCGCGGACCGTCGCCCGGCACGAGCCCGTCACGCTGGTCGCCGGAACCGGGCAGGGCAGGGCCGCACGGGCCCTGGTCGGCGACCGGGTGGACGTCGTCGAGATGCCCATCGACGATGCCTGGATCCGAGACAGCGGACCGACTTTCGTCCGTACTGACAAGGGCGAACTGGCCGCGGTCGACTGGATCTTCAACGGCTGGGGCGGTCAGGACTGGGCCGCCTGGGGCAACGACGCCCGGGTTGCCTCGACGGTGGCCGGGTTGGCCGGTGTGCCGGTGCTGGCATCGACGTTGACCAACGAGGGCGGCGGCTTGCACGTCGATGGCGAGGGCACCGTGCTGCTGACCGAGACGGTGCAACGCGACCCCGGTCGCAACCCGGGCTGGACCCGCGATGATGTCGAAGCCGAGGTCCATGCCAGGCTCGGGACCAGCGCCGCGATCTGGTTGCCCCGCGGTCTGACCCGCGACTATGACCGGTACGGGACTCGCGGCCACGTCGACATTGTCGCCACCTTCGTCCGGCCCGGTGTTGTCGCCGCACATTCGCAGCGCAACAGCTCCCACCCGGACTTCGAGGTGTCCGCCGAGATCGTCGAGCTGTTGCGGTCAGCCTCCGACGCTCGCGGGCGTCGGCTGGAGGTCATCGAGGTGCCGGCACCTGCGGTGCTCGAGGTCGACGGCGGACCGGCCGACTACTCCTACATCAACCACCTGGTCGCGAACTCCAGCGTCATCGTCGGCACCTTCGACGATCCGCACGACGACGAGGCGATCGACCTCCTCGGCAAGGCTTATCCAGGACGCACCATCGAACGGGTCGATGCCCGCGGCATCTTCGCCAACGGCGGTGGCGTGCACTGCATCACCCAACAGCAGCCAGCCCGTTAGAAACTGGTCGGTCCCGACGTTCGCCGGGCGGCCCAGATGTCAGCTAGCCGCGATCATCGGATCGTGCGCGAGGTTGCGTAGCTGCGAAACGGGAAGCGGCACGCCTGCCGCCGCGTGAGCAGTGACCGCGACGCTGCAGCCGTCCGCGCCGCCCAGCACGATCACCAGGTCGGTGGGGTTGCGCCGCGGCGAAAGGTCGGTGTGGTCGGGGATTGGGACGCCGTGCGGTACGCACTGGGAAGCCGCGGTGATGACCACGCCATCCTTCGTTCGGACCGTGACGGTTTTGAAGTAGTAGTGGCTGTTGTCCACCTCGCCGACTGCGGCGCGAGAGCCAAGCTGCGTCGAATCGGGAAAGGCGCGCTGCGCCGCGGCGGCCGGCTCCGGAACGAAGAAACCGGCGATGGAGCAGTTCACTGCATTGGGACATCCGATGGCGTCCACGCCGGTGGTACCGGCGGCCGGCGGGATGATTGTTCGGGTGGTGGCGATTGTCCGGCCCTGGTCGGCACGCACGCCGCTCGCGATGCCGACCGCGGCGAGGCTGATGAGCAGTAGCGCGACGATCAGGCGCAGTCCGATCGGCTTCGCCGGCGCCGCGTCGATGGTCTCGGATCCGGGGCCGCGGGGCTCGTCCTGCCCGGCGTCAGTCAGGTTCGAGCCAGCAGCGGCGATGTCGAAAGAGCCGTTCTCCCAGTGGAAACGTACTTCGTCATCGCTCATGGGGTCAGCTCAACGGTGGGGTCGGCGGCCAGCTGATGCAGCCGAGCGGCAAGCACAAAACTGTCGGTAGGTGCCTGCAGGTACACCGCGGCGCTACAGCCCGCGGCGCCTGGCTCGATGGCGATGAGAGTGTCGCGGTCGAACACGGTGTCGCCGCTGAGGCTGACGTGTCCGGTGCCGATCTGATTGCTGCTGGCCGTGCCGACTGCTCCGCCCGGAACGCATTGTGCGGTCTGGGTGATGGTCGTGTTCGGCGCGATCCTCGACAGCAGCCAGCTTCGATAAATCCGACCGCTCGAACGCGCATACGTCTGTTCGCCGGTTTGCACGGACGCGGTCGGAAACAATCGAAGCAGGGCCGACCTCAGGGTCGGGTCGATGATCTGACGAATGCTGCAGGTCTGGCTCGTGGGGCAGCCGAGGGCATCGATCGTGGCCGCAGCGGCGGGAGCCGGACCCAACACAATGTGGTTCAGATGCGTGGGCCGGGTATGCGCTGCCGAGTTGGCAATCGGTAGCGAGACGATCAGCAGGGCCAGCGCGGTGATGAGAAGCGCCTTGTGCAACAAGGGGGTGCTGGCCCAGCGAGCCGCGAACCGGCCACGCTGGTCGGCGGTAGCAGGAGTGCCGGTCACAA
>DASXHV010000074.1:0-4730 GCA_036488285.1 Jatrophihabitans sp. | reverse complement strand
CACCGACCGCTACGACCGTGTTCGTTGTGGTGTCGACGGCCACCACCGACGGTTCGTTGAGCAGGATGCCGCGGCCGCGTGCGTACACCAACGTGTTCGCGGTGCCGAGGTCGATTGCCAAGTCACCACCGAGCAGGTCGCCGCCGAGCAGCGACATCGGGGTGAATGCCACGACTGAACCTCGTCTGAACTGTGCGCGCCGGGTGGGGCTGTGGCCGATGGGGTCGGTGTTACTGGTGTGAATGAACGTGATGATCGTATGGCGGCACACAAAGGAAACACCGCTACGACTCGCCGCAACACAGGCGACTCTGCACCTACCGACTCGGGGCTTTCTCAGTTGCCGGCGCCGAACCACAATCCGATCTCGCGGTTGGCCGACTCAGGCGAGTCCGAACCATGCACGATGTTCTGCTGCACCTTCAGGCCCCAGTCCCGGCCGAAGTCGCCGCGAATGGTGCCTGGCAACGCGACGGTCGGATCGGTGGCGCCGGCCAAAGCGCGAAAGCCCTCGACGACCCGATGCCCTTCGACGACGACCGCCACCAGAGAGCCGGACATCATGAATTCCACCAACGGCTCGTAGAACGGTTTGCCGACGTGCTCGGCGTAGTGCTGGGCGAGCAATTCCGCGTCGGCGGTGCGCAACTGCAACGCCACGATGCGATACCCCTTGCGCTCGACGCGGCCCAGCACCTCGCCGGTGAGATTGCGGGCCACTCCGTCGGGCTTGACCAGGACAAGGGTGCGTTCGATGGCTGCGTCAGTCACGCCGGACAGCGTATCGGTCGGGGTTTCGGTGGCGATCAGCTCCGTCAGGAGATCAACATCCGCCAGCCCGACGGCGTCCCGACGAGTTGTCGGCGGGTATTGAGGATGTAGAGCCAGACGGCGAGGAAGATGATCAGCACGACCGCCAACGCCGGAACCAGCACGATCGTGGCCAGTTGCACGAGCTGCAGGAGTGACGCCAGACCGATACCCCACGGGCGACGCAACAGGAAACCGGATGCGATCAGGACGACGGCCAGCAGGATGAGCAGTACGGTCTTGGTCCCGGACAGCCCCGTCGAGGTCTGCGCGATGGCACGCGGCACCAGCAGGATCACGAACGCTTCGAGGCACAGCACAGCGGCCAAGGCACCTCGGGTGGCGCGATTCGCCTTGTTCCGCCGGGCTTCGCGCTCATCCTCCGACAGCTGCGCGAGTTCGTCCGGCTCGGCCATCGGGATCACGTTCCGGATCCGGCCAACAGCGTTCGGGCTTCGCCCGCGGTGACGACCGAGCCGGTGACCAGCACGCCGGCACCGGAGAGCACACCGTCGGTGTCCTCCTCCGCTAGCCGGACCGCAGTCTCGATCGCGTCGTCGAGCCGGGGCTCTACGGTGACCCGATCGGCGCCGAAAACCTCAACCGCGATGCCGGCGAGTGCATCGGCCGACAGCGCACGCGGCGAGGAGTTCTGGCTGATCACCACTTGGCTCAGGACGGGCTCGAGAATCTCCAGCACGCGGTGGGCATCCTTACCCTCGAGCATGGCCAGGACGCCGACCAGCTGCCGGAAGTCGAACCCCTCCGACAGCGCCTCAACTGTGGCCTGCATGCCAGACGGATTGTGGCTGGCGTCCACCAGAACCGTCGGGGCAGACCGGACCGGTTCGAGGCGGCCGGGTGATCGGACCGCCGCGAACGCAGCCCGTACCACGTCGACGTCAATCGGCCCGGAATCGGCGTCCGCACCGAAGAACGCCTCTACGGCGGCCAGTGCGCAGGCCGCATTCTGCGCCTGGTACTGGCCGTGCAACGGCAAGAAGATGTCGGAGTATTCGCCGCCTAGCCCCTGAATGGTCAACACCTGACCACCCACCGCAAGTTGCCGGTCGGTGATCGCGAACTCCACTCCCTCGCGAGCCACCGGCGCCTTCATCTCCGCGGCGCGCTTGAGCAGTTCTGCGGCAGCCTCGGTGGGCTGTGCGGCCAGAATCGCCGACGCACCCGCGGAGATGATGCCGGCCTTCTCGGCCGCGATCTCAGCGATCGTCTCCCCGAGATATTCGGTGTGATCCAGTCCGATCGGGGTTACCACCGCGACCGGTGAGTCCAGCACGTTCGTAGCGTCCCAGGCACCGCCCATGCCGACTTCGACGACTGCGACGTCGACCGGGGCATCGGCAAAGATCGCGAACGCCAATCCGGTGATCGCTTCGAAGAAGGTCATCTTCATGTCCGAGCGCTGGTCGACGATGTCCAGGAACGGCGTGATTTCGTCTACCGCAGCTGCGAAAACTCGATCGGTGACCGGTTCCCCGTCCAACACGATGCGTTCGGTCATCGAGGACAGGTGCGGGCTGGTGTAACGACCGGTGCGCAGTCCGAAACCGCGCAGCAGTTCGTCGATCATCCGGGCCGTCGAGGTCTTGCCATTGGTCCCGGTCAGGTGGATGGAGCGATAGGCCTTCTGGGGCTGGCCCAGCACGTCCATCAACGCCTCGATGCGTTCCCGGGACGGCCCGATCTTCGCCTCACCCCAGCGGGCCAGCAACTGCGCCTCGGCGTTGGCGCGCCTGGCCCGGTCGGTCTTCGCGGCAGTTCTCGGCTGGTTCATCGTCTAGTCCGGCAGCGCGTCGAGCGCGGCGGCGATGCGGTCGATGTCGGCCCGGGCGGCGGCGTTTCGTTCCCGCAGCTTGGCGACGACCTGCTCCGGGGCCTTGGCGAGAAGATTCTCGTTGCCGAGCTTCGATTGAGTCTGCTCGAGCTCCTTCTGCGCGACGGCGTACTCACGGTTGAGCCGGACACGCTCGGCCGCGAAGTCGACCGCGGTGGACAGGTCGAGTTCGATCCGCACGCCCGCTGCCGTGGTCAGTGACGCGGTCGCAGCGAACTGCTCGGTGGGTTCGTCAAGGCGAAGCAGAGTACGGATCTCCCGCTCGTTACCGGCCAGCCCGGTGAAGCGCACCGGGATCCGCTGGGACGGCTTCACACCCTGGTCGCTGCGGAATCGCCGCAGGTCGAGCACCACAGCCTGCAGCGCTTCGATGGCTTGCTCGGCTGCCGGATCCAGCCGAGCCGGATCAGGGGTCGGCCACGGCGCGATGACGATCGATTCGCCACCGGTCAGTTCGGTCCAGAGCGCCTCGGTGACGAACGGGATGAAGGGGTGCAGCAATCGCAGCAGGCCGTCCAGCACCTCGCCGAGCGCCCGACGGGTGGTACCGGCCGTATCGGGATCGGCCAAGGACACCTTGGCCAGTTCGAGATACCAGTCGCACACCTCGTCCCATGCGAAGTGATAGAGCAGGTCGGCAATCTTGGCGAACTCGAAGTCCTCGTACAGTGCATCGACCTGGGCGATGACGCTGTTCAGCCGGGAGATGATCCACGCGTCGGCGCCGACCAGCTCAGTCGGCAGATCGCCGTCGGTGCTGGCGCCGTTGAGCATCGCGAACCTGGTCGCGTTCCACAGCTTGGTGCAGAAGTTGCGCGAGCCGGCCACGATCTCTTCGCCGACGGGCAGGTCCGCACCGGGATTGGCCCCGCGCGCGAAGGTGAAACGCACCGCGTCCGAACCGTACTCATCCATCCACACCAGCGGATCGACACCGTTGCCGCGCGACTTCGACATCTTCTTGCCGAACTTGTCGCGCACCATGCCGTGCAGCGCGATGGTGTGAAAAGGCTCGGCGCCGGAAGGATTGCCGTCCATCGCATACATGCCGAACATCATCATCCGGATGACCCAGAAGAACAGAATGTCGTAGCCGGTGAGCAGCACCGTGGTCGGATAGAACTTGGCCAGGTCCGCAGTCTGCTCCGGCCAGCCCAAGGTGGCGAACGGCCACAAGGCTGAAGAGAACCAGGTGTCGAGAACGTCGGGATCCTGAACCCATCCGTCCGGCGGCTGTTCGTCCGGGCCCAGGCACACGGACTGGGATCCGTCCGGTGAGTACCAGACCGGGATCCGGTGTCCCCACCACAGCTGGCGGCTGATGCACCAGTCATGCATGTTGTCGGTCCAGTCGAAGTACCGGCGGGCCATCTCTGGAGGGCTGATCTGCACGGTGCCGTCACGCACCGCATCGCCGGCGGCCTGAGCCAGCGGCCCGACCTTCACGAACCATTGCAAGGAAAGCCGCGGTTCGATGGGCTCTTTGGACCGCTCCGAGTGGCCCACCGAATGCAGGTACGGACGCTTCTCTGCCACGATCCGACCCTGCTCGCGCAGCGCCTCGCGCACCGCCACCCTCGCCTCGAATCGATCCAGGCCGTCGAATGCCGTGCCGGTGCCTTGGATCAACCCGGTCTCGTCCATGATCGTAAGCATCGGCAGGTTGGCGCGCTTACCGATCTCGAAGTCGTTCGGGTCGTGGGCGGGCGTCACCTTGACGGCCCCGGTACCGAACTCCGGGTCGACATGGGCGTCGGCGATGATCGGAATCATCCGTCCGGTCAAGGGTAATTCGATCTCGGTGCCGACCAGCTCGGCGTAACGAGCATCGTCGGGATGCACGGCCACCGCAGTGTCGCCGAGCATCGTCTCGACCCGGGTGGTGGCGACGACGATGTGTGGCTGGCTGTCATCGAGGCTGCCGTAGCGCATCGAGACCAGCTCACCCTCGACGTCTTCGTGGATGACCTCGGCGTCCGAGAGCACCGACCGCAGATCCGGCGACCAGTTCACCAACCGCTCGGCGCGGTAGATCAGCCCGTCGTCATAAAGCCACTTGAAGATC
>DASXHV010000124.1:0-4193 GCA_036488285.1 Jatrophihabitans sp. | reverse complement strand
CGCTCCGGGTGATTCCTTCCAGCTGTGGGATGTATTCCACCCATTGGCCATTCGGGATTCCGCAGGCGAGTGAAGCGTGCAGTTCCATCAGGAAGTGTGGGGACACCGGCAGGTTGTAGGCGTCGGCGAGGTGGGCGACCTTGAGCCACGGGGTAATACCGCCGATGCGGGCCACGTCGACCTGGATCACGGAGCAGGCATCAGCGTGCACGTAGTCCTTGAATTGGCTCAGGCTGTACAGCGATTCGCCGACCGCGATCGGGATCGAGGAGGACGCGACCAGCCTGGCGTGCCCGCTGACGTCGTCGGCGGGCAGCGGTTCCTCGATCCAGGCGAGGTCGAGCTCGGTCAGCAAATGCGCTCGGCGTTGAGCATCGTCCAGGCGCATCCCTTGGTTGGCGTCGACCATCAGCTCAAATCCGTCCCCGACTGCCTGACGGACCGCGGTCAGACGTTCGACGTCTTCGGTCTTACGCGGTTTGCCGATCTTGACCTTTGCGCCCTTGAAGCCGCGGGCCTGCATACGCACGGCGTCCTCAACGAGTTGGTCGCTCTCCAGCTGGAGCCAGCCACCTTCGGTTGTGTAGACGGGCAGGCGGGTATGCGCGCCTCCGACGGCCTGGTGCAACGGAATGCCGGCACGACGACAGCGCAGGTCCCAGCAGGCGATGTCGATCGCGGCGAGCGACAGCGAGCTGACCGGCCCGACAGCCAGGGAGTGCATGCCGTACAGCAGCGCCCGCCAGTTGTTCTCTATCTCCGCTGCGTCCATGCCGATCAGCTGCGGCAAAAGGTGGTCGCGCAACAAGGCGATGATGGCGCTTCCCCCTGACCCGATCGTGTAGCTGTAGCCGGTGCCGGTCGCGCCGTCTTCGTCGGTCAACGTCAGAATCGGCGTTTCCTGGCTCACGAAGGACTGGATGGCATCGATACGTTGAGTCAGCGGTTTCAGGTCAACCAGACGGAGTTCGGCTTTCACGATACGAGCCATGGGGATTCCTGCTTTCGAGTCGAACTGGCCGAACCGGTGGCGCCTGAAATGTCGACCGGCCGAAGGTGATCAAGGGGGGCAGCTACCGAGAATTCGTCATGCCCGCGGCAGGATGTGAACCTCGAGATGCGAAGGCCGGCTCTGGTCGTGCCAGATCCGCTGATGGGCGACGATGAAGTCCTCCGGTGTCGCGGCCGCAGTCAGGCCACCGTCGTTCGGATTGGCGTCGAAGCGCGGGAAGTTGGAGCTGGAGATCTCGAGCCGCAACGCGTGTCCGGTCTTGAGCACGATGCAGGTCGCGCCGAGGTCGATCCGGAATTCATGACCCGTGCCCGGCGCGAGCAGTTCCTCGGCCGCGGCACCGTCTCGGTAGCGGGCCCGGATGATGCCGTCGCAGATGTTCAACGCGCGCCCGTCCGGGTGGACGTCGACGAGTTTGGCGGTCCAGTCGGTGTCGCGGGCACTAGTGGCGGCGTACAACACCATCGCGACCGGACCGCACAGCTCGAGGTCCGCACTCAGTGTCTCGGTGGTGTACGTGAGGACGTCGGGCCGCTGCTCGACGGAGCGTTGATCGCGCTGCCCGGCGTGCAGGCCGACGTAGACGCCGGGCAGGAAGGTCGCTCCACCGACGGTCGGGACCGGGTCGCCAGGATCGTAATCGAACGTCGCGAACTCTTCCTGCGCCGTGGGGATATCGGCCACGAGAGCGCCCCCCGAATCGAGCGGGCCGTCGGTGAGATAAAGGCGTTCGATCCGTGCGCGGGCAGGTGGCCATGCGTCCTCGTCGCGCCACACGTTGTCGCCCATCACGAACGTCTTGACCGGCGATGCCGTGCTCGATGCGGGTTGATCGGCAAGGTATGAGGAAAACCAGTCGAGCTGCAGACGGGTGATGTCCAAGCTCGCCGCGGCAGCCGCTCCGCCGTACTCGACCTCTCCGAGGGCGTCGTAGGCAACGGCGTGCGCCCACGGTCCGATGATCAGCCGCTGCGGCGCTCGCGCGCGTGACATCCCCGCGTAATTGGCGAGAGTGCCGCGCAGAAACAGGTCGTACCAGCCTCCGACGTGCAACGCCGGGACGTCGAGGGTGGAGTGGAACTCAGCAATGCTCACTGCCTTCCAGAATTCATCCCGGCCGGGGTGGTCCAGCCAGTCCTTCCAGGCCGGTAACAAGGTGTTCAGTGCTGTGATCTGATTCAGCGGACGGGTGTGAAAGGCCTGCCATGGGTCGGCGAGCAAGGCTTCCAATTCCTTCGCTTCGGCATCAAGGACTTCCCCTTCGCCCTGCCTTCGGGCGAGCTCGGCAGCGGCCAGACCCAGGGCCCAGTACAAGGTGAACCCGAGCTGCAACGCGCCGCCTTGGTAGGTCCAGGTGTCGTGATAGTCCGATGCGGTCACCTGAGGCGCGACTGCCTTGAGAGCGGGCGGACTCAAGGTTGCGGCCAGCAGCTGTGTGGCACCGAAGTAGGACGCGCCGTACATGCCGACCTTGCCGTTGGAATAGCTGCGTTGGGCAAGCCACTGCACAGTGTCGTAACCGTCGGCGGCCTCGGTCCGGAACGGGTCGAAACGGCCCTGCGAACCGAACCGACCGCGGGTGTCCTGGATGACGATTGCGAATCCTTCGGCAACAGCACGCAGCGGCTCGATGCCGGCGTTGACGATGACAGCAAAGGAATCACCGCGGTTGTAAGGCGTCCGCTGCAGCAGCACGGGGTGCCGATCGGCATCCGAGGGACGCCAGATGTCGGCCTGCAGCTGGACACCGTCACGCATCGGGATCCAGACGTCGCGTTCGACGATCACTGAGGCTGCTCCACCGTCGGGACTCATGACTTCGTCGCGGCTGCGTGCAGGCTCTTGGCCGACGTGTCCCCCGTCGCCGGCGGTGACGCCGGGACGTCCGGCTCGGATGTGCGACGCTTCGGCGCGCGCCGGGCGGGCGACTTGGACGCGATCGTGTAGACCGCCGATGCTGCGACGAGTACGGCTCCTTGCACGACGTACTGGTAGTTCGAGCCGAGGTTGAGCACGTTGAAGCCGTTGGACAATGTGAACAGCACCACCGTGCCGAGCACCGACTTGCCGACATAGCCCGCGCCGCCGAACAGTGATGTGCCGCCGAGGATCGCGGCCGCGATGACGGTCAGTTCGGTGCCGGTCAGCGCGTTCGGATCGACCGAGTTGAAACGACCCGCGTAGAGCAGGCCGACGCCAGCCGCGGCCGCCCCGGACAGCACGAACGGCGCCATCTTGTAGAAGTCGACGTTGATGCCCGATAGCCGCGCGGCTTCGGCGTTGCTGCCTACTGCGTAGAGATTGCGTCCGCCTATCAGGAATCGCAGCGCCACGCTGACACCCACGGTCACCCACAGCATCAGCCATACCGGTAGCGGCTGGGTGAGCAGGGCGGGAGCGAGGACGGGTACCACGATGGCTGCGAGCCCCATCAGGACGAGGGCGATGAAAAAGCCGTCCACCGGTGGTGTGCCGGCGTCGCTGAGCTGCCGGATGCGCAATCCGGCCAGCGTGAGGATGAGTACCCCGGCCACGAGAGCAACCGGGACTGGGACGCGATAGATGGTGCTGTCGAGGGCGACCAGAGATCGCGATTGCGCGGTGACGCTTTGGCCGTTGAGGGCTGTGAGGACGATCCCGCGTACTGCGGTCATGCTGCCCAGGGTCACGATGAAGGCGTTGACGCCGATCTTCTGAACGAGGGCAGCGTTGATCAGCCCGACGGCCGCACCCACGAGCAGCGCAAGGATGATGGCCGGTGCTGTGCCTATCGAGTCGAGTGTCTTCAATGCCAGGGCCGCGGACAACGCGGCGACCGACGCGACGGACAGGTCGAAGTTTCCCGAGATCAGAACAACCGTCATGAACACCGCGAGGAGTGCGTCCGGCGCCGCTTGGCTGAGGATGTTGGAGACGTTGACGCTGGAGAGATAGGCCGGTTGGCCTTTCGCGGCGGTCGCGATCACCAGTACGACGACGAGCAGGATCAAGGCATACACGACGCCGGCCCGTTGCGGGCGCAGGCTGGTCAGAGCCGGTCGTATCCGGGCGAGCACGCCGGCATTGGCCGCGGCAGGCCGGTCACCAGTGGGGCTCATACCAATCCTCCCGCGGCGGCGGTGAGGTCCGCGACCGAGACCTCGTCGGAGGTGTATTCAGCGCTGATCGTGCCGCGGTTGAG
>DASXHV010000002.1:0-11261 GCA_036488285.1 Jatrophihabitans sp. | reverse complement strand
ATCGTCGACTACAAGGACACCTGGGAAAACGCAAAACTCGACCCGTCGAGCGAATCGACGGCCACGTTCCGAGATCCGCGCTTTGCGGCTTCGCCCGGCGGAAGCAACCCAGAAAACGGCCTGACCGGGACCATGTACATGGTCAACAACACCGCTATGGCGCTCACGGTCACCTCGGCCCAGGGCAAGCTCCGGATCTGGCGCAACACCGGACTGGCCTCGATGCCGGGAAGCTCTACCGCGCTCGCGCCGAACACGATCGGCTACGAGTCCGATGAGGACGTCGACAACGGGTTCAGGCCGGCCGGTCTGATCGACATGTCGACCACTACCGGTGCGACCGATCAATACCTGCAAGACTTCGGAACCGTTGTCGCACCGGGCACTACCACTCACCACATCACGCTGTATCGCGCGCCCAGCGGCGCGTTGGTATTCGGTGCTGGCACCATCCAGTGGTGTTGGGGCTTGGACTCCGATCACGACGGGACGCAGTCGCCTGCCGATCCGCGGATGCAGCAGGCGACCATCAACCTCTTCGCCGACATGGGCGCACAGCCCGCGACATTGATGTCGGGGATGGTTGCCGCCAGCGCAACGACCGACACCCAGGCTCCGGTAACGACTATCACCAGCCCGGCTGCCGGATCGGTGGTCAGCAACAGCGGCCAGATCACGGTGACCGGCACCTCGACCGACGTCGGTGGCGGTGTGGTCGGTGGCGTCGAGGTGTCCTTGGACGGGGGCACCACGTGGCACCCTGCGACCGGAACCACGTCCTGGACGTACACCGGCATCGCGCATGGTTCCGGAAATTGGAATATCCAAGCGCGAGCGACCGACGACAGTGGGAACATCGCCACGCCGACCACCCTTGCGGTCTCGACGTCCTGCCCGTGCACGCTGTTCGGTAACGCTGTCCCCAAGCAGCCCGATGGCGGCGACTCATCCGCCGTCGAGCTGGGGATCCGGTTCTCGAGTTCGGCGGACGGTTACATCTCTGGCGTCCGGTTCTACAAGGCAGCTGCCAACACCGGCACTCACTCCGGCTCGTTGTGGACCACGTCCGGCACACTGCTCGCAACCGGTAACTTTACGAGCGAGACGGCCAGCGGGTGGCAGACACTGGTCTTCACTTCTCCCGTTGCGATTACAGCGGCCACGACGTACGTCGCGAGCTACTTCGCGCCCAACGGGCACTATGCGGCCGACCTGAACACCTTCTACTACAAGGATTATTCGGCCACCCCGCTGAGCGCTCAACTGACATCGGGGGACGGTACCAAGACGAACGGCGTCTATTCGGTCGGGCACGGCTTCCCGACGAGTACCTTCCGGGCCAGCAACTACTACGTCGACGTCATGTTCAGCGCGAGCACGACCGTGCCGCCATCTGTTACCGGACAGACGCCCACACCCAGTTCCTCGAGCGTTTCGACCGCCGCCACGCCAACTGTCACCTTCTCCAAGGCGATGGATTCATCGAGCATCAGCTTCACGCTGACAGATCCGTCGAGCAACGCGGTGCCCGCGACAGTCAGTTACGATTCCGCGTCGCATACCGCCACCCTCGTACCCAATGCGCCCTTGGCCGACGGCACGCTGTACACAGCGACGGTCAGTGGTTCAGACACCAACGGCAACCCGCTGCCCGCACCAGTGGTCTGGAACTTC
Organism: Jatrophihabitans sp.; assembly: GCA_036488285.1. Classification (GTDB taxonomy): domain Bacteria; phylum Actinomycetota; class Actinomycetes; order Mycobacteriales; family Jatrophihabitantaceae; genus Jatrophihabitans_A. Next base: position 9,587 of record DASXHV010000002.1, on the reverse strand, counting down.
CGAACCGCCTATGCCGGTCAGGTGGGCGGAGCCTGCCCATGCACGGTGTTCAGCGATCTCAGCGTGCCGGCAGATGGAACCATTCCGGACTCCGGCTCCGTCGAGCTGGGCGTGAAGTTCAGCTCCGACATCGACGGGATCGTGACCGGGGTTCGCTTCTACAAGGGCTTGGAAAATATCGGTGTGCACACCGGGTCCTTGTGGACCGCCGGTGGTGTGCTGCTGGCTACCGCCACGTTCAGTGGTGAGTCCACCAGTGGCTGGCAGACCGTGAATTTCTCCAGCCCCGTGAGCATCACGGCAGCAACCACCTACATTGTCTCCTACCATGCGCCTAACGGGCACTATTCGGCGACCGTGAACGGCTTCGCGAGTAGCGGTGTCGACAACTTCCCACTGCATGTCCCGGTCAATGGGGGCATGTACGCGTACACAACCGGCTTCCCGAATACGTCGTCGGCTAGCGACTATGGCGTGGATGTCGTGTTCACGGTTCCCGCCTCGACGGTTCCTACGGTCACATCGACCACGCCCGCGAACAATGCGGCTGACGTCTCTACTGCCACCAAGATCGTTGCCAACTACAACACGGCCGTCATCGCCGGAACAGGGACCGTAGCGGTGACGGGACCGGACGGCGCGAGCGTCGCAGGCACCACCACTCAGAACACCGCTCACACAGCGCTGACGTTCTCTCCCACGGCTGCCCTGACCAACGGGTCGCAGTACACCGTCTCGGTCAGTGGTGGCAGAAGTTTCGCCGGTACCGCTCAGGCATCGCCGTACACCTTTGCCTTCACCGCGCGGCTGAGCGTGCCGTGCCCGTGCGGCCTGTTCTCGCCCACGGCGACGCCGGGCACAGTTGATATCGGCGATGGGAGCAGTGTCGCGCTCGGAGTGAAGTTCATTCCGTCGGTGGGCGGTGCGGTGTCCGGCATTCGCTTCTACAAGAGTGCTGCCAACAACGGCACGCACACCGGCAGCCTGTGGAGTTCGGGTGGGGCGAAACTCGCGACCGGAACCTTCACCAACGAGTCCGCGAGCGGCTGGCAGACGTTGATGTTCGCCAATCCGGTCGCGCTCAACGCCGGTAGCACCTACACGGTCAGCTACTACGCGCCCAACGGGCACTACTCGGCCGACGGGCACTTCTTCGACACTGCCTATGACGCCGACCCGCTCACCGGTGTGGGTGGCGGAAACGGTGTCTACTCCTACAACGGCGACGTAATGCCGACCAACAGTTACAACAACACCAACTACTGGGTCGACCCGCTGTTCAACACCGGATCGGCCGCCGACCTGACGCCGCCTGCGATCGAATCGGTCACGCCGGCTGATACCGCGTCGAGCCTGCCGACGGCTACTATCGCCACCGCGAAGTTCTCTGAGGCGGTCACCGCGGCATCGCTGTCCTTGGTAGTGACCGACAGCGGCGGAAACACCGTGAGCGGCACCACGACACTCGATGCCACGAGCACGATGGCGACGTTCACGCCCACCTCGGCGCTGGCACGCGGGATGACCTACACCGCCAGCCTCACAGCAAGTGATGTCGCTGGTAATGCAATGACGGCTCCCTTCGTATGGAAGTTCACGACGATGCTTCCGGACCCGACACCGGGTGTCTGCCCCTGCTCGATCTGGAAGGACAGTTCGGTGCCTGCCGTACCGGCAGCACCCGACACCTCCTCGGTTGAGGTGGGTACCAAGTTCACATCTGACTGGGCAGGCTCACTGACCGGAGTCCGGTACTACAAGTCCGCAGCGAACGTCGGCCAGCACGTGGTCTCGCTGTGGTCAACCGCTGGAACGCAACTGGCGACCGCCGTGGCCAGCAACGAGACCGCCAGTGGGTGGCAGACGGTTAGCTTCGCAACGCCGGTGGACATCACCGCCGGTACAACCTACATAGTCTCCTACCACACCAGTACCGGCAGTTATTCCTATGACAGCGGCGCTTTCTCGGCCGCCGGGGTGGATACGCCGCCCCTGCATGTCGCCATACACGGCGGCGCGTACGTCTACGGGCAGGGCTTCCCAGGCAACACGTCGGACGCCAACTACTGGGTGGACCCGGTGTTGAGTGCCACTGCACCACTCGTGCAACCGGCGATCAGTGCCGTTGCCGCAACAGGCTCTGGAACCTCGGCAACCGTGACGTGGACGACGAACGTAGCGACCACGAGTAGCGTCGCGTATGGCACATCGACGAGCTCGCTGAACCTGAACGCGACTGCGCCAGGCTCATCGACGAGCCATTCCGTGACGCTGACCGGTCTCACCGTCAATACTCGGTACTACTATCGCGTCACGTCAGTCGACGCGTCCGGGAATTCAGTGACTTCGCCGGACGCTGCAAGTCCACCGGCTACCTACATACCCACGACCACGCCGTTCAGCGATGCGACACCGGCAGACTTCTCTTCCGGGTCGGCGTCGTCGACCTACGTCGCCGGCAACAGCGACGGAGAGGTGACGCTGACGCCGACTGCCGTCGCCGAGTTCACAGGCGCGGCGCTTCCGGCTGGCTGGACGTCGACACCCAATGCCACCGGTGGTGGGTCGACGGTTGCTGGCGGCACGGTAACGGTGGCCGGCGCAAACCTGACCACGACGGCCACGTATTCCACTGCGAAGTCGTTGGAATTGCGCGCGACACTGGGTAAGAATCAGACCATCGGATGGGTGACGGGTTCCAACTCCAAAGTCAAGATCCAGCTCAGCGTGAACACTTCCAACCAGCTGATCGCGACGGTCAACGATGGCTTCAACGCAACTAGCACCGGCACGCTGGTCACCGGCTGGACAGTGGCAATACACAAGTTCCGGATCGAATGGAACTCCAGCACCGTCGCCTTCTACGTCGATGACGTGCAGAAGTACACGCACTCGTTCAACACCTTCTACTCCAACCTGCGGCCGCTGCTGGCCGACACTGTCGTCGCCGATGGCAACCTCGCCGTCGACTGGGTTCGGGTCGGTCCTTACGCCGCGTCGGGAACATTCACGTCCCGCGTTTTCGACGCCGGCGCCACGGTGAACTGGGCTGCGATTGCTTGGGACGCCACCGCGCCGACCGGAACCACCTTCGTGGTGAGGGTGCGCACCGGTAACACTGCGGCCCCGGACGCGTCCTGGAGTGCATGGGGGACAGTCGCGAGCTCCGGAACGTCGATTGCGTCGACGGCTCGCTATGCCCAGTACCAGCTGACGATGACGTCTTCGAGCCCCCGATACGTCACACCGACCGTGAGGTCGTTGACTGTCAATTACACGGTTTGATGATTCACGTTCCGGTGGGAGTAGAACACGCCCGGGTTGGGGGAAAGCCGGCATAGCACTGCCGGAACGAGCATGCGATACTTAACGCAAACATCATTCCGGGTAGTGCAGACGAAACTCCTTTTCTGCGGCGGTGGGATCGATCACCGGACGCCTGAGGAATGAGATCGGGCAGGGGTTCACCGATGCGAGCTACGGGGTTGGGCGGTGACTGCTGTGACCCAGCAGCTTGACGAGGCCGCCTCACCCGGCGCACGGCATCGGACTAGCGCGCCCGCCGTGCCGGAAGCGGAGCAGGAGTCGGACAACCCCGACCAGGCTTCGTCGGAGCCGGCGCTGGCTTCGCAGGTCAAGAGCGGCCTGGGCTGGAGCTTGCTCAACAGCATGGTGTCGCGTGTTGCCAACGTCGCGCTGGGGATCCTGCTAGCTCGGTTGCTCGTCCCACATGACTACGGGGTCTTCGCGGTCGGTCTGGTCTTCATGGTGGGCCTCGGCAGCATGAATGAACTCGGCACCAGCGTCGCGATTGTTCGGTGGCAAGGTGACGTCGAGCGTGCAGCGCGTTCGGCTGTAACCCTGAGCGTGGCGACGAGTGTGCTGCTCTATGCGGCCTGCTTCCTGTTGGCGCCGAGCCTCGCCGCGACGTTGAACGCCCCAGCTGCTACCGGCTTGCTCCGGCTGATGGCTCTTGGCGTCGTCATCGACGGCTGCTCGTCCATCCCCAACGCACTGCTGACCCGGAACTTCTTGCAAGGCAAGCGGATGATCGCCGACCTCGCGGGCTTTGTCGTCAGCGCTGCGCTCACCGTTTCACTGGCCGCCACCGGTCACGGCGCCACCAGCCTCGCGCTCGGCATCCTGTCGTCCAACCTGACCGCGACCGTGCTGATCCTCTGGATGGCGCCATCTCGTCCGAAGCCAGGTTGGCACGCTGAGGACGCAAGGTTGTTGTTGCGGTTCGGACTCCCGTTGGCCGCGACCAGCCTGCTCTGGTTCGCCATCCAGAACGTTGACTACATCGTCGTTGGGCACCTCAGCAACTCGACAGAGCTCGGCCTGTACATGCTGGCTTTCAACGTCGCCAGCTGGCCGTCGAACCTGCTGACCTTCGCGATCCGACGCGTGGCTATCCCCGGTTTCGCGAGACTTCAGGGTGACCGGGCGGCGTTCAGCGCGGCTTTTGCTCGCTCGATGGGGATCTTGGTAGCGATTCTCCTGCTGCCCTGCTTGCTGTTGGCCATGCTCAGCAGACCGGCGATCCTCTTCCTGTACGGACCGGAATGGCTGCCTGCCGCCACAGCTTTGACCTGGCTGGCGCTGGTGGGCAGCGCGCGCGTGCTGTTGGATCTCTGCTATGACGCACTGGTGGGCGACGGTCGACCGGTGGCCTTGTTCGGACTCCAGGTGTTGTGGCTGGTCACCTTGACGCCGGCGCTGATCATCGGTACCCAGGCGGACGGCATTCGGGGCACCTCGCTCGGTCATGTCGTCGTCACCTTCGGCATCGCCGGCACGTCTTACTTGATCATGATTCGCCGCGGCGGCGTTTCCCTTCGGCTGCTTGCCCGCGCGGTGGCTCGCCCGTTGGCTGCCGGTGCGGTGATGGCTGTCATCCTGGTGTTCGGCCGTGGACGCATCAGCTCGCCGTTCGTGGATCTGCTCGTCGTCGGTGGGCTCGCCTCTATCGTGTACCTGTTCCTCGTCGTCCCGCGGGCGACCATGTGGTCCGTTGTGAGCAAGCTTCGGCTGCGCGTGGCGCCACGGGCCTCCGCGCCGTCGTCAGCTGCGTAGCGAGGCAATCACGTGAACGAGGTTGGCGCGACCGAGTTGGCTCTCGCGCGGCTGGACACCAACTTCGTCGAGCTGACTGCGTTGACCGCCGACGCCAAGGAAAAGCTCGATCGCGGACGCCTCGAAGCGGCTGCGGTGGCGTGCCAGATCGCGGCCTACTACGCCTGGCTGAATCATGCCGGCATCTTCGCGAGCCCAGATCTGGAGTCCTCGCTGAATGCGATTGCTCATCGTGCGGGGATTGATTCCCGAGGTATCGCGATTCGGGTGCCGACGGCAACGCCTGCGCAGGTCCTTCATGTCGCAACTCAGGTCTACGAGGTCGGCGGCCACACTCAGATGCTGTCCCGTTGGATCTCGCAGGACAGCGGACGCCGTCATCAGGTCTGCCTGACTCGACAGGGGGCCACGCCTGTTCCGCAGAAGCTCATTCAGGAACTCGCCGTCCGGGATGACTTGAGTTGCCTCGACGGCTCGGCCGGCGGCCTCCTCCGACGGGCAAAGGCCTTGCGGGCCGCCGCCTTGCGTGCGGATCTGGTGCTCTTGCACGCCCATCCCTATGACGTCGTACCGGCGCTGGCATTCGCCGAGCCGACCGGGCTACCACCGGTTGTCATGGTGAATCACAGCGATCATGCCTTCTGGATCGGGAGGAATACCACGACCGTCCTGCTCAACCTGCGTGACAGCGGGCGCGACCTCGCGATCGAGCGACGAGGTGTCGAGTCGGCCAGGTCCGCGGTGTTGGCCAGGCCGCTCGGCGCCTTGACCACCAGGACCATGACGCGTGCAGAGGCGAAGCGGCAATTCGGGTTGAGCGATCAGCAGGTCCTCATAGCCACCGCCGCCGCCGCCACGAAGTACGACGCACTGTCTGAACCGAGCCTGCTCGACCTCGTTCTCCCCGTGATTCAAGAACATCCCAACGCAGTCTTCCTCGCCGCGGGCCCAGATCCCGTCGGGCAGTGGGCCGACGCAGAGCGTCTCTCGCACGGTCGCATTCGCGCTCTGGGCCGGCTGGCCGACGTTACGCCGCTGCACCTGGCCGCCGACGGTTACGTCGATTCGTTTCCCTTCGCATCCTTGACCTCGCTGATCGAGTCGGGAATCTTCGGCAATCCCGCGCTGACATACCGCGGACATCCCTCCGACTGCGGGGTGTTGGGAGCCGACACCCGCGGGCTGGATGAGTTCTTGTTGCGGCCACGCAACAACGTCGAGTTCCATCGCGACCTCAGCAAGATGATCTCCGACGCAGATTGGCGTCACGAGCGCGGAGCGCAGACCCGCGACGCCATCGAACGAACCCATGTCGGCACCGGCTGGCAGGCCGACCTCGACGATTTGTATGCGCTGGCCGCCAAGCTGCCGATAGCCCCCAGGCCGGGCCCGGCGCCTCGCGGTACCGGCTCTCTGGACCAGCTGGTCGAATTGGTACAAGGGCAGACCGGGTTCAGCGACGGTCAGGTCGGAGCGCAGCGCGCCAACCTCGCCCTGCTGCCGATCCGCGATCGCGTGAGTACCTGGATCCGTTTGATGCGCAAGGGTGAACGTCCCGCAGCGCGACTGCTGGTCCCGGAATGGATGTTGCCCCCGTTGTCACGGGCACGTCACCGGATAGCGAGCAGAGCTGCTAGCGCAAAGGTAAATCCCTAGCCGCGCCGGCCGGGTCGCGCGGACTGCGACGCGTTCGCAAGGGAACAGCGCGCGGCGCGTTCCATTTCCGGATGTCGACGGCTGCGGCAGCGCCGAGCAATAGCCAGCAACCGATGTTCTCGTGAAAGCCGAGTCGACGCCGATCGACCGGCACGAGGCTCGCTAGCCGAGCCAGCGATTCTGGTGGGACGTTGGTGACCAGGACGCCAGTCTCCGGATCGCAGTCGGCAACGACGTCGGCGATTCGATCCTCGGTGATGGCGGACACGACAATGCTTCGGCCTCGCCGGCTCAGTTCGATCGGGTCGTAACCGACGTAGGACCGCGCTCCGGTCTGGACATTCACCACCTGCAACGGCCCAGCGATGCGGTCGATCACTTCGTCGACGTCTCGGCGGATATCTGCCAGGACGACATCGCCATCCCAACCGCTTCTGAGCAGCCGCCGTGCGATGAGGGACTCTCTGAGCCACGGATAGCGCCATCGATATCTGCTGAGTACCCGGCTCTTGGTGAGCGGGCGTCGTGGCGCTCCCACGACGCCGCACGTCGTCCTGGTCGGGCAGTATTCGGGATACCGCGTTGCGACATGTCGGTGAGCGACATCCAGCCGCGCTAGGTTGATGGTGAGGCTGTTGTGGGTCAGCGGTATCTGGGTTGCGGCGGTCGACAGGTGCCGACGGCGCAGCCGCAGCCCGTATTCGACGGCGTAGGCATGCCAAGCGAGTTCGGGATCTTCACTGAGGGGCTCTTCGAGAACCTGGCTTCGTCGGGTCATGAAAAGCACTTCATCCAGCGAGTCGACTTGCGCGAAGTCCGTGACTTGTTCGCCGAGCATGACGACTCGGTCGCGAATCTGACCAAGCACGCGTCCGTCCGAGGTGACACCAACGGCGCCGATCAGGCCGAGGCTGGCCTCGTGAGCCAGAATGTCGGCCGCGTCTTCAAGGCTTCGCAGCGAATGGAGGAAGACGTCCTGGTGAACGAAGGCGACGTAGTCCTTGCTCGCTTGGCGAGCGCCGTGGTTGAGTGCGGACCCCGCCGTGGCGAACTGGCCGGCGGTGTTGTCGATGGGTAGGTACTCGACGGTCCCAACCTCGTCACGATGCATGTCGATCGATCGATCCAAGCAGGCCGCCCGGACGTCAGGGTCATTGAAGACACAGACGATTGATACCGCGGGCATCTACATAGCGTAGGGCAGCTTCGGGGTGACCCGTACCAAGAGACAGCGGTTCGGATCATTCCGCTTCGGCACGACTGCTCTCATCGCGCAGCCACGTCGAGTAGTCTCCCTTCTTGATCGTGCGCCGGGCACCGATTCGTGCCATCACTGTGACCGCGAGGAATACGCCGACGTCCAAAGCCAGGCCAGGACTGCGGAAAGCGATCCTGACCAGATCAGTCAGCGAAGTCTTGGCGTTCTCGCTCCGGCCACCTGCGTCATCGAACTGCGAATTGCCGGTGTGCACGCGAATGCGTCGACGCAGCAGATCCCGAAGGCGTCGCGGTGGTTGGACCACGACGGTGGCGTCGGAAACGATTTCGCGTTCGGCAGCCGAGAAGGCTTCGGACATCGCAAGGTCGTCTGACATCACGTGCGGGAGTCTGCTGACCCGCCCGTACCCGATGGCGTCCACCGCTACCACGCCGCGTCCGAACAGGCCGTTGCGGACGGCGGGAAGTTGCTGCCAAGCCGCGAGGTACCGGGTGACCAGCCACGAGCTTGCGCTTGTCGGAAGCACCCGGCTGGGACCTACCGCATGGATGTCGGGCTTTTCGAGGGCTGCGATCAAAGCGATGATCGATCGCCCGGAGATCTCCACATCGGCATCGACGTAGATACGCGGGAAGTAGTGTGCGAGCTCATCGCCGGTGTCCAGCGCGCGCCGCTTGGACGGAATCGGAGTTTCGGCCACCAGAACAGTGGGCCCCGCTTGCCGGGCGCGGGCCGCGGTGTCGTCGGTGCACCCGTTACACACGACGATGATCTCGAGCTCACTGGCAGCGGTGTCCTCGAGAAGGCTTTTGAGCAGTCGGGAGATACCTCGTGCCTCGTTGTGCGCCGGGATCACCACGCTCGCTACGGCGCGCGGCTCCTGCCGAATTGCCATTGGCCAATCGTCGCACAGCGATCTCGCGCGCGACGCTGGTTCAGCAGGGCATCAGGCGATCGGAGCAGCCCAGCTCGGCCGGCCGCCGGAGCGGACGCAACAAGGCAAGCACCGCCGCCCGGGATCGCCCTCGGTCGCCCGGCCGGATGATTCGGGTTGCCTCGTTCAGCAACGTCACCAGGTAGTAGAGCCAGGACGAAAGCGGCGGGTTCCGGCGCCGGTAGAGGCGCACTCGATTGATGACTTGCATCGTGTGCGTCCGGGCGCTGCGTCCGGAACCGCCTCCGATGTGCTCGACGATCGCGGTCGGCTGCAGGCGGGTGAGCCATCCGCGGTCCCGGGCACGTAAGCAGAAATCGGTCTCCTCTGAATACAAGAAGTACGACGAGTCCCAGCCGCCAAGGTCTGCGAAGCATTCGCGGCGTACCAGCAGAGCGGCACCGACAGCCCAGTCCGCATCGGTTTGTGTCTGGTATGCCCGCTGGTCATGGACGTACTCCGACAACAGTGGCAGCCGAGTTCGAGTCAGGCCCAATGCTCGCAGGACGGTTGGTTCGCGGCGTAAGGATTTCTGCGTCGAACCATCCGGTTCCACCAGCCGCGGCGCGACAATACCCACCGCCGGGTCGTGCAGGCCGTTGAGCAGAGTGTGCAGCGCGTCGGCGCGAACCCGAGTGTCGGGATTGAGAATCACGATGTGTGCCGTGGGGTCGGATCTCTCGACCGCCAGATTGATGGCGG
>DASXHV010000210.1:0-15288 GCA_036488285.1 Jatrophihabitans sp. | reverse complement strand
CTCGTCGAGATGGCCGACAAGGCTGGGCTCGACCTGATCGGCGATCTGCGCCTCCAGCACCCGGAGCGTCCCGTGCATTGGCCGCGGACGAATCTTGACTACACCTTCATTCGGCTTGCGTTCCGCCGTAGATAGGGCCGTGGGCGCCACTGATCTGTCGGTGCGACGAGCGCGCCGATCGATCGTGGCGGTCGCGGTGCTCTTCCTCGCGCTGAACGTCGTCGTGATGACGTCGACGTTCGGGACGAACGACATCCTGCACTGGCAGGACTTCCTGGCCGGGGTGCGGTCTGCCGGACCGATCGGCGTGTATGGAGTGCATTTCCCCCGGTCGCTGTACAACCACGCGCCGCTGACTGGGTATTTCCTCGTCGTGGTGAACTGGTTGAGCGATCGTGGCGTTCCGTTCAACGACACGATCCGGCTGACCTCGAGCCTGAGTGACGTCCCGGCCGCGTTGCTGGTGTTCGAGCTGCTTCGCAAGCGAGTGCCCCTGCGTGCTGCCACGATCGCCGGATTCGGCGTTGCCGCCAGCCCGATCCTGGTCATCATCGCTGGTTTCCATGGCAACACCGACCCCATCTTCATGATGCTGGTAGTGCTGGCGCTCTGGTTGCTCGCCGATCGCCAGGCCCCGTTGGCAGCCGGCATCGTGCTCGGCCTGGCGGTCAGCATCAAGGTGGTGCCGATCGTGGTCGTCCCGGTCCTGATCGGCTACGCGTTGCGGACCAGCCGGCGCGTCACGATCCTGCTTCTGGCCGGACTCGGCAGTGTGTTCGTCCTCCTCTGGGTGCCGGTGCTGGTGACCCACTTCGGCGCGATCCGGCAGAACGTACTGGGGTATCCGGGCGGACTGACTCCGCAATGGGGGCTGAGCTCGGCCGCGAACTTCGTCGGCGGGAAGAGCCTGGTGGATGTTCTGACCGGCCCGGCCCGGCTGCTGATCGTGGCGTTGTGCGCGCTGGTACCGGCCTGGTTGGTGTGGCGACGTCCTGACCAGGTGGTGAGCGCGGGCGCGCTGAGCATGGTCGCGTTCCTGGCCCTGATCCCGTCGTTCGGAACGCAGTACCTGACCTGGGGATTGGCCACCGCCTACCTGCTGGATGTGTGGTTTGCCACCGTCTACAACGTGCTTGGCGGCGTGCTGCTCTTCGTGGTTTACGACCGATGGGCCGGTGGGCTGCCCTGGGACCGTGCCTACTATCACGATTTCACGACGTCGGAGAAACAGCTCGCGGTGCTCGTGTGGGTGGTTCTGCTCGGTGCGATCGTATTTGGAGTACGCCGCATGACGACACGTCGTGCGCTCCCGGTGTCTGTGCCGGCAGCTGTTCAGGCGTAGGCGGCGAGCACGGCTTCGGACAGCACCGGCCACGCCTTGATCGCCCACTCGTCGAAGTCGCGGTCAGCCAGTGCCACCAATGCGAGCTGAGCCTCAGGATCGATCCACATCATTGTCCCGCTGCCGCCGAAATGGCCATACGTAGCAGGGGAATTGCGGCTCGAGGTCCAGTGTGGACTCTTGTCCGCGCGGATCTCGAAACCCAGCCCCCAGTCGTTGTGCTGCTGAGCGCCGTAGCCCGGCAACACGCCAGGAAGGTCAGCAAACTGAACCGTACGGGCAGCGTTCAGAGTGCTGGGATGCAGGAAGCCGGTCGGTGCCAGCAGTTCACTGACCACCGCGATCAGGTCATTGATGCTGGCGACGCCTTGCGATGCAGGCGAACCGCCGAGAACGGCGGTGGACATACCCAACGGTGCGAACACCGCCTGCTGCAGGTAGTCGGCGAACGGCATCTCCGTCGCTTCGGAAACCATCTCGCCGATCAGGTCGAAGCCGGCGTTGGAGTAGATGCGTCGGGTGCCGGGTTCGGCGGCGCGCTGCCGGCTGTCCGGCCCGATCCCGGAGGCATGTGCAAGCAGGTGCCGCAGCGTCGCGCCGGGCAGTTCGGCGGCCAATGCCTGGTCACCGATCGGGTCGTCAAGCTCCAGGGCGCCTTCCTCTACGGCGACCAGAGTGGCCAGCGAGGTGAGCGGTTTCGTCACCGAGGCAAGGGGAAACGGCCGCAACGGATCACCGGCGGTGGCAAGCAGGCCGGCATCCGACAGCACTGCGGCCGCTGCGTTCGGCACCGGCCAGCGGGCGATTTGATCGAGCGGATTCACGGGGTTGCCGGCCATGATGCCGAGTTGCGGGCCACCGCGCGGCGGATCAGTTCCGGCAGTTCCGGAGCGATGTTGTCGGGCAGGTTCTCGACAGCGAACCATCGCAGGTCATCGGACTCCTCGCTGCGGACTGCTTCGGCGCCGTCCGGGGCTGTGCCGACGTAGCGGACGTCGAAGTGCCGGGTGGGGATACCGAGCGAGCAGGTGATCGGATGAACGTCCAGGTCGATGGGTAGTGGGTCCAGCGCGATACCGGTGATGCCGCTCTCCTCGGTGGCCTCCCGCACCGCGGCAGCGAGCAGCGATCCGTCCTCGTCCTCGCAGTGCCCTCCCAGCTGTAGCCAGGCACCCACGCGTGGGTGCAGGGTCAGCAGTACCTGGTTTCCCGCAGCGTTCAGCAGCACGGTGCTCGCGGTCAGGTGCCCAGGCGCACATGCCCGCCGGCTGGCGTCCGGGCGCGCCGCGAGCAACGCGAAGAAGCCCTCCCGGACAGCCGCCTGCCCGGTGCCGTCGGAAGGATTGAGGGGCATCGCGGCCAGGGTCGCAAGGGCATCGGCATGCAGCCCGGCGACGCCCGGCGCAAGCTCGTCCTGCGACCAACCCGCGGACTGAGCTCGTCCGAGCGCAATCGCCTCAGCGGTTCCGAGTCGGAACAGGTCTTCCCCGGAGCCGCGCAACAGCCGCTTCGAACCGTTCTGGTCGTCGGTGAAGTCCAACCCTCGCACTACCGCGACCGGGATCGCATCGAGCTTGCCCTTGACCAGGTCGGCCGCGGCGGCGAGCTCGTCTGCGACGGCGACCTCGGTGACGATGAGGGTGTTGCCGAACTTGTCCCGCGAGCCGCGGACATCGGTCACCGCGGTGATGCCCGCAACCCCGATCGCCACATCGGAGATGCCGTGCCGCCACGGCCGACCCACCGAGTCGGAGATGATCACCGCGACGTCGATGCCGGTGCGCTCGGCAATGCTGGCGCGCAGCTGCTGGGCTGAGCTGTCCGGATCGAGCGGCAGCAGCGCGAGCTCGTCACTACGCACGTTGGAGGCATCGACGCCGGCTGCGGCCATCACCAGTCCGTTGTGCGTCTCGACGATGCTCAACGTGCCTCGGCGGGCCACCACCCGGACCGTCTCGTCGATGATTGCCTTCTGCCGTAGGGCATCTCGTTGCTGGGCGTCCCCGACGACCGGGATCAACCGGCCTTCGATCTTGGAGACGACCTTGGACGTGACGACGAGGATGTCTCCGTCGGCGAGGGTGGTGTTGGCCAGGATCTGCGCGGCCAGGTCGTCACCAGGACGCAGTTCGTCGATCCCGGGCACGGGCAGAATCTGCAGGCCGTCGGCGTTCACAGTCCGGCCAGCCGCATCGCGTCGGCGACCATGCCCGCGGTGACCTCATCCGAGGACATCATCAGCTCGCGACTCACTACCGGAACTCCTTCGATATCGGCGGAATCACCGGTGTGTATCAGCCAGCCGTCCAGAATGCCGGCTGCCGATCGCGCGCCGTAGAAGCGCCCGACCCCCTCGGCGGACGTCTCCACACCGAGGACCGGCAGACAGGCGTCGGCCATTCCGCGGACCGGGGCGCCGGAGATGATCGGCGACAGGCCGACGACGGGCGCGGGGCCGTCGCGCAACGCGTCCCGGATGCCTGGCACAGACAGGATCGTGTTGATGGACACCACCGGGTTGGACGGTGCGAGCAGGATCAGGTCGGCGTCGCTGATGGCCTCGATAACGCCGGCCGCCGGCTTCGCGTCGTCGAGACCGACCTGGACGAAGGCATGCGCGGGTAAACCGGCGCGGTGCCGAACCCACCATTCCTGGAAGTGAATGGCGCGCCGGCCGCCGTCTAGGTCTACGACGACGTGTGTCTCGCAGCGGTCATCGGTCATCGGCAACAACCGGAGGCCGGGCTGCCAGCGACGGCACAGGGCAGCGGTGACGTCGGAAAGCGGGTAACCGGCATCCAGCATCTGAGTGCGGACCAGGTGGGTTGCGATGTCGAGATCGCCCAATCCGAACCACGAGGGTTCGGCCCCGTACTCGGCGAGCGCTTCTTTGATCCGCCACGTCTCACCGGCACGTCCCCAGCCGCGCTCGACGTCTATCGCGCCGCCCAGGGTGTACATCACGCTGTCGAGGTCCGGACAGATCCGCAGCCCGTGCATGCTCACATCGTCGCCGGTGTTGATGATGGCCGTCACCTGGTCCTCGCGCCCGTTGTGGGTCGCGAAGTACCGGACGCCCTTGAGGAAGCGGGCGCCGCCGACGCCGCCGGCCAACACGGTGATCTGCACTCTCGAAACCTATGTCATCGGCGTAGCGGACGTGCTCGCGGTGTCCGGTGACAGGCCGGTGCGGCCCAACTCAACCGGACAGGAAACGAGCGCCGGCCCGCCGGCGGATGGCCACCAGCGATGCCCTTACCGCAGCCCGCGCCAATTCGCGCTCGGCCAGGGCTTCGGGTAGCAGCGGCATCATCTCCCGCATCCGGGACAGCTGGGCTCGGGGTCGCGGCCGAGAACCGGCAAGGCCAGCGCCACTGGAAAGCAACGCCACCGCCACGTCCTCCAATGGCGCGGCGCCGGAGTGGACCGCGAGCAGACCGGACACGTGCTCATGCGCACCGAGCAGCCGTCCGGGATCGGTTTCGGCAAACCGACTGCCGTCTTGGCGCCACACGCCGCCGGACACCAATCGCCCTACCGCAGCCTCGGTGTCGGCCTTGGTGTGGCCGAACCAACGCCGCCATTGCAACGGCTGCCGACCGGCGACGGCACGGTGCAGTGAGTCGGCAAGCCGGCCATCGGTTTCGCTCGGCCCGACCGCGCACGGGTATTTCTTTCCGGTCAGTCGACCGTCGAGGATGAGCTCGAGGAACAGCGCGCCGCGGATCGCCATGCCGACCTGAGCCTGATGACGAAGCTGCCCGGTCGCCGGATCGAGGGCCAAGCGACACACCATGAGCCCCATCGACGAATCGGCGGCGGATTGGTGACCGGTGGCGCCGCCTGCCTCGAGCTCACTCATTTTCTGTCCTGATCTTCCTACCGGCGGCTACCGGGATGGTGTTACGACGATCCCGCAGCAGCGAGCCCACGAAATGCATCGTCACCTCGACCGCGCCGAGCGTCACGGCCTGGGCCCGCAGGTGGGCTGGTAGGTCGTAATGCCATCGCCACGGGTGCTCCTGAAAGAACCGTCGGGGCACGCCGAGCGCGTCGGCCATGGTGTGCAGCTCGTCGGGGGAGTCGGCGAGCAGGTGACAGAAGTCGGTGTATCTGAAACCGGCTTCTGGGTAGGCCCGCACAGTATCGACGTAGCAGCTCATCTTGACGATTGAGCCTACGTGCGGAGTTGGCGGGCCGGAACCACGGTGGAGATGGCGCAGGACCGGCGCACCCGCACGGAGGAGGAGAGGGCGGAATTCTTCCTCCGCCACGACAACTACGCCACGACAGCTCCGCCACGACAACGATTGGCTGGACTGAGCAGAGGCGGGGCCAGGGCGCCGACTAGGCTCGATTGGTGATTGTGACCCAGCCGTCCGAGTCCGCAATCCGGCGCGCCGTTCGGCGTGCCCGTGATGGGGCAATGCTCGATGTGACCGAGGCAGCCGTGCTGATGGCGGCGCGCGGGCACCACCTCACTGAATTGATGACGGTGGCGGCCTCCGTGCGGGACGCAGGACTGCGCCAGGCCGGTCTACATGATCCGTCCGGCACCGCCGCTCGCGTCATCACCTACAGCCGCAAGGTGTTCATCCCATTGACCAGGCTGTGCCGGGATCGATGCCACTACTGCACATTCGCAACCGTGCCGCACAAACTGCCGGCTGCGTTCCTCGAGATTGATGAGGTCATCGCGATCGCCGAACAAGGCGCACAGCTTGGCTGCAAGGAGGCATTGTTCACCCTCGGCGACCGCCCGGAGGAGCGCTGGCCGCAAGCCAGGCAATGGCTGGACGAACGTGGCTTCGACTCCACGCTGGACTACGTGCGGGCAGCGGCCATAGCGGTCCTGGAGCGAACTGGTCTGCTTCCGCACCTCAATCCGGGCGTCATGAGCTGGACCGAACTGCAGCGCCTCAAGCCGGTCGCGCCAAGCATGGGCATGATGCTCGAGACGACCGCGCGCCGGCTGTTCACCGAGCCGGGTGCGCCGCATTACGGCAGCCCGGACAAGGATCCGGAGATCCGGCTGCGGGTGCTGACCGATGCCGGCCGACTCAACGTGCCGTTCACCACCGGCATCCTGGTCGGTATTGGCGAGACCCGCGAGGAACGGGCCGAATCGCTGTTTGCGATCCGCGCGACTGCGAGGCAGTTCGGTGCCATCCAGGAGGTCATCGTCCAGAACTTCCGGGCCAAGGACGACACCGCGATGCGCAACGATCCGGACTTGGATTTGGACGAGTACCTCGCGACGCTGTCCGTCTCTCGGCTGATCTTCGGACCGAAGATCCGGTTGCAGGCCCCTCCGAACTTGGTCGATCTGACCGAGTGCCTGTTGCTTCTGGATGCCGGTGTGGACGACTTCGGCGGCATCTCGCCGCTCACGCCCGACCACGTCAACCCCGAGCGTCCCTGGCCTGAACTGGACAAGCTCGCCGACCTGATGACCGGCAGCGGCTACGCGTTGACCGAGCGCCTCACTGCTCATCCGTCCTACGTGCTTGCCGAGCAGCCGTGGCTGGACCCGCGGGTGTTGCCGCACGTCCGGGCCTTGGCCGATCCCTTGACCGGCCTGGCCCGGGTCGGTGCCGATCGCACTCCAGTTCGGCCTGTTGGGCAGCCGTGGCAGGAGCCGGACACCGACTGGGGCTCCGCGGGCCGCACCGACCTGCACACCGCCATTGACACCGAAGGCCGCACGACCGACCGCCGCGGTGACTTCAACGATGTGTACGGCGACTGGAATGCGTTACGGGACAAGGTGTTCTCGCCTGGATCCACCGCGCTGGACTCCGAGGTGAGGACGGCGCTGCGGGCTGCGGAAAGGAATCCTGCCGGCCTCACCGAGGATCAGGCCCTGACCCTGATGTCGGCCGACGGCGCTGGCCTGGACGCCGTGGCGGCGCTGGCTGATCAGCTGCGCAAGCAAGCCGTGGGTGACGACGTCACCTACGTGGTGAACCGGAATATCAATTTCACCAACGTCTGCTACACCGGCTGCCGGTTTTGTGCTTTTGCGCAGCGGGCCACCGACGCCGACGCATACACGCTGTCCACCGAGGAGATCGAGCACCGGGTCACCGAGGCCGCTCAGGATGGTGCGACCGAGATCTGCATGCAGGGCGGCATCGATCCGAAGCTGCCCGCCACCGCGTACTTCGACCTGGCCCGCGCGGTGAAGCGTGCGGTGCCTTCGATGCATCTGCACGCCTTCAGCCCGATGGAGGTCGTGAACGGCGCCTCCCGGGCCAACCTGTCCATCGAGGACTTCCTGATCGCGGCCAAAGAGGCCGGCGTCGACTCACTGCCCGGTACCGCGGCCGAGATTCTGGACGACGAGGTCCGTTGGGTGTTGACCAAGGGGAAGCTACCCACCAGTGCCTGGATCGAGGTGATCACGACCGCCCACCGACTGGGTATCCCGACAACCAGCACCATGATGTTCGGCCACGTCGACCACCCACGGCACTGGGTCGCGCACCTGCGTCTGCTGGGCAGGCTTCAGGACGAGACGGGCGGCTTCACCGAGTTCGTGCCGTTGCCTTTCGTACACAACCAATCGCCGATATACCTCGCCGGGCTGGCTCGCGCCGGCGCCTCGCAGCGTGAGATCAAGGCGGTGCACGCTATGGCGCGCATCATGCTGCACGGCAAGATCTCCAACATCCAGACCAGTTGGGTGAAGCTGGGCGAGGCTGGCGCCGTCGACATGCTTCGCAGTGGAGTGAACGATCTCGGTGGCACTTTGATGGAGGAGACCATTTCGCGGATGGCTGGTTCAGAACACGGTTCGCGCCGCTCGATCGCCGAGCTTGAAGCCATCGCCGCGCGCGCCGGACGTCCGGCGCGGCAACGGACAACCGCATACAGCTTGGTCTGATCGGAAGCGTTCTCGCCCCCGCGAACAGCCCGAGAGGGTACGACTGGCTTGCCCGATATAGACGGTTTATGGGTCTTTTTAGGCGGCTGTAAAGAAATTGTGCCCGGAAAACCATGCGAATAGCAGGTCTCGGCTTGACTTATCGGTAACGACACGAGTGTAATTCGAGTCATGTTATTCGGCTCCTGAGAGCCGGACGGCACATCACCAGTCATCACCGCCAGAGGAGAACCACCGTGACGGACCAACCCGCACACCTCGCAGAAGCGGACCTGTCGATCATCTTCGGGCTGCCCGAAGAGCAGAGTTGGCAGGAGCGGGCGCTCTGCGCCCAGACAGACCCTGAGGCCTTCTTCCCCGAAAAGGGCGGCTCGACACGCGAAGCGAAAAAGATCTGCGTCGGCTGCGAGGTCAAGGGCGAGTGCCTGGAGTACGCCCTCGAACATGACGAGCGCTTCGGAATCTGGGGCGGCCTGAGCGAACGCGAACGTCGCCGGGTCAAGCGCGAAGCTGTCTGAGCCGCGCGCTCACTCCAGCGGCGGGTCTATCTCGTC
This sequence comes from Jatrophihabitans sp., assembly GCA_036488285.1. Lineage (GTDB taxonomy): Bacteria > Actinomycetota > Actinomycetes > Mycobacteriales > Jatrophihabitantaceae > Jatrophihabitans_A. The sequence continues at coordinate 6,506 of DASXHV010000210.1, read as the reverse complement.
GGGAGATCGCCCCAGTAGACGAGCAACCTGCTCCACTACAACGTCGTGGATCAGGTCGGCGAGTTCCTCGGGGTGCTTTGCCCGGCTCTCCAAAGGGCGCCGGTAGATGACCACGACCGGCCCAGATATCCCCACGACGCCGGTTCGGTAGAGCCGGGACAACGGAACCGCGTTGTCATCGAGAACGTCGTCGTCGTAGTTGTAATCCTCGAGCGTGCGGTGCTCGGCTGTCGGGACGTCCTCGACGGCGAATTCGACTCCATCCAGCTCGCGTGCCAGGTGCGGCCGCAGGTGATCAACGGCGCTGAGCACCAGCGCGTCGAACCGGTCGCTACGGGTTGCCGAGATGGGGACGCTACCGGGCGCGAGGATGCCGCGCAGGCCCCGTCCGCGGCGCTCCCGACGGCGGGCACCGGGACGTCGGATATCTGAACTGGTCATCTCCACCGAAGCCTAGCCGCGACACGCCCACGCGGTACGGCGCGGCGGCTGCGTTCGCGCAGACCGAACGGATAGGCTCGCCGATTGTGAGGCATGTCCGTCGTTGTACCCGAACTGGCTGTGGCCTGTCCGCAGTGGCGACGTTGACCTACATCTACTCCGACTCGATGGCCGTCGTAGGACCGTTGGCCGCGTTCGCGGAGCCACACTCCTACGACCTGTGCGAGGAGCATGCGGTTCGGCTCACCGTGCCGCGCGGCTGGGAGGTCGTCCGGCATGCCGGCGAGTTCCCTTCCCCGTTGCCGCATGCCGACGACCTCGAGGCCTTGGCCGATGCGGTACGCGAAGCCGGCCGGGTCGACACCGGACGTTTCGAACCGCCGGTCGACGACGGCACCGTAGGCGCCCGGCGCGGGCATCTACGGGTGGTTCCACCGTCGGTCTGACCTGGCCGCCGCACCCTGGCGACGGCCGATTCTCCACGCCCTGATCAGCCTGGTTTGTTGTTCGTCCTCGGCTATGGGGTGCTGACCAGCGAATAGGTCCAGGTCGAGGTGTAGACGCCGACATGGGCGTCCCGGGGAACGTGCAGATTCATGGTGTGCACCCAGGTCTGATTGGCCATCCCGCTGTCCTGCGCGGCGTTCATGATGGTGACGGTGTTTCCCGCCGAGATCACCAGTGGATAGTTCACCCCGACACTCCTGGCCGGCGTGCACGTTATCGACGGATCGCAGTCGCCGGCCACGCCGGTATCGGTCAGGGCTGTGCCAGGCAGGGTGTAGCTGTCATGGGTGAACGTCGTGGCTGTCAGGGTGACGTGCCAGCCGGCGCCAGTCCCGGTGTTGTCGTCCACGCCGATCGGCTGGGTAGCGGTTATGTCGACATCAGTGCCGCTCAGCAGGCCGGCGAAACTGACTGCGGGCGGCGGTACGAGCGTCCGGGCGCCGCCACCCACTTGAACACTGGCCTGGGTGTTGTCGCCGGCGGTGCTGCTGAGGACGGCGTTGATGAGCGTGCCGGATACGTCGTCCATCTCCAGGGCGTAGGCGACCGCTCCGCCGAGCCCCTTGCTGGCGAGGTAGGCGCGTTTCGCGGCGATGGAGCTCGGCGTGTCCCCGGTGTAGAAGTTCGTTCCGTCATAGATCCATGAGCTCTGCGTGGTCGGGTCGTAGAAGTTGTCTGCCGGATTGTCGGTGAGACCGGCGGTCTTCAGCTCCTTCCAGAAGGCCACGCCGGCGCCTTGGCTGAAGGGAAACGCAGGAGATGGCCCGCTGGCCGGCTGGTAGAGGCCGTGGTTGGGGCCGGCCTCCACGCCCGTCCAACCGCGCCAGTAGAAGGGGATGCCCAGGTTGAGCTTGGCTGCCGGGAAGCCGCCGGGAATGCCGTAGTCAGGCAGACCGTCGGTCCAGGCGGCGATGGTCGTGTCGACGTTGTACTTGGCGCTTCCCGGCGGGACGGCGTCGCTGGGATCGCCGGAACTGTCGTGGAGCGGACTTTGGAAGTTGGTCGGCCCGGCCGTATCCCAGCCGCCGTGCAGGTCGTAGGTCATCAGGTCGGCAAAGTCCAGGTATTGAGCGATCTGATCGGTCTCGATGTTCTTGATCTTGTCCTGACCCGGCGGCAGCGCAGCACTGAGCAGGTAGCTGGTGCCGCTGGTGCCGGCTGTATAGGCGGTGAGTTCGTCACGGAATTCCTTGAGCAACAGGGTGAAGTTGGTCTTCTCGGTGGTGTTGCTCGGGAATTCCCAGTCGAGGTCGAAGCCGTCGAAGATCCCGGCCGCCGCGCCGACGCCGCCCGTAGGGTCGCCGGGGATCTGCCCGTCGGGTTCGACGGGCAGATCCCCCTTGATGAACAGGTCGATGCACGATTTCACGAACTTCTTGCGCGCGGCGTCCGTCGCCGCCGCAGCGGCGAAGTGCGTGGAGTAGGTCGCTCCGCCGATCGAGATCAGAACCTTGAGACTCGGGTGCTTGGCCTTGAGCTGCTTGAGCTGGTTGAAATTGCCCTTGAGCGTCGGACCCCAGGCATCGACGGTCCCGTCCACGCTGTTGGACGCGTCAAATGACTTTTGGTAGTCGGCGTAAGGGTCTCCGGCCCGGTGATCGGCGGTGTGTATTCCGGTGCTGTCCCAGCTGTTTTCGTGGCAGGTCAGGTTGGCGTCGTCGATGCCCTCGAAGGCGTACTGGAGCACGTCGAGCTTGGCCGCAGCACCCGATGCGTCCAGGTTCTTGACGAAGTAACTGTTGCCGTAGATCGACCACTGGTCGAAATAGGCGACCTTGCTGTACGGGGCATCCGGAGGCGGGTCGGCCAGAGCCCTGTTGTGCGCCGACTGGCCGGCGATCATGCCGAGGACGGCTATCAGCACGGCCGTACCGGCCACGCACCGGCGAACGGATAAAGTCACTGCTGCTCCAAAACGGGGAATCGGAAGGGCTCCGAGATCCGGACAGGGTCCGACTGGTCATCCGTGCCGAGCAATCGGTTGACAGAAAACTTAGCAGGGCTTTTACATCTGGGAACGTCAGCCGATCGGCGGACAAAGCCGGTACGTCGCGGATCTGACAGTGGCCGATCGAGGGCGCCCGGTGTGATGCTCAGCAGGCTCGAGTCGGCGCGACGGTAGGCTCTGCCAGGACCGCGTCACGGATGGCGCTCACCCAATGGAAACTGGCCCTGTCCACCGATGAACCGGATGCGCGGGTTGATCACAGCCGGCGGAGGAGTAACTCAGCAATGCTCGATCTGGCCACCATCGTCAAGGCCTACGACGTGCGGGGAACGGTTCCCGACCAACTCAACCCCGACGTGGCTCGAGCTCTGGGCGCCGCGTTCGTGACGGTGACCGGTGCGAGCCGGATCGCAGCCGGACACGACATGCGTCCGTCCGGACCGGAGTTGTTGGCCGCCTTCGCCGACGGGGCAACCAGTCGCGGTGCCGATGTCGTCGACATCGGCCTGGCTGCCACCGACCTGCTCTACTTCGCCTCCGGTCAGCTGGATCTGCCGGCCGCGATGTTCACCGCCAGCCACAACCCTGCCCAGTACAACGGCATCAAGATGTGTCGAGCGGGCGCGCAGCCGATCGGACAGGAGTCAGGTCTGGTCGACATCCGCGTCGCCGCTCAGGACTATCTCGCCCATGGACTCCCCGAACCGGTCGCCGAGCCTGGCACCGTGACCGAACAGAACCTGCTGGTCGACTACGCCCGTTACCTGCGTGGCCTGGTCGACCTGTCCGGTCTCAAGCCGCTCAAAGTGGTAGTGGACGCCGGCAACGGGATGGCCGGGTACACCGTCCCGGCGGTGCTCGGTGATCAAGCGCTCGAGGCGCTGCCGTTGACAGTCGTGCCGCTGTACTTCGAACTCGACGGGACGTTCCCCAACCACGAGGCAAACCCGTTGGAGCCGGCCAACCTGGTGGACCTGCAAAAGGCTGTCGTCGCCGAGCAGGCTGACATCGGGCTGGCCTTCGATGGTGACGCGGACCGGTGTTTCTTCGTCGACGCGGACGGCAACGCGGTTCCACCCAGCGCGGTGACGGCATTGGTGGCGGTGCGCGAACTGGCCAAGGCACCGGGCTCGGCCGTGATCCACAACTTGATCACCTCCAAAGCGGTCCCGGAGATCATCGCCGAACACGGCGGCCGGCCGATCCGAACGCGGGTCGGACACTCCTACATCAAGGCCGAAATGGCTGTCACCGACGCGGTATTCGGCGGCGAGCACTCAGCGCATTACTACTTCCGCGACTTCTGGCGCGCCGACACCGGCATGCTGGCCGCGATGCACGTGCTGGCCGCACTCGGTGAGCAGGACCGCACGTTGGCCGAGCTCACCGCCGAGTACTCCCGCTACAGCGCATCCGGTGAGATCAACTCCCGGGTCGAGGACCAGGCCGGACGGGTAGCTGCGGTTGCTGAGGCGTTTGCCGACCGCACGGTCTCCACCGACCACCTCGACGGCCTCACCGTTCAGCTGACCGGCGGCGGTTGGTTCAACGTTCGCGCTTCCAACACCGAGCCGCTGCTCCGGTTGAACGTCGAGGCAGCCAGCTCTGAGGCCATGTCCGCGATCCGCGATGAGGCCCTGGCCGTCATCCGAGCCGAATAGGAGATTCGATGTCTGTGTCGAGCGAGCTGTTGGCGATCCTCGCCTGTCCGAGCCCGGACCACGCGCCGTTGAGGCTGGAGACTTCGGATTCGGGTGAGGAGTTGGTGTGTACCGCATGCCTGAGCCGTTTCCCGGTTCGCGACGGTATCCCGGTACTGCTCGCCGACGACGCCACGCCAGGGCCGAACGGTCTCGGGGTCCCCGCGTCGGCCGAGTAGAGCCGCAGATTGTCCAAGCAAACAAGGCCAAACCACTGATTACGGCGGGAAGGGCTGCATCGTGAACGCGTTCGATCCCGGACTGCTCGACGACGTCGATGCACTGCAGCGCGCCGATCGAGGTGGATTGCTGCGCGCGCTGGCTTCTGCAGGTGCGCAGGTCCGACGTGCGATCGAGGTGCGTGAAGAGTCAGGGATCGATCGCCTGGCCGACGCTGCGAAGCCACGTGCCCTGCTGGTGGCACCTGATCCGCACGTTCCCTACCTGTCCAGCCTGCTGGCCGCGCTTGCCGCGAACGAGGCACCGGTGATGGATTGGCGTGATCCCGTGCTGCCGAAGTGGGCCGGTCCGGCCGATGCCCTCATCGTGCTGTCCGCCGACGGACGTCATCCGCGGCTGGCCGAGCTCGTGGCGCAGGCCGACCAACGCGGCCTGGCGGTCATGGTCGCGGCGCCGGTGGCTTCGCCGGTGGGAGTGGCCGCCGCCCGGCATCCGCTGGCCGATGTGAGCCACTTGAGCGAGGTGCCCGACCGCGCGGTGTGGTGGGCATTGGCCACGCCTGCGTTGCAGGCCGTCGACGCTCTCGGACTGACTGAGACCGCAGGGTTGCTGTCCCAGGTCGCTGACACCCTCGATGAGATCGCCGAGGCCGATCGACCTGATTCCTCCGCATTCACCGGGCCCGCGAAATTGTTGGCAGCCGATCTAGCCGATTCCGTCCCGGTGATTGCGGGCGCAGGTGCCGGGGCGATGGTGGCTGCTCGGCGAGTTGCCGGGGCCGTTCAACTGATCGGCGGCTCGACCGCGATGGCTGCCGCTTTGCCTGACGACGTCGCTCGGATCGGTGCTCTGCTGGAGTTTTCGGCCGTCGAGAATGACTTTTTCGCTGACCGGACTGCTGACAACGGGGCGCGACCGCGGCTGGTGCTGATCGGTGACGATGAACCGTACGGCGTGCATGCGGAAACCAAGTGGGACGCCCTGGGCGACGACTCGGGACGACGTGCGGCCGCGGCGCTGGCCGAGTTGGCATCCAACCGTGGAATCGGTTGCTCCCGAGTCGCGGTTCCGGTCGCGCCGCCGTTGGTGCGTTTCGCTGCCGCGTCGGCCACCGGCGACTTTGCCGCGACGTATCTTGCGCTGGCACGAGGGATCGACCCGAGTGCGCCACGGCTGGGAGAGCTGTCGCATTGAGCGCGGCCGGGGGGAGCAAGGCAGTCCTCGCCGCGTTGTCGGCAAACCTCGGTATCGCGATCATCAAGTTGATCGCGTTCCTGCTGACCCGTTCGTCCTCGATGCTGGCCGAGTCGGTGCACTCGTTCGTCGACTCGGGCAATCAGGGCTTGCTGCTGCTCGGCGGCAGACAGGCAAAAAAGCTCGCGACTCCGGAACACCCTTTCGGTTACGGACGAAACCGCTACGTCTACGGGTTCCTCGTCGCATTGTGCTTGTTCTCAGTCGGTGGCCTGTTCGCGCTGTACGAGGGTGTCGGGAAGATCGCGCATCCGCATCATGTGTCCGACCCCGCTATCGCTGTGGTTGTGCTGCTGATTGCCCTCTGCCTGGAGGGCTGGTCCTTCCGGACCGCGATCGGTGAGTCGCGCGAACTCAAAGGCGCGTCGTCCTGGGTGCAGTTCATCCGGCATGCCAAGGTTCCCGAATTGCCGGTGGTGTTACTGGAGGACTTCGCCGCGTTGATCGGCCTGGTACTCGCGATGATCGGGGTCGGG
>DASXHV010000118.1:0-21614 GCA_036488285.1 Jatrophihabitans sp. | reverse complement strand
CAGTGCCGACCACCATCACCCGATCGCCGCTGTGCACGGCGCTGATCGAGGTGGTGGCACCCTTCTTGTCGGTCCGGGTGTGAATCTTCGTCCCAGAATTCACGGTGTAGGTCTGCGAGACGTTGTCCAGCGCCTTGACCGTGATCGAGGTCGTCGACACCGCGGTGACCTGGCCGCGAATCTCGTCGTGCGTGACGAACCCCTTGGTCTTACCGTCCCGACTCACCCACGTCGCGTGCAATGCGCGCCGCAGCGGCGCGGCCTTGTGGTTTCCCTTGCCGGCCCCGGCTGTGGCCCCGGCCGACGGCGATGCGCCTGGTGCCGGGCTCGAGGTCCCGGTTGCCGCCAACGCGGCAGTCCCCGCTCCGACGATGACGGCGGCCGCGCCGCCTACGGCTGCGATCTTCTTCCACATGATGCGCTCCCTGCGTTGTTGGTCTCTCGGCTGGTTCGTGTTCGGTAGCCCGGCCGGCGGGTGATGCCCGCTGCCGGTACTGCCACAGTGCCCGGTCCACGTCCGGTGTCGGACAAGGAATTGTCAGCGTTGTGTTCGGGCTTCACTCCGTTCGGGCAGTTTCGTGACCCAGTGCTGGCCGCCCGCTTACCCAACTCGAACATTCGCGGCGCACCATCCCTGCCATGAGGCAGCTATGAGCACCCAATCAGAGGCGTGGATGGCCGCAGCTCGGCTCGTGCGACGCACCGGGTTCGGCGCCATCGGCAGCACCGTCGATGCGGTCGTCAGCGGCGGCCATCCGGCGTACCTGGCCTCGATCGTCTCGCCGACGCCCGATCCCGGCGTCACCGCGACCCCGCTGCCGACCTTCGCGGCTATCCCGCCGGCGGCCAAGAATGCCAGCCGGGACGAGAAGGTGAAGCGCAACGACCAGCGTCGCCAACAGGTTGAGGCGCTCACTGCCTGGTGGATCCGGCGGATGGTCGCGGTGCACGATCCGTTCACCGAACGGATCACGTTCGGCTGGCACAACCATTTCGCCACCGCGGCAACCAAGGTCCGTTCGGCGCCGGAGTTGGCCACTCAGAACGAATCCCTGCGTCGCCTCGGCCGCGGTGACTTCCGGACGTTGGCGCAAGCCATGTTGGTGGATGCGGCAATGCTGTATTGGCTCGACGGGCAGAAGAACACCGTCAAGGGCGCCAACGAGAACCTGTCGCGTGAGTTCATGGAGCTCTTCGCGCTCGGCCACGGCGACGGGTACACCGAGACCGACGTCCGCGAGGGCGCGCGGGCGCTGACCGGCTGGCGGATCATGCCGGACGGCCGCACTGTGCTGAGGCCGAAACTGCACGACAACACGACCAAGACGGTGCTGGGCGTGACCGGCAACCTGAACCAGTCCGGATACTGCGACGCCGTCCTGGGGCGTCCGGCTTCGGCCTCGTATGTCTGTGGACGCTGGTACGGCCAGCTGGTCTCTGACACCTCGCCGGATGCGGCCACCCTCGCTCGGCTGGTGTCGGCGTACGGGCCGACCCGCGACCTGGCCGCGATGTTCACCGCGATCTACACCGATGCGAGTTTCGCCCGTGCGGCAAACACGATTGTGGCCGGACCGGTTGAGTGGTTGATCGGCGCGGTGCGTGCGTTGAAGCTACCCGTGCCCGACGATGCGGCGGCCAAGAAGCTCGCCGCGATCCTTCGTGGCCTCGGACAGTTGCCGTTCTATCCGCCGAACGTCAGCGGCTGGCCGGCCGGACACGCGTGGCTGTCCACGGCTGCGGCCGAACTACGCCTGCAAGCCGCCGCGACACTCGTGAACGGCGGCAACATCTCGTTCGTCACGACTGCCGGTGTCAACGATCGGGTCGATGCCGCCGGCTATTTGCTCGGCATCGGAAACTTCTCTGATCGGACGGCGGCGGTCCTCAAGCCGTTGGCAGTCAATCCGCCGCAGTTGGTCGCCGCCGCCCTGAACTCGCCCGAATACCTAGTCCATTGAAGGTCCAGTCCACCGATAGTCGTATGAACGTCGACGAATCCCCTACCGCACAAGGAGAAGCTACCGTGCCAACCTTGAACAGACGCCAGTTCCTGATCGCGTCCGGGGCCACCGGCGGTGCCGCGGTGGGAGCCGGCATCACCGGCGTCAGCTGGAAGTACCTGATGCACAGTGCCACCACGCGGCCACTGGCGAGCGGTCAGCAGGTATTGGTGGTGCTGACCATGTACGGCGGCAACGATGGCCTGAACACCCTTGTTCCGTATGGCGATTCCGCCTACCACGACGCTCGTCCAGAGCTTGCGTACTCGCCGGCGGAGGTGTTGCGACTGGACGACACGCTCGGACTGAACCCGGCGATGACCGGGTTCGACAAGCTGTGGCAGAGCAAGCAGCTGGCCATCGTCCGCGGCGTGGGTTACCCGCAGCCGGACCACAGCCATTTCCGCAGCATGGATATCTGGCAGACCGCTTCCCCGCAGGCGCCGGTCAACACCGGCTGGATCGGGCGCTGGCTCGATGCCACCGGTGACGATCCGTTGCGGGCGGTGAACATCGGGGCGGTGTTGCCGCCATTGGCCATCGGCGCGAAGGCCGCCGCGGCCGCACTGCCGCTGGGCAGGCACCGGACCGCGCCGCCCACCTTGATCAAGGCTCTCGCGGGATTCGGCCAACCGGACCCGACCGATTCGCCGACCCGGGGCGCTGGTTTGCGACAGCTATCGTGCCGATCAAGTCGTCGGCGCCACCTTCGCGAGGGTGCTCGATCCGAACGCGCCGGAGGAGAACAGCGATCCCCAGTCGCCGGCCGGTTCGGCAGGTGGTCAAGGCAGCCTCGCCGACCAGCTCAAGGTGGTGGCGCGATGCATCACGGCAGGCGTCCCGACCCGGGTTTATGCAGTCAGCCAAGGGGGATTCGACACCCACGCCGACGAGAAAGATGCCCAGAAATCTCAAATCGGCCTGGTCGACCGAGCAGTGTCGGACTTCCTCAGCCAGCTCGCAGCGACACCACGCGGCAAGGACGTTGTGGTGCTGGCGTACTCGGAATTCGGGCGGCGGGTACAGGCCAACGCATCGCAAGGCACCGATCACGGGACGTCCGGGCCGGTCTTCGTCGTCGGGCAGCCTGTGAAAGGTGGCTTCTATGGCGAGCAGCCCAGCCTGAAGGACCTCGACAACGGTGACCTGAAGGTCAACACCGACTTCCGCTCGGTGTACGCCGGGCTGCTGGACAAGGTTCTCGGCGGGGATCCGAGCCAGGTGCTCGGCCAGACCCCGGGCGGCGAACTCGACCTGCTGCGAACCTGACCGGGCCGCACGCCGGGCGGCGAACTCTCGACCTGCTGCGAACCTGACCTGCGCAATACCCGGTGGCCGCCCCACCAACTCCCTTGATCATGAGCACGTTTACCCCACTGGATTCAGGCAAAACAGCTCATGATCAAGGGGGTGCGCGTGGTTAGAAGATGGGGGTGGTTAGAAGAGGGAGGTGGTTAGAAGAGGGAGGTGGTTAGAAGCGGGGGTGGGCACGATAGTGGTCTGACCGAAGGTGGCCTGACCGTGGGGAGAACGGTGGTTACGAATCGAGGACGGCGCGGACGTGTTCCGCCGCGGCTGGTCTCAAGAGTTCGTCCAGTTCGGCGAACAGCTCGGCTGCACCGAGGCCGGGCCACCGAGCCGGCAACAGCTCCAGCGGGAGTCCCGGGTCCAGGTAGGGCAACCGACGCCAGGCCGTCAGCAGTTCGACGTGCGCCGCGAAGGCGGCGGCCCCAGCCGGTGGACGGTTGGCCCAGCGCCGCCGAAGCGGCCGGTACCGCGCAGCGAACTCGGTGTATCGAGCACGCATCGCAGGCAGGTCCCACCACTGCCCGACCTTGTCGGCGAGCGAGCCGAAGGCCAGGTGTTCGGCGTGAAACAGCTCGACGTACCCGCTCAGCCCTAGGCGGCGCAGCGCGTGCCGGGTCTCGTCCTCCAAATGCCGAGGCGCGATCCAGACTCCCGAAGTTGTGGTGCCGAAACCGAGCCGCACTAGCTCGGTTCGCAATAGATGCCGCTGGTCGCGCTCGGACTCGGGCACCGAGAACACCAGGAGCAGCCAGCCGTCGGCCAGCGTGCCGCGTCGCCGGTCGAAGATCCGCCGATCTCCCTCGAGAAGTAGTTCGAGGGCTCCGTCGGACAGTGTGTAGCCGGCAACGCCGTCGCGCCGCACGCCCAGCAGGATGTCGCGCCGCTTCAACCGGGAGATCGAGGAGCGCACGGCCGCCGAGTCCACCCCCAAGTCGGCCATCAGGCGGACAACCGATGACACCGACAGCCAGTTCGCCTCAGCACGGGCGTAAAGGCCGAATACGGTGAGGATCAGCTGCCGCGGCTGCGGCTCGAACGGCTCCGTCACGTCATATGTTGTATCGCCTACTTGACGATCGTCGCAAGAGCGCAATAATCGGAGGATGCCCCAGGTCGCGAAGTCGTCCCAGTTCAGCTTGGACGCCGAGCAGCGTGATCGTGCCCGCGCGGTGCGCCAACTGGCACTCACCGAGCTGATCGGCGTCGCCGGTCAAGGGCGGCCGGGTGCAGTGAATCGAGACCTGGTGAAGGCCCTCGGCAGCCACGGGCTGTTGCGGTCCCTGTACGGCGAGGTCGTCGACGGCCTGCCCACCGGGGCAGCGGCGCTGGACCTGTGCCTGCTGCGCGAGACCCTCGCAGCCGTGTCGACCGAGGCCGAGACGGCGCTGGCGCTACAGGGGCTGGGCAGCTATCCGATCCTGCTGGCCGGCTCCGAGGCACAGCGGCGCCGCTGGCTTCCCGCAGTGATCGCTGGGGACGGGGTCGCGGCGTTCGCCTTGTCCGAACCGCAAGCGGGTACCGATGCCGCCGCGTTGCAGCTGCGCGCCGAGCCGGACGGCGACGGCTGGTTGCTGCACGGCGAGAAGATGTGGATCTCCAACGCGCCGGAGGCCGACGTGTACTCGGTATTCGCGCGGACGACCCCCGATGCCGGTGCGAAGGGCATCACCGGATTCATCGTGGCCGGCGACGCAGCCGGATTGACCGGCGAACCGCTGGAGCTGCTTGCCCCACACGCGATCGGCACCCTCGCCTTCGACGGCGTCCGGGTCGGTCGCGACGACCTGCTCGGTGACGTCGACGCCGGGTTCGCGGTGGCGATGCGCACCCTGGACGCGTTCCGTCCGAGCGTCGGTGCCTTTGCCGTCGGGATGGCGCAGGCTGCCCTGGATGCCGCGATCGATCACGTCCGAAACCGGCAGGCGTTCGGCGGCCCGCTGTCGGCGCAGCAGTCGGTGCAGCACACCCTGGCCGAGATGGCGACCCGGACCGAGGCGTCCCGGCTGCTCGTTTACGCCGCCGCCGCTGCCTATGACCGGGGAGCCGAACCTGCCGAGATCACCCGGCGTTCTGCGATGGCCAAGCTGTACGCCACCGAGAATGCGCAATGGGTGATCGACCAGGCTGTCCAGCTGCACGGCGCCCGTGCGCTGCAGCACGGTCACCTGCTCGAGCACCTCTACCGCGAGGTCCGTGCGGTACGGATCTACGAGGGCGCGTCAGAGATCCAGCGAACCATCATCGGCCGTTCCCTGATCCGCACAGGTCATTGATCCGCACAATCGCGAGGAGCTGAGAGCGCTGAACAGATTCCGGGCATCGGCCCCCATCACCGAGGACTGGCAGCATTTCGATTTCGGCGTTGCCGACGGCATCGCCACGGTGACTTTCACCCGACCGGACAAGCTCAATCCCCTTACGTTCGAAAGCTATGCCGACCTGCGCGACCTGCTGTACGAACTCCCCCACCGAGGGGACACGAAAGTCCTGGTCATCCGCGGCCAGGGCAAGGCGTTCTGTGCCGGCGGCGACGTCAACGAGATCATCGGCGAATTGATTCAGATGCGCCCGGACGAACTGATCCAGTTCACCCGGATGACCGGTGACGTGATCAAGGCGATGCGGGAATGCACGATCCCGATCATCGCGTCCATCCAGGGGATCGCAGCCGGCGCAGGATCGGTGATCGCGCTGGCCGCAGACTTCCGGATCGTCGCTCGGTCGGGGACGTTCGCGTTCCTGTTCACCAAGGTTGGCCTGTCCGGCGGGGACATGGGCGCGGCGTATCTGCTGCCCCGGATGGTCGGGGCGGGCCGCGCCACCCAGTTGCTGATGCTGGGCGACAAGATCGACTCGGCGACGGCGGATCGCTACGGGCTGGTAAGCGAACTGGTCGCCGACGAAGACTTGCCGGCCGTCACCGACGCGTTGGCTCGCCGGCTGGCCGATGGCCCCACCCTCGGCTACGCCCAGACGAAGGCTCTGATCACCCGGGAGTTGGACATGTCGTTGGGGGCGAGTGTTGAGCTGGATGCGATGACACAGGCCTTGTTGATGACCACCGACGACCATGCGGAGTTCCATGCCGCGTTCAATGCCAAACGGCCGCCGCACTGGACTGGGCGATGAACACACGCACGAAGAGCGGGGGAGCGCAATGAGCGAGCATCGCAGCGACCAATCTCGCGTCTGCCTGGTAACCGGCGCGAGCCGAGGCATTGGACTGGCCATCGCGACGCGCCTGATCGCCGCCGGGCACCGGGTCGGTCTGGCTGCCCGCAGCGCAGACCTGCTGGACAAGGCGGTGGCCGAGCTGGGCGAGAATGCCCTTGCCATCCCGGCAGATCTGACCGATGCGATCGGGATCGACCGGGCGTATGAAGTGCTGGAGCAGGCCTGGGGCCCGGTCGAAGTACTGGTAGCCAATGCCGGGTCCGGGGTGGCTGCTCCGTTGGTCGACACCACCGACGAGGTGTGGCAGCGGATGCTCGACCTGAACCTCACTGCGCCGTTCCGGTGTATCCGACGAGGGCTGCCGAACATGCTCGAGGCCGGCTGGGGACGGGTGGTGGTGATCGCGTCGGTGGTGGCCAAACGGGGCGAGGCAGAGGTCGCGGCATACACCGCGAGCAAGCACGGTGTACTCGGCCTGGTTCGATCCGCGGCGGCCGAGGTTGCGCGGAGCGGGGTCACCGTCAATGCGATCTGCCCCGGATACGTCGACAGCCCCATGACCGATGAAACGGTGGCGGCGATCGTCGCCCGAACTCGACGGAAACCGAATGAGGCGCGACAACTGCTCGAGCGACGCCAGCCCATCGGCCGGTTGATCAGCCCGGACGAGGTGGCCGGCGCGGTTCAGTTCTGCATCGACAATGCCGCGGTCACGGGGCAGGGGATCAACGTGGACGGAGGTGCGGTGCAATCATGATCGAACGGATCAACCCCGCTGAGCTGGCCAGGCCGTCCGGGTTCTCCCATGCCGTCATCGCTGACGGAATGCGGATGGTCGCACTTGCCGGCCAGACCGCGGTGGACATCGACGGGCACATCGTCGGTGACGGCATCGTGGCCCAGTTTCGGCAGGCCCTGTCGAATGTGCTCGTCGCGCTCAACGCTGCGGGCGGTTCACCGGCAGACCTGGTCAGCATGACGATCTACCTGACCGATCTCGTCGACTATCAGAACAACGGCAGGCAGATCGGTGCCGTCTGGACAGAGCTGGTCGGGTCGAACTATCCGGCGATGGCCGGGCTGGAGGTCTCTCGCTTGTGGGACCCGGCCGCCCTCGTCGAGCTGCAGGCCTGGGCCGCCCTGGAAGTGACGATGGCATCATGAAGCTGTTGCCATCCGCGCACCTGGACACCTTCTGCCGGGACAACCTGCCAGCCGAGCAGACCTGGCCGGAATTGAGTTTCGACTTACCGGAGCTGCAGTATCCGGATCGACTGAACTGTGCCACCGCGTTGCTGGAGGACACCATCGCTGTGCACGGCGGCGATCGTCCGTGCGCGCTTGCGCCACACGAGACGTGGTCTTACGACGAGGTACGTCGCTGCTCGAACCGGATCGCGAACGTGCTCGTGAGCGAGTGCGGCCTGGTGCCTGGCCAGCGAGTATTGCTGCGCGGCCCGAACGCGCCGTGGCTGTTGGCCTGCTGGCTCGGAGTGCTCAAAGCCGGTGGGGTGGTCGTGACGACGATGCCCTTGTTGCGTCGGACCGAACTCGCAACCCTGATCGAGCTCACCCGGCCGGCGTTCGCGCTGTGCGAGCAGCGGTTCACCGATGACCTTGAAGCGGTTGCCGGCCAAGTCAGGGTGTTGACCTACCCGGGGTCCCGCGCGGCGGCTGCCACGACCGGAGAAGGCGACCGGCTGGACGTCCTTGCCGCAGCGGTATCGGAGGACTTCGACGCGGTGCAGACGTCCTCCGACGACGTCGCGATGCTGGCGCCGACTTCCGGCACCACCGGCCAGCCGAAGGTGACCATGCATTTCCATCGCGATGTGCTGGCCATCGCCGACACGTTCGGCAAGTACACGATCCAGGCCACCCCTGACGACATCTTCACCGGAACCCCACCGCTGGCATTCACGTTCGGCCTCGGTGCACTGGCAGTTTTCCCTTTGCGAATAGGCGCATCCGTCCTGCTGCTGGAGCGAGCCACGCCAGCCGAACTCGCTGAGCTGATCGCCGAGCATCGGGTCAGCGTGTTGTCCACGGCCCCGACGGCGTACCGGGCGATCCTGCGATCGGGCAAGGCCTCGACGCTGACCAGCCTGCGCCGCTGCGTCTCGGCGGGCGAGCACCTGCCCGAGCCGGTCTGGCAGCAGTGGTACTCCGAGACGGGCGTGAAAATCATCAACGGCCTGGGCTCCACCGAGATGCTGCACGTGTTCATCGCCGCTGCCGACGAGCAGATCGTGCCGGGTGCGACGGGGATTCCGGTGCCTGGCTACCAGGCGTGTGTGCTGGATCCAGCAGGCGTGCCGGTGCCGGACGGGCAGGCCGGACGGCTCGCGGTGCGCGGCCCGACCGGGTGCCGGTACCTGTCCGGCGATCGACAGACGGTCTACGTCCAGGACGGCTGGAATCTCACCGGCGACACCTACATCCGTGATTCGAGCGGCTACTACTGGTACCAGGCGCGCAGCGACGACATGATCGTCTCGTCCGGTTACAACATCGGTGCTCCCGAGGTGGAGTGGGTGCTCGACCAGCATCCGGACGTGGTGGAAAGCGCCGTGATCGGCTCGCCCGACCCGGAGCGGGGCGCCGTGGTGCATGCCTTCGTGGTGTTGCGTGACGGCGTGTCAGGCGACGCGGCGAAGGTCGCTGAGCTGCAGGCTTTCGCAAAGGCACAGATCGCACCGTACAAATACCCGCGCCGGATCGACTTCGTCGACGCGCTGCCCCGAACCCAAACCGGCAAGCTGCAGCGTTATCGGCTTCGGTCGGACTGAGAGGCTGACATGAGGATCGCAGTTGTCGGAGGTGGTCCGGGGGGTTTGTACTTCTCGGCATTGGTGAAACGGCTCCGGCCGGACCACCGGATCACGATCTGGGAGCGCAACGCCCCTGATGACACGTTCGGCTTCGGCGTCGTCTTTTCCGACGAGACGCTTGGTGGAATCGAGCATGCCGACGAGGTGATCTATCAGCGGATGGAGCGTGACTTCGCCCGCTGGGACGACATCGACGTGCACGTCGACGGCACGGTGCTCACCAGCGGCGGTCAGGGCTTCGCAGCGATGAGTCGCAAGCGGCTGCTGTCGATCCTGCAGGAACGGTGCGCGGAACTCGGCATCGACGTCCGGTACCGCACCGAGGCACCACCGACCGATGAGCTGGCCTGCGATTACGACCTGGTGATCGGCTGCGACGGGGCGAACTCGGCTGTCCGCGTGGCGCGAGCCGGCGAGTTCGGCCCGGCCCTGGAGCAGCGCAACAGCAAGTACATGTGGCTCGGCACGGACCTGGTGTTCGACGCCTTCAAGTTCTACATCTGTCACACGCCGTACGGCGTGATGCAGATCCACGGGTACCCGTATTCGCGCGAGGCGAGCACCTTCATTGTTGAGATGCATTCGGACGTCTGGCGCGCCGCGGGGTTTGACTCAGCGGCCGGTTCGAACCTGCCGCCAGGGGTCAGCGACGAGGCCTCGATCGCCCGGGTGACCGAGTTGTTCGCCGATGTGCTGGACGGACATCAGGTGTTTGCCAACAACTCGAAGTGGCTGTCGTTCACCACGGTGCGCAATCGGTCCTGGCGGTCGGGCAACGTGGTGCTATTGGGCGACGCCGCGCACACCGCGCACTTCTCGATCGGGTCCGGGACCAAGCTGGCGATGGAGGATTCCCTTGCGCTGGCGGCCTGTTTGCACGAGAACGACGGGGTCGAGGCCGCGCTGCAGGCGTATGAGGACGAACGACGACCGGTGGTGCTGTCCACCCAGCGCGCGGCGCAGGCCAGCTTGGAATGGTTCGAGAACCTGCCCGGCTACACCGAGCAGGAACCCGAGCAGTTCGCGTTCAACATCCTGACCCGCAGCCGACGGGTCACCCACGACAACCTGCGGCTACGTGACCCCGAATTCGTGTCCGCATCCGACAGCTGGTTCGCACAGCGGGCCGCCGAGGGGGCCGACGCGACAGCGGATCCCCTTACGCCGCCGATGTTCCAGCCGTTCCGGTTGGGCAAGCTGGAGTTGAAGAACCGGGTCATCGTGTCACCGATGGACATGTACACCTCGGTCGACGGAACGCCCGGGGACTTCCACCTGGTGCACCTGGGCAGCAAGGCTCTGGGCGGTGCCGGGCTGGTGATGACCGAGATGGTGTGCGTGTCCGCGACCGGTCGAATCACGCCGGGCTGCGCGGGGCTCTACGCGGCCGAGCACGAACAGTCCTGGGCCAGGATCGTCGACTTCGTGCACAGCAACAGCACCGCCAAGATCGGCGTGCAACTAGGCCATTCCGGCCGCAAGGGCTCGACGAAGCTGATGTGGGAGGGCATCGACGAGCCGTTGGAGGACGGGAATTGGCCCGTGGTGGCGCCGTCGCCGTTGCCGTATTCGGCGAAGAACCAGACACCGAAGGAACTCACCGAAGCTGATCTTGCCGAGATCGAAGCCGAATTCGTCTCCTCAGCGCAAGCGGCGGCCCGAGCCGGATTCGACCTGCTCGAGCTGCACTGTGCGCACGGCTATCTGCTGTCCTCGTTCCTGTCGCCCCTGACGAATCGACGGACCGATCAGTTCGGCGGACCGCTGGCAAACCGGCTTCGCTTTCCGTTGCGGGTGTTCGACGCGGTTCGCGCCGTATGGCCGCCCGATCGGCCGATGACGGTGCGCATCTCCGCAACGGACTGGGCCGAGGGCGGCAACGACACCGACCATGCCGTCGCGATTGCCACCGCGTTTGCCGAGCACGGCGTGGACGGCATCGATGTGTCCACCGGGCAGGTCGTCAGTGAGGAGCGTCCGGCGTACGGCCGCAGCTACCAGACGCCCTTCGCCGACCGGATCCGCAACAGCGTCGGCCGCGAGTACGGCACCGCAATCATCGCCGTCGGAGCGATCTCGTCCTACGACGACATGAACTCGATCCTGCTGGCCGGACGGGCCGATCTGTGTGCGCTCGCGCGGCCGCATCTGTACGACCCACAGTGGACGTTGCACGCGGCCGCTGAGCAGGACTACACCGGGCCCGGTGCTCAGTGGCCGGCTCCGTTCGCGGCTGGTAGCCGGAGGCCGCAGACCGGACGTAGCGACGGTCCCAAACCGCGCCTGCAGTTACTGCGCGGGGGTGACACTGCGACGCGGCATGCGCGGTGGCGGCCGGCCGGCTGACACCAGCCACCGGCGTCCGGGCTGGTTGGTCCACGCGTAACCGGGGCGCGCGTCACTAGGCACGCGGGTCGTTGGGCCGCGGGTCGTTGGGCCGCGGGTCGTTGGGCTGCGCGTCGTTGGGCCGCGCGTCGTTGGGCCGCGCGTCACTGGCTCGCGCGCCAGAGGGCCAGGAGCCGGTCGAGAAATTCTCGCTGGCCTGTGACCAGCCGGGTGCGGGCGGTGTCGAGGTCACACCACTCGACGCGGTCGATCTCCGGGAACTCCTGCAGCCGACCCGAACGCGGCGGCCACTCCATCGTGAATGTGCCGGGCGTGACCTGGGTCGGATCCAGATCTCCCTTGAGCGCCCAGACGGTGACGACCTTGCCGCGTGGCTGGCGCACGTCACCGAGAGCTTGCCACGGACCGTCGGGCACCGGCAGGCCGAGTTCCTCGGTGAACTCCCGGCGGGCAGCGGCCTGCGGGTCCTCGTCCGGTGCGTACTCGCCTTTGGGTATCGACCAGGCCCCCTCGTCGCGACGGGACCAGAACGGGCCGCCCATATGACCGATCAGGAACTGTAGCGAGCCATCCGATTCTCGGTACAGCAGGATGCCGGCGCTGCGAAGGGCTGGCTCGGCAGGCATGCGACGAGTGTGCCGCATCCGGCCATGCCCAGGATCACGCAAGGGGCGTTACGGTGGTTTTGTGACCACTACCCTCCGTTCCGCGCACCCCAACAAGCTCGATGCCAGCACCATGTATCGGATCCTGCAGCTGCGAACCGACGTATTCGTGGTCGAGCAGAACTGCCCGTATCCCGAGCTGGATGGACGCGATCTCGAACCGGACGCGGTGTGGGTTTGGGTCACCGAATCGGCCGACAGCAAGGAGGCCGGTCAGGTGACGGCTACCCTGCGAATTCTGCGCGACGAGGACGGCCAGGCCCGGATCGGGCGGGTCGCGACCGCGAAGTCGGCACGCTCCGGTGGCATCGCCAGCAAGATGATGGAGTACGCGCTGGACGAAATCGCCCGATGGGGGAAGGGGATCGACGTCATCCTGGATGCTCAGTCCTACCTTGAGGACTGGTACGGCCGATTCGGATTCGTCCGCAGCGGTAAGGACTTCCTCGACGACGGCATACCGCACGTCCCGATGACGCGCCCCTCCAACTGACTGCCTGCGCGGCTGGCATGCCCGCGGCGGCCTGGCCCGCGGCCGGGCGTGCCGTCATCGGCCGTGCTTCCACCGAGCGTGCTTCCACCGGCCGTGCTGCCGCCGTGCTGCCGCCGTGCTGCCACCGGCCGTGCTGCCACCGGCCGTGCTTCCACCGGCCGTGCTTCCACCGGCCGCTGAGTTACGCGAACGTCAGCCAGTTACGCACCACAGCGCGTAACTCAGCCAGCCACGCGTAACTCAGCAGACCGCCGGGGGTCAATGCAGCGGACGGCTGGGGGTCAATGCAGCGGACGGCACGGGGCCGGGCCCTGGACCGGGAAGCAGGCGGCATGGCCGTCCATTTGTCGCTGAGTTACGCGAACGTCAGCCAGTTACGCACCACAGCGCGTAACTCGGCCAGCCACGCGTAACTCAGCGGACGGCCGGGGGTCAATGCAGCGGACGGCCCGGGGTCAATGCAGCGGACGGCCCGGGGCCGGAGCTGGACGGGTAAGCAGGCGGCATGGCCGTCCATCTGTCGCTGAGTTACGCGAACGTCAGCCAGTTACGCACCACAGCGCGTAACTCAGCCAGCCAGGCGTAACTCAGCCAGCCACGCGTAACTCAGCCAGCCAGGCGTAACTCAGCCAGCCAGGCGTAACTCAGCCAGCCACGCGTAACTGAGCAGACGGTGGCGCCACCGCAGCGGACGGTGGCGGCCATCGGCCGTTGGCACAGCAGCGGGTTCAGTCGAGAGCTTTGCGATGGAACTCGCCGAACTCGATGACGGCGTCGCGCGCCTCTCGAAGGATGCCGGCCGATGCGTGCCCGGCGTGCCACAGCCGTTGCTCGCGGGCCGACACGTCCACTCCGGCCGCGCGCAGCGCCTCGACGAACCGGCTGACCTGCCCGTACAGCACCTCTGACGTCGAGACGTGAACCAGGCTTGGCGGCATGCCCGCCAGCGAGCCATATATCGGCGCGATGCCGGGGTCATGGGGATCAGCCGATCCGACGTAGGCCGCAGCGCACCTGACACCCCACGATTCCCGAACGATCAGGTCCCGCTTCGGGCCGTCCGACAGGGCGGTCGGATCCACCCATGGCGAGGCCAGCGTCATCGACCGCGGCGCAGGCAACCGCGAGTCCAACAGGCGACGCGTCGCGGCAACCGCCAGTCCGCCGCCGGCCGAATCACCGCTGATGCCAACCCGGGGGTGCCTTCCGGCGGCATCGGCGAAAGCAGCCACGGCATCATTCAGTGCGGCGGGATAAGGATTTTCTGGCGCGAGCCGGTAGTCGGGCAGATACACCACGGCGCCGGCCGCTTCGGCAAGGTAGGCCGCCATTGACCGGTACGCGCGCGGCGACCCGACCGTGTACGCACCGCCATGCAGGTGCACGATGGCGCGCGGTCGTTCGGTCGCACCGACTGTCACTCGCAATGCCGGCCGGCCACCAAGCGCAACCGGCCGGACGAGCGTGCCCGCCGGCTCCGGCAGGCCGGCTGCGATCAACTCCAACCAGCGCCGCTGCGCCCAGATCGGCAACGGGCCGCCGAGACCTGGGCGTTCCAACAGGCCGTTGAGCCGCCCGGCGAGCGCGAACGGCAGGTTCAGAGACTTCACGCGACCTCGCTCCCGCTGACCGCCGGCGACGCAGCGGTCGCCGCGCGAGGCATCATCTTGCGGGTGGTCCGCGCCATCACGCCGATGTATCGGCCACCCAGCACCCGAACAAGGATGTCGAGCGCCTTGGCATCCCAGCCGATCACGACCCGCGGCTTGTCCGTGAGGATGCCCCGAACGATGTCGCGGGCCGCGCGCTGGGCCGTGGTCCGGGCCAGCTTGGCGTCGAAGAATCGGGCCAGCTCAACCTGATCAAGATCACCGACAACCCGCGCATTGCGTGCCACCGCAGTCTTGATGCCGCCCGGGTGCACCGACGTGACGCCGACCGGATGTCCGGCTTCGAGCATCTCCATCCGCAGTGACTCGGTGAACCCGCGCACCGCGAACTTCGCCGCGTTGTAGGCACTCTGGGTCGGGACGCTCAACAGCCCGAACAGGCTGGAGATGTTCACCAGATGCCCGTCGCCACTAGCGATCAGATGCGGCAGGAACTCCTTCGTCCCGTGCACCACGCCCCAGAAGTCGATGTCCATGACCCAGCCGATGTCGTCGTAGCCGGACTCCAGCACCGTCCCGGTCAGCGCGACTCCGGCGTTGTTGACGACCACGTTCACGCCACCGAACTGCGTGACCACCGCCGAGGCGTACGCCGCGAAGGCATCCCGGTCGCGCACATCCAGCCGGTCGGCACGAACGTCGGACGTACTCAACATCCGGACGGTGTCGCCGAGCCCGGCCTCGTCGACGTCGCTCAAGGCCAGCCGAGCACCGCGTCCGGCCATCTCGAGAGCTAGCGCCCGTCCGATTCCCGAACCTGCCCCGGTGATCACGACGACCTTGCCGTCCAGAGTCCTCATGCCGACAGCTCCAGCGACGACCTCGCGGGGACGTCTTCACGGGCCACGGTGCGGTACTTGTCCAGGTCGAACCGCGCTGTGATGGCGCGGAAGTTGACGGTGGACCTGGGCCACAACGTGACGTTGCGCCCGTGACTGTCCAGGTACCAGCTCTGGCAGCCGCCCCTGCTCCACACGGTGTGTTTCATCCGGCGCTGCAGCCGCGCGTTGTAAGCAGCCTGCGCGCCCGGCTCGACGTCGAGTTCGGCCAGCCGGTGCCTTCGCATCGCCTTCATCGCATCGACGAGGTAGGCCGTCTGTGCCTCGATGACGAACACCATGGACGAATGCCCGAGGCCAGTGTTCGGGCCGACGATGAAGAACAGGTTCGGGAATCCCGCGACCGTCGCGCCCTTGTACGCCCGCACGCCGCCATGTTCCCAATGCTGCGCGAGAGTGCGGTTGTCCCGTCCGGTGATCTGATGCGCGATCGGCAGGTCGGTGGGCATGAACCCGGTAGCGATGATGATCGCGTCGACCTCGCGCTCGACGCCGTCTGCCGTGACCACCGAGTGCGCGGTGACCTTGCTGATTCCATCGGTCACCAGCGAGACGTTGTCACGGGCCAGCGCGGGGTACCAGTCGTTGGAGATCAGCACCCGCTTGCATCCCAACGCGAAGGTCGGGGTGACGCGTCGGCGTAGCTCAGGATCCTTGATTGCCTTGCCGATGTTGGCCATCGCGAGCCGCTTGGCGACATTGCCGATCCGCGGCGCGAACGTGAACATCGGCACGTTGGATTCGCGCAGCCAGTACGCGGCGTGGCGGTACAGCCGCTGCACGCCGGGGACGTGCCGGAACGCGAACCTCTCGAACGAGGTGAACGTACGGTCCTGTCGGGCCATCACCCACGGTGCGGTGCGCTGATACACATCGACCCGGCTGCAGACCTTGGCGATCTCGGGAACCACCTGAATCGCCGAGGCACCGGTGCCGATCACAGCGACCCGCTTGCCGGCCAGCTCGTAGTCGTGGTTCCACTGGGCGGTGTGAAACATCGGCCCGGCGAAGGAATCGATGCCCTCGATGTCGGGCATTCGCGGTTCGGACAGCGCACCGGCTGCCGCGACGAGCACGGTCGCGGTGAGCGAGCCGGCGGTGGTCTCGACCTGCCACAGTTTCGCGGCGTCGTCCCAGCGCGCGCCGCTCAGGGACACCCCGAACCGGAACCGCTCCAGCACGCCGGACGAGTCGGCCACCTTGCGCAGATAGTCCTGGATCTCATGCTGCGGCGAGAACGATCGCGACCAGTCCGGGTTCAGCGCGAATGAAAACGAGTAGAGCTGGGACGGCACGTCGCAGGTCGCGCCAGGGTAGGTGTTGTCCCGCCAGGTGCCGCCGACCTCGCTGCCCCGCTCGAGGACGAGGAAGCTGTTCTCGCCGCTCTTGGCAACCTGGATCGCTGCGGACAAGCCGCCGAATCCGGCGCCCACCACGAGCACGGCGACGTGTTCGGGAAGAGTGTGCGGGGGACGAGTCGCTGTAGCGCTGCTCATTAGACGACCGTATAGATTAATTGAACCAGCGTCAATAGTGGCCCAGCGGCCATAGACTCGATGCATGAGTTCGATCCGCCGCGTCCGGCTCAGCCCTGATGCCCGCCGCGAGCAGCTGCTGAAGCTGGGCGTGCAGATGCTCGCCACCCGGACCTTGGACGAGCTGTCGGTCGAAGACCTCGCCGAAGAAGCCGGCATTTCTCGCGGGCTGCTGTTCCACTACTTCCGCAACAAGCAGGAGTTCCATCGCGAAGTGGTGCTGCGTGCCGCCCAGCAACTGCTCAAGCGCACCGATCCGAACCCCGAGCTTGCGCCGATGGAACAGTTGAACCGGACGTTGGAGAACTATCTCGACTACGTCACCGAGAACTACTCCAGCTACAGCTACCTGATCCGGGGCAGTGCAACCGCCAACGTCGAACTGCGCCAGATCATCGAGGACACCCGCAGTGAGATGGCCCGCCGGGTCAGCGACAACCTGCACCTGCTCGGCCTTCCCGACGATGACCTCTCCCGTCTCGCGATCCGCGGCTGGCTGGCCTTCACCGAGCAGGTTGCGGTGCAGTGGGTGCCTGATCAGAAGGTGCCTCGGGAGCGCATCCTGCAGATGTTCGCCAGCTCGTTACCGGCCCTGATCCTGGCAAGCCACGAGCCCCAGGAGCCGTAGCCGTCCCACGCTGGGCATCCATCGGCGCAGTTACTAGGATGTCCGACTATGGCGTTCTCCGTGCAGCACAGCACCGATCCGCGGTCCGAATCCGACCTGGCGGCGATCCTCGCGGACCCCGGATTCGGCAGGTACTTCACCGACCACATGGTGCGGATCGACTGGACCGCGTCCGGCGGTTGGGCCGACGGCGAAGTCGTTCCGTACGGCCCGATCCTGATGGACCCGGCAACGAGTTCACTGCACTACGGCCAAGAGATCTTCGAGGGCCTCAAGGCCTACCGGCAGCAGGACGGTTCGATTGCGACCTTCCGCCCGGACGCCAACGCCGCCCGGTTCGCGCGTTCGGCCCGCCGACTGGCGATGGCCGAACTGCCCGCCGAACTGTTCATCGAGTCGCTGCATGCCCTGACCGACGTCGATCGGGCGTGGGTGCCTTCAAGCGGCGACGCCTCGCTGTACTTCCGACCCTTCATGATCTCCACTGAGGTGGGGCTGGGCGTCCGTCCGGCCAACAGCTACAGCTACCTGTTGATCGCCTCGCCGGCCGGCCCGTACTTCCCGGGTGGAGTCAAGCCGGTCAGCGTCTGGCTCTCGACGGAATACACCCGGGCCGCTCCCGGCGGTACCGGCGAAGCCAAATGCGCCGGCAACTACGCCGCCTCCCTGATCGCGCAGTCGCAGGCAGCGGACAAGGGCTGCGACCAGGTCGTCTGGCTCGATGCCCACGAGCACCGCTACGTCGAGGAGATGGGCGGCATGAACCTGTGCTTCGTCTACGGCAGCGGACCGGACGCGCGGATCGTGACCCCCAAGCTGACCGGCACCCTGCTGCCCGGCATAACCCGCGACTCGCTGCTGACGCTGGCCGGCGACCTCGGCTACCGGGCCGAGGAGGGTGCCGTGACCACCGACGATTGGCGGGACGGAAACGCCAGCGGCGAGCTCACCGAGGTTTTCGCCTGTGGCACCGCGGCGGTGATCACGCCGGTCGGGCACGTGAAGAGCGCGCAGTACGAATGGACCGTCGGTGACGGCTCGCCCGGCCCGGTTACGATGCGGCTGCGCGAGGCGCTCCTTGACCTGCAGACTGGCAAGGCGCCTGACGCGCATGGGTGGATGCACACCTTGATCTGAACGGCCTGGGCACGGCCGACCGACCGGAGGCTGGTCGAGATGGAGTTCGCTGAGCACCTCGACCAACTGCGGTTCAACGCTGTGCAGCTGGCTCGCTCGGCGCGGCTCGCCGGCCTCGATGCGCCAGTGCCGTCCTGCCCTGGCTGGAACGTGCGGAGGTTGGTCGGACACGTCACGAAGGTGCATCACCGGGCGACGTCGATCCTGGCCGGCGGTGATCCACAACAGTTCGAGTTCACCGTGCCCGATGACGATCAGCTGTTCGCGGTTTTCGACGCCGGTGTGGCCGGCCTGATCCGGCGGCTCGCCGCGCCCCCGGGCGCAACTAAGGTGTGGACGTTCCTGCCCTCTGACTCACCGATCCATTTCTGGGCCCGTCGGCAGGCGCACGAGACGGCGATCCATCGGGTCGATGCCGAGTTGGCCGCCGACTTCGGTGTGGCGGAGTTCGATCCGCTGTTCGCGGCCGATGGGCTGGACGAGTTGTTGCTGGAGTTCGCACCGGACCGGCCAGCCACCTGGGATGTGTTGACCGAGCCTCGAACGGTGACCGTGGAACCCACCGATGTGAACCGGGGCTGGACGCTGACCCTGGGTGCCGGCAGGGCGCTCGCGGTGCCGGAGACCCGCGACGGCAGTGATCTCACGGTATTCGGGACGGCATCGGACCTATATCGATGGGCGTGGAACCGCGCCAGCGACGCCGAGGTGATGCTGCGCGGCGACTTGCGGCTGGCGGACCTGTGGCGGGAGCGTTTCAACGTCCGATCCTGACCGCTTCCCGATTGTGCAACATCCTCCGGCCTGGGACGGTCGATTGTTGCACGATCGGGTTAACTAGCGGGTGTCCCAGCGACGGAAGTTCTGGTACGAACGGCTCGGCGTCGGACCTCGCTGGCCCTGGTACCGCGAGCCGTATATGGCGCTGCCGTAAGGGTGTTCAGCCGCCGAGGACAGCCGGAACAGGCACAGCTGGCCGATCTTCATTCCGGGCCACAGCACGATCGGCAGGTTGGCGACGTTGGACAGTTCCAACGTGATGTGACCCGAGAACCCGGGGTCGATGAACCCGGCGGTGGAGTGGGTGAGCAGCCCGAGGCGGCCCAGTGAGGACTTGCCCTCGAGACGTCCCGCCAGATCATCGGGCAGCGTCACGACCTCGAGAGTCGAACCGAGCACGAACTCGCCGGGATGCAGCACGAACGGCTCGTCACCGTCCGGCTCGACGAGCGAGGTCAGCTCGTCCTGCTGCAGCGCCGGGTCGATGTGGGTGTACTGCGAGTTGTTGAAAACCCGAAAGAACCTGTCCAGCCGGACGTCGATGGATGACGGCTGGACCAGATCCGGTTCCCACGGGTCGAGCGTGAGCCGGTTGGCTTCGACCTCGGACCGGATGTCGCGATCGCTGAGCAGCATGGCCCGCACGCTACCGAAGCAGCTCAGCCGGTCCGGCTCGGCCTGCCGCTGGCGACGTGAGCTCGTCGTCGACGAAGCGAGACGTGCTCGCCCGGAAACCGGCCACGAGGGTTACCGCCATCGCGACGAACAGCAATGTCAGGGGCAGCGTCCAGGAGTTCGTAGCCCCATACAGCACCCCGACCAGCAGCGGGCCAGTTCCGGCGATGATGTAGCCGATCGCCTGGACGAACGCCGACAGAGCCACGGTTGTCTCGGCGTCGCGGGACCGCAGCCCGATCAGCGTGAGAGCCAGCGGGAACATGCCGGCACCGATGCCGGCCAGCACCATCCAGACCCACGCGCCGCGAACGGGCGCGATCGCCATGCCGAGGTAGGCCACCAGGTAGCAGGCGGTAAGGGCGCTGACCAGCGCCCTGTGATGACGCGGTGACACGGTCGGCGTGACCATCGAAACCGGGATGGACATCGCCGAGAGCAATGCCACCATCCAGCCCGCAGTGCCTTGCGCGATGCCATGGGCGTGCAGGAACTTCGCGAACCATCCGAAGATGATGTAAGCCTGCATCGACTGGAACGCGAAGAAAATCGCCAACGCCCAGGCCGTCCGGCTGCGCAACAGCGCCTTGGGCGACGGGCCGCGCGGGGCGCTCGCATCGGGCTGGTCGTGCCGCAACGTCGGCAGCCAGGGCAGCACGGCGACCGCGCTGAACAATGCCCACGAGCCGAGCCCGAGCCGCCACCCGCCGCCGAGGGAACCAATCGGGACGGTGAGGCCGGCGCCGGCAGTGGTTCCGACCGCCAACGCCGTTGTGTAGACCGCGGTCATCCGGCCGATCCGGTCCGGGAAGTGTCGCCGAACCAGCGTCGGCATCAGCACATTCGCGATCGCGCCGCCGGTGAGCGCCAGCACGCTCAGAAGGCTGAACGACCAGATCGATCCGAGGATCGGCCGTAGCAGCAGACCGGCGGTCATCAGCACGAGCGCAACGACCAGCAGCCGATGTGCGCCCCAGCGGTGCGCCAGCCGTGGCGTCAACGAGCCGATGACGGCGAAGCACAGGACCGGCAGTGTGGTGACGACACCGGCGCCGCTGCTGCTGGTGTGCAGCCCGGACTGAAGATCGGTCAGAACCGCGCCGACGCTGGTGACGGCCGTGCGCATCGACAGTCCGCTCAGCACGAGGGCAGCGACGAGCAGCCAATGATGGGACGGTTTGGTGCTCAGCGCTGAACTGCCTTCCTGCCTACTGCGGGCCGTTGCTCCGCATGCCGCCCGTCCGTGAGAAGTTCCAACAGCCGTCGGGCACCGTCCCGCTCGTGTTGACGGAAGCGGAGACTCCTCCGATTCGATCGTAGCTTGGAGGCATCGCCGCGGAAGACGCTGGCCCGGGGCGCGTCGACGTCCGTGCTGCTCGGCTAACAAACGCTCGACGCCCAACCTCGTCGACCGATCGGCGCCGCTCGACGCCCAACGTCCGTGACCGCTCGGCGTCCAACTTCGTTGATCATGAGGCGTTTTACCTGACTGGGGTGGGGTAAACGCACTCATGATCAAGGGTGGTGGGG
>DASXHV010000171.1:0-12933 GCA_036488285.1 Jatrophihabitans sp. | reverse complement strand
CAAGCTCAACGAGGCCACCGAGAAGTACGGCGAACAGAACGCACTAGAGATAGATCAGGAGCTCAACAATGGCTGAACCACTCAAGATCGACCCTGATGCGTCCGGGCGATTCACCCACCGGCAGATCATGCTCATTCTGTCCGGTCTGTTGCTGGGCATGTTTCTGGCAGCGCTCGACCAGACCATCGTCTCGGCAGCCATGCGGACGATCGCCGACAAGCTGAACGGCCAGACCAACCAGGCCTGGGCGACCACCGCCTACCTCGTGACTTCGACGGTCTCCACACCGCTCTACGGCAAGTTGAGCGACATGTACGGCCGCAAGAAGTTCTACCTGTTCGCGATCTCGATCTTCCTGGTCGGCTCGGCGTTGTCGGGCATGTCCCAGTCGATGATGGAGCTGGCTGCCTTCCGGGCCGTGCAGGGTCTGGGCGCCGGTGGCCTGATGGCGCTGGCGTTCGCGATCATCGGCGACATCGTGTCCCCGCGTGAGCGGGCCAAGTACCAGGGTTACTTCATGGCCGTCTTCGGCCTGTCCTCGGTGGCCGGCCCGGTGATCGGTGGCCTGCTCGCGGGCCAGAACCACCTGCTCGGCTTCGACGGCTGGCGCTGGGTCTTCTACGTCAACATTCCGATCGGCTTTGTCGCCTTGGCCGTCGTGAGCCGTTACCTGAACCTGCCGCACGTCCGCAAGGACCACAAGGTCGACTACCTCGGTGCCGCACTTCTCGTGCTCGGTGTGACCTCGCTGCTGCTGGTTGCCGAACAGGGGCGGGCCTGGGGCTGGGGTTCGGCCAGCGCGTTGGCTTGCTACGTCATCGGAGCCGGGTTGCTGATCGGTTTCGTCTTCACCGAGCGCAGGGTTGGCGACGAGGCGATCCTGCCGTTGAAGATGTTCAGGCACCCGGTGTTCAGCGTGGCGTCGATACTCAACTTCATCATCGGCATGGGCATGTTCGGTGGCATCATCTGCCTGCCGCTCTACATGCAGATCGTGAAGGGCTTCAGCCCGACGAAATCGGGTTTGTCCTTGCTGCCGCTGATGGTTGGTCTGATGGTGGTCGCGATGGCTAGCGGTATCGCCACTTCCAAGACCGGCCGGTACAAGATCTTTCCGATCGTCGGCTCGGGCGTCCTGATCGTCGCTCTGCTCGGCCTGTCGCGAATCCACGCCGACACCAGCTACGCGCATCTCGTGCCGCTGATGCTGCTGGTCGGTGCCGGTCTGGGTTGCTGCATGCAGACCCTGGTGCTGGCGACCCAGAACGCTGTTCCGCCATCGCAGATGGGTGTGGCAACAGCTTCTGCCACGTTCTTCCGGTCGATGGGTGGCACGTTCGGAACCGCGATCTTCCTGACCGTGTTCTTCTCGGGCTCGGCTACCAAGATCAGCCAGAACGTGCAGACCGCCAGCCAGACGCCGGCGTTCCAGCAGGCGCTGCGCGACCCGGCCAACTCGACCATTGCCAAGGCGCTGGAGGCCATGCGTGGTGGTAGCACGAGTCAGCTGAACGACACCAGCTTCCTGCACCACGGTGCTGCCGTGTTGCGCGATCCGTTCCTGATGGGCTTCGCGAACGCGATGGACCGGGTGTTCCTGCTCGCGGCGCTGATCGTGGTGCCGGCGTTCATCCTGAGCTTCTTCCTCAAGGAAGTGAAGCTGCGGACGGAGTCCGGACTCGAAGCTCAGGCTGCCGAGCGGGCAAGGCTGGCCGCGATGCAGGAGCACCAGGCCGAGGGAATCTCGCTCTAGCACCCAGCAATTTGCGCCGCGAATCGCCGGTTCAAGCACGCGAACCGGCGATTCACGGCGCTTTTGCTGCGCAGGATCCGGCTGCGGACTTCCAGGATGGTGCGGCCAGCCAGCCGTCAGGACACGTGGATGGCGTCCGGGTTGTCCTTGAGCCGCTGGTATGACTGGCGGATCTCCTCCTCGGCCTCGGTCCGGCCGACCCAACTGGCGCCCTCGACGCTCTTGCCCGGCTCCAGATCCTTATAGACCTCGAAGAAGTGCTGGATCTCCAGCCGATCGAATTCAGGCAGATGGTGGATGTCGCGCAGGTGCTCCTGACGCGGATCCTTCGACGGGACGCACAGCAGCTTGTCGTCGCCGCCCTTCTCGTCGGTCATCCTGAACATGCCGATCGCGCGGCATCTGACCAGGACGCCGGGAAAGAGCGGGTCGCCCTGGATGATGACGAGCGCGTCCAGCGGATCGCCATCCTCGCCGAGGGTGTTTTCGACATAGCCGTAGTCCGCCGGGTACTGGGTCGATGTGAACAGCACCCGATCCAGCCGGATGCGTCCGGACTCGTGATCGACCTCGTACTTGTTACGGCTGCCCTTGGGAATCTCGATCAGGACATCGAACTCCAGCATGTCGCGGTCCTTTCCCGGTGCGTGCGGCGTGCTCGCCTACCGGCTCCGCCGTGCGCGGACGCCGGTCACTAGTGTGGCCTACCGTGACACAACCGACGACACGCCGGATCAGGGTTGTGCTGCTGGTCATCATCGCCTTGGTCCTGGCGGTGGTCGGGTATGTCGCGGTAAGCGCCGGACGGCAGTACCAAGCAGATCGGTCCTTCCATCCGATCAAGGTCCCGGCACCCACCGCGACCCCTGCTGACGTCGCCGGAGTGCTCTCTGCCGCAACCACCACACCCAAGCCGGACGCCAGCACCCCCGCCGGCCCGGCGCCCAGTAAGCAGGGGATCTCGAACGCGCTGGCGGCCGACCTGGCCAACGGCGCACTCGGTCCGTCGGTGGCCGCCGAGGTGTACGACGCCGGAACCGGCGCCACCCTGCTCGATCAGAGATCGGGTGAGCTGGTCGCGCCGGCGTCGACTGCGAAGCTGCTGGTAGCGGCAGCGATCCTGACCGTCCACAAGGCCACCGACCGGTTCGTCACGAAGGTTGTTGCGGGCAGCTCGCCGGGCACCGTCGTACTGGTCGGCGGCGGCGATCCGACGTTGAGTGCGGCGCCGGCCGGCCAACCGGCACCGTGTGCCGGAGCTGCCCGAATCAGCGATCTCGCTGCCGGAGTGAAGGCAAGCATGGCCGGGCGTCCGGTCAGCAAGGTAGTCGTCGACAGCTCGGTGTTCAGCGGCCCGAGCACCGCAGTGGGTTGGGCCGCCGGGGATGCCCCGTCCAACTACGCGAGCCCTATCACCGGCACGATGGCCGACGGTGGCCGCAGTGCTCCGACCTGCGCGCCGAACGACAACCGGTCCGGTACCCCTGATCTGGTGGCCGGGCAAGCGCTCGCAACAGACTTGGCGGCGGCCGGCGTCAGCCGTGGCACCGCGCCGCCCGCAGCGAAGGTGCTCGCCGAGGTGCAGTCGGCGCCGGTCGGCCGGCTCGTCGAGGAAATGCTGACCGATTCCGACAACGTGATCGCCGAGGTCCTGGCCCGACAGGTCGCGATCGCGATGAAACAGCCGGCGACGTTCACCACCGGAGCCGCCGCCGTCAGCGCAACGTTGAAGCAGCTGAGCATCAACGTCGGAAACGGCATGAAGGACGGCAGCGGCCTGTCGGGCGCCGACCGAGTGCCCGCAGGCGTCCTGGGCCAGGTACTTCTCAAGGCCGTCGATCCCGCGCACCCCGAGTTGCACCCGATCATCGCCGGCCTGTCGGTCGCAGGCTGGGACGGCACGCTGGTGGAGCAGAACCGCTTCACCGGCTCGGCCAGCAACGCCGACGGGGTGGTCCGGGCCAAGACCGGCAGCCTGACCGGTGTCACGTCACTGGCCGGCGTCGTCACCGACGCCGACGGGCGAATGCTGGTCTTCGCATTCGTCGCAGACAAGGTGCCGGCCGGCGATCCGACCCTGTCCCGTACCGCGCTCGATCAGCTGGCCGCCGCGCTGGCTCGGTGCGGCTGCAAATAGAGCGGCTGCCGGCGGGTAGGTACGTTGTCTTCATGACGTCCCTCATCGACTGGTCCGTTGCCGAGCGCACCGCGAGGTCGCTGGCCCCGGCGCCCCCGGCGGTGACGCCGGAGGTCGCCGACGCGACCGTCGCCGAACTGCAGCACGCCACCGAACGCGCAGCCTCGCATGTCGCCGAGCTGACTCACCTCAGCGAACCCGACGTCACGGCCGCGACGATGGTGGTGGACCGGGCCGGCTGGATCGCGGCGAATGCGGCCAGCATGGCGACCGTGATGGATCCGATCAGCGAGAAGCTCAGCTCGGTGCGCGCACCCGGACGATTCGCGGTCAGCGTGGGTAGCCGCGCGACCGGTGCGCAGGTTGGCGCGGTGCTGGCGTTCCTGTCCGGCAAGGTTCTCGGACAGTACGAGTTCTTCTCGGTGGACAAAGGGCAATTGCTGTTGGTGGCACCGAACGTGGTGGCCGTCGAACGGGCTTTGAAGGTTGATCCGTCCGACTTCCGGCTCTGGGTCTGCCTGCACGAGGTCACTCATCGGGTGCAGTTCACCGCGGTGCCTTGGCTGCGTGAGCACATGCTGGACGAGATTGCCGAACTGAGCAACACCATCGAGCTCGACCCGGACGCGTTGCGTGAACGGCTTCGGGCCGCGGTGTCCGAACTGACCAACACGATTCGCGGGCACGGCGATGGATCCGGCGTATTGGCCGCGCTCACCAGTCCCGAGGCGCGCGTGGTGATGGATCGGCTGACCGGGTTCATGTCGCTGGTCGAAGGGCACGCCGAGTACGTCATGAATGCGGTGCCCGCCACGGTCATCCCGTCCCAGAAGGCGATCGAACGTCGGTTTGCGGTGCGACGGCGTCGTGGCGGAAACCCGCTGGACCGGCTGCTTCGGACGCTGCTCGGGATGGACGCCAAGACTCGGCAGTACACCCAGGGCTCGGCCTTCGTCCGGTCGGTGGTGGATTCGGTCGGCCTGGATTCCTTCAATGTGATCTGGACGTCGAAGGACACCTTGCCCAGCAAGGATGAGATCGCAGCCCCGTCGACGTGGGTGAAACGGGTGCTCGGCTAGGCCGGGTCCGCGATCGTGCAACATCTTCCGGCGTCAGACGGCAGTAGGTTGCACATTCGGGTATCGAGCGGGTACCGAACGCGGGTACCGAACGCCCCTGAGGAGGCTGAGACACCCCGGTGGGTCCACATCCGGCCGTTGCGGCCGTCCGGTTGGCGGTTCGCCGGGCCCTGCAGCAGCACCCGATCACGACGCCGGTGATCGTGGCCTGCTCCGGTGGGCCGGACTCGGTGGCGCTGGCTGCTGCGACCGCCTTCGAGTGCCAGCGCACCGGGCGGGCGGCGGGCCTGGTGTGCGTCGATCACGGCCTGCAGCCCGGCTCGGACCGCATCGCCTCCGGAGTCGGAGACCTCGGCTACGAACTCGGCTTCGACCCGGTGCAAGTGCTGCGGGTCGACGTCGGCCAGGCAGGCGGACCTGAAGCGGCGGCACGGACCGCCAGGTATGCAGCACTGGAACGAGCCCGCCAAGCCGAGGACGCGCTGGTGGCGCTCGGGCATACCGCTGACGATCAGGCCGAAACGGTCCTGCTCGGACTCGGCCGAGGTTCGGGCCCACGATCGATTGCCGGCATGCGACCGCAGGCGGCGGGCTATCTGCGTCCGCTGCTGACCCTGAGACGTACGCAGACCGAAGCGGCCTGCCAGGCGCTCGGCCTGCCGGTCTGGAACGACCCGCACAACGTCGACCCGCTCTTTCGGCGGGTTCGGCTGCGCCGCGAAGTGCTGCCGCTGCTGGAGGACGTGTTGTCCGGTGGCGTCACCGAGGCACTGGCCCGCACCGCCTGGCAGCTGCAGGCCGACCTGGACACCCTCGACGAGCTGGCGGGGCGGCTGATCAAGTGCGCAACCGTGCCCGACGGGCTGGACGTCACCGTGCTGCTGGGCCAACCGGACGGCCTCGTGAGCCGGGTCGTCAAGCGTTGGGCCGAGGCGGCGGGAACCGAACCGCTCACCGCCGCGCACATCACCGAGCTGCAGCGGTTGGTCGGTGATTGGCATGGCCAAGGACCTATCGACCTACCCGGCGGTTACGGTGCGATCAGGGCGTCTGGCACGCTGAGGATGATCCCACCACCGGGCCGCGACCGTGCGCCCTGACAACCAAGGCGCCGAACGATGCTGAACAACGGCGCCGAACGATGCCGAACGATGCCAACAGTGCTGAACGATGCTGAACAATCAGGAGCGATTGTGTCCGTCCTCGACGCCGACATCGAGGCCATCGTGGTCTCCGCCGACGACATCCAAGCCAAGATCACCGAGCTGGCCGCGCAGATAGACGCTGACTACGGCGATCGCGAGCCGCTGCTGGTCGGGGTCCTCAAGGGCGCGGTGATCTTCATGTCCGACCTGGCACGCGCGCTTACCCGGCCGTCGGCGATGGAGTTCATGGCCTGCAGCTCCTACGGTTCCTCGACCACCTCGTCGGGCGTGGTTCGGATCCTGAAAGACCTGGACCGTGACATCACCGGCCGCGACATCTTGATCGTCGAGGACATCATCGATTCCGGTCTCACGCTGTCCTGGCTGCTGAAGAACCTGCAGGCCCGAAATCCGGCGTCTGTGGAGGTGGTGGCACTGTTGCGCAAGCCGGACGCCATCAAGGTCCAGGTACCGGTGAAATACGTCGGATTCGACATTCCTAACGAGTTCGTCGTGGGCTACGGCCTGGACTATGCCGAGCGATACCGTGACCTGCCCTACATCGGCCGGCTGAAACCGTCCGTCTACGGCGGCTGAACCGCGTTCGCTCTCAGCGTTGAAGGTCCGTTACCGGAACTCCGAAGCCCCGGGGACCGTTGCTCACAGGTACGGCAGAACAAGCCGTGTACCGTTTCTTGAGACGACTTCGCTGCCCTGATCAGGAGGAAACGCCCCGTCATCCGATGACCGGGCGGAAGCAATATGGATCGTAAGCGCCTGGCACGCTCGCCGATGCTGTGGATTGCACTGGGGATCATCTTGATCTTCCTGGTGCCTAATCTGCTGTCCAGCGGCAGTAGTTACAAGTCGGTCAAGATTTCTGAGGCCCTTCAGCAGGTCAACGCGGGCAACGTCAAGACCGCCACGATGCACGACAAGGAACAGTCGCTCGACCTCGACCTGGTCAAGCCGTACAACGGTAAGACCAAGATCAGCGCCTCCTACCCGGCCGATGCCAGCCTCACCATCTTCAATGACGTCAGTGCCAAGGTCGGTCCGGACGGCTTGCAGACCAAGGTCAGCAAGGACAACCCGCTCGTCTCGATCCTGTTCTCACTGCTGCCGATCGTGCTGATCGGGCTGGTGCTGTTCTGGGTGATGTCCAACATCCAGGGCGGCGGCTCGAAGGTGATGAGCTTTGGCCGGTCCAAGGCGAAACTGGTCAGCAAGGACACCCCGAAGACCACATTCGGCGACGTGGCCGGAGTCGACGAGGCGATCGAGGAACTGCAGGAGATCAAGGAATTCCTCTCCAATCCGGCGCGGTTCCAGGCGATCGGCGCCAAGATCCCCAAGGGCGTACTGCTCTATGGGCCACCCGGTACCGGCAAGACGCTGCTGGCCCGCGCGGTCGCAGGCGAAGCAGGCGTGCCGTTCTACTCGATCTCCGGTTCGGACTTCGTGGAGATGTTCGTCGGCGTCGGTGCCTCCCGGGTGCGCGACCTGTTCGAGCAGGCCAAGTCCAATGCCCCGGCCATCGTGTTCGTCGATGAGATCGATGCCGTCGGCCGGCACCGTGGCGCAGGCATGGGTGGCGGTCACGACGAGCGCGAGCAGACCCTGAACCAGCTGCTGGTCGAGATGGACGGCTTCGACGTCAAGGGCACTGTCATCCTGATCGCTGCCACCAACCGTCCCGACATCCTGGACCCGGCGCTGCTGCGGCCCGGACGCTTCGACCGTCAGATCGCGGTCTCGCCGCCCGACATCATCGGCCGCCGTGCCGTGCTCGAGGTGCACGCCAAGGGCAAGCCCTTCGAGCCGGATGTCGACCTGGACACCATTGCGCGTCGTACCCCTGGTTTCACCGGCGCCGACCTGGCGAACGTGATCAACGAGGCCGCGTTGCTGACCGCCCGCCAGAACGGCCGGCTGATCACGACGGCCGCGCTGGAAGAGGCGATCGACCGCGTCGTTGCCGGCCCGGAGCGCAAGACGCGTGCGATGAGCGACAAAGAGAAGCGGGTCACCGCCTACCACGAGGCCGGCCATGCGCTGGCGGCGTGGGCGATGCCGAACCTCGACCCGGTTCACAAGGTCACCATCCTGCCGCGCGGTCGCTCGCTCGGGCACACCCTGGTGTTGCCGCTGGAGGATCGGTACAACCAGAGCCGCGCAGAGATCCTCGACCAGCTGGTCTATGCCCTGGGCGGCCGGGCGGCTGAGGAACTGGTCTTCCACGAGCCGACCACCGGCGCCTCGAACGACATCGAGAAGGCCACTGCGCTGGCGCGCTCGATGGTCACTGAATACGGCATGAGCGCCCGGCTTGGTGCGGTCAAGTACGGCACCTCGGACGCCGAGCCCTTCATGGGCCGCGACTACGGCCATCAGCGTGACTACTCCGAGGAGATTGCGTCCTGGATCGACGAGGAGGTCCGCGGGCTGATCGAGGCCGCTCACGACGAGGCCTGGGAGATCCTGGTCCAGTACCGCGACACCCTCGATCAACTGGTGCTCGAGCTCGCCGAGCGGGAGACGCTGAACAAGGAGGACCTGGAGCGAATCCTGGCGCCGGTGCACAAGCGTCCGCCGCACAGCGCGTTCGCCGGGTTCGGCAAGCGCACTCCGTCCGACCGGCCGCCGATCGAGATTCCGGCGACGGTTCGGGTCCCGGCCAAGCCGTCGGCGTATGCCACTCAAGCCAGTCCGGCCCAGCCGGCCGAACCGGTCGCGATGCCCGGTGGGATGCCGTACCCGCCCGCGCCGGCGAATCAGCCGACCGGCTCGGTACCGCCGTTGAGCTACCCGCCACCGCCGCCGCCCGGCCAGAGCTACCCGAACGGGCAGCCGGGCTACCCGGTGGCTTATCCGCCACCCCCGCCGGCACAGCCCGGCCAATACCCCAACGGGCAGCCGCAGGGCCAACCGCAGGGCCAGCCGTCTGCAACGAACGGCAATCACCCCGACCTGAAGAAGCATCCGGGTCATCAGGGTGCCGAGGACGAGACCAAGCAACTGCCGGTCGTAGAACCCGATAGCAGCGGACACTGGCCGTTCGGCGACTCGTCGAACGATGGCGGGCGTCGCTGACCTCAAGAGCGGACTGACGATGACCGGTGTCGATACCGCGCGGGCCGAACGGGCCGTCCGGGAACTGCTGATCGCCATCGGCGAGGACCCTGACCGAGACGGCCTGAAGAAGACTCCCGAGCGTGTTGCGCGTTCCTATGTCGAGATCTTCGCCGGCCTGCACGCCGATCCCGACGAGGTCTTGCAGACCACCTTCGACGAGGACCATGACGAGCTGGTGCTGGTCAAGGACATCGCGCTGTATTCGACCTGTGAGCACCATCTGGTGACCTGGCACGGAACGGCGGCGGTTGGGTATATCCCCGGACCGGACGGCCGAATCACCGGGCTGTCGAAGCTGGCGCGAGTGGTGGATCTGTACGCCAAGCGCCCGCAGGTGCAGGAGCGCCTCACTTCGCAGGTGGCCGACGCGGTGATGCGCAAGCTCGAGCCACGCGGTGTGATCGTGGTGGTCGAGGCAGAGCATCTGTGCATGGCCATGCGCGGTGTCCGCAAACCAGGTTCACGCACCGTGACCTCAGCGGTGCGTGGCATCTTCAAGAGCGACCCGAGGACTCGCGCCGAGGCGATGAGCCTGGTTCTCGGCCGATGAAGGCTCGCGCGAAGAGCCATGCATAGATGACGTCGATACCTGCACGCACCGACCGCCTTGTCGTGATGGGCGTACTCAACGTCACCCCTGACTCGTTCTCCGATGGTGGCCGCTACGTCGATCTTGATGCGGCGGTGGAACATGCCCTGGCCATGGTCTTCGAGGGCGCCGATCTGATCGATGTCGGGGGAGAGTCGACCCGGCCGGGAGCGCATCGGGTGGAGGCATCGGTCGAAGCCAGGCGGGTGCTGCCAGTCATCGAACGCCTTGTAGCAGAAGGCATTGCCGTGTCGATCGACACCTATCGCGCCGCGGTCGCCGAACTGGCGGTGGCCGCCGGTGCGAGTGTGGTCAACGACGTCTCCGGTGGTCTCGGTGATCCGGACATGGCACGGGTGGTGCGAGACGCCGGTTGCCCGTGGATCCTGATGCATTGGCGTGGGCATTCGGCGAAGATGGCCGACCTGGCCCACTACACCGATGTAGTGGCCGACGTACGGCGAGAACTCCTCGAGCGGGTCGACGCCGCACTGGCTGCCGGAGTCGCTGCCGAGAAGTTGATTCTCGACCCAGGTCTGGGTTTCGCCAAGACCGCCGAGCACAACTGGGCACTGCTGGCGCACTTCGACTCGTTGGTCGGATTGGGGATGCCGGTGCTGCTGGCAGCGTCGCGCAAGTCGTTCCTCGGATCGCTGCTTGCCGATCATTCGGGGATTGCGCCGGTCATTCGTCCGATCTCCGAACGCGAGGATGCCACCACTGCGCTGACCATGTTCGCAGCGTTGCACAACGCCTGGGGGGTGCGGGTGCATTCGGTGCGCGCGAATGTCGACGCCGCGCTGGTGGCAGCAGCGATCAAGGCAGCCCGGTGAGCGATCGGATCACGCTCACCGGCCTTACGGTCCGTGGCCACCATGGGGTACTCGATTTCGAGCGGCGGGACGGCCAGGATTTTGTGATCGACGTGGAACTGGAACTGGACACCCGGATGGCGGCGGCAACCGATGATGTCGGCGACACGGTGCATTACGGCGAAGTTGCCGAGGCGTTGGCTGCCGTCGTGTCCGGCGAGCCGGTGAATCTGTTGGAGACGCTTGCGGCGCGGCTGGCCGCGACTTGTCTGGCTGATCCGCGCGTCGAGCGGGCCACCGTGACGGTGCACAAGCCGCAGGCGCCGATCCCGCTCACGTTCGGCGACGTGGCTGTGACGATCGCCCGGTCACGTTCCGATCAGGTTGCCCGATGAGCCGCGCGGTGTTGTCGATCGGATCGAACCTCGACGACCGAGTTGCCCACCTGCGTTCAGTGGTAGAGGGGCTTTCGCCTTATCTGGTAGGGGTTTCCGCGGTCTTCCAGACGCCGCCCTGGGGTGGCGTGGAGCAGCAGGAGTTCTACAACGCGATCCTGATCGTCGATGACCCCGAAGCGAACGCGGCGGACTGGCTGCGTCGGGGCCAGGAGTGTGAACAGCGCGCCGGCCGCACCCGTGAGGTGCACTGGGGCCCCCGTACGCTCGATGTCGACGTGCTCACCGTCGACGATGTGATCAGCGAAGATCCGGCCTTGACATTGCCCCATCCGCGCCTTGCCGAGCGGGCGTTCGTGCTGGTGCCGTGGTGGTCACTGGATCCGGAGGCGATGGTCCCCGGCCGGGGCAGCGTGCTCGAGTTGATGCAGGCGTTGCCGCCCGGCGAGGTAGACGCAGTCCAGCCGCTGCTCGGCTTGGAGTTGCGCTCGTGATGCGTCGGACCGGGGCAAGCGACGTTTTGGTGCCATTCGTTGTGGTCGGCGCCCTGGTGTACGTGCTTCTGCGGTCTGCGTACGAGTCGCTGCCGCCGTTTCAATGGTTCGTCGCGATTCCGGTCGGCGCGCTCGCCCTCGCCGAGTTCGCAATCGCGCGCCGGGTACGCAACGTGGTGCGCCATCGGCCCGATGCAAAGCCGATGACCGCGTTGGCGGTGGCGCGCGCAGTGGCGCTCGGGAAGGCATCCTCGTTGGTCGGTGCCGCGGTGGCCGGCGCGGCAACGGCATTGGTCATCACGGTGCAGCCCGACGCCAGCCGGACTGCGGCTGCCGGCCATGACCTGTGGGTGGGGCTGGCGACGCTCGCGGCGACCGCCGCGTTGACCGTCGCTGGGATTTTTGTGGAGCGAGCGGGCATCGACCCGAATCGATAGCCCCCAGTTTCGGAAAACCTCCTTGATTTGGCCGTTGATTGGCCCCCTGCTTGGCCCCTGATTGGCCCCTGCTTGGCCCCCTGATCCGCCCGTGATTGGCCCCCAACCGCGATGATCATGAGCTGTTTTACCCCACTGTGGTCGGGTAAACGGACT
This sequence comes from Jatrophihabitans sp., assembly GCA_036488285.1. GTDB lineage: Bacteria > Actinomycetota > Actinomycetes > Mycobacteriales > Jatrophihabitantaceae > Jatrophihabitans_A. The sequence continues at coordinate 800 of DASXHV010000171.1, read as the reverse complement.
CATGATCATGGTGGGACAGCTAGATCAGAGGTCGTTTTCCCAGCTGCTGACCGGCAGGTCGACCGCCACGAAACGAGCGAGCTCCGGCAGCACCTCTCGAGCGATCTCGATGTCACCGGTCAGGTCACGGTCTGCCAGGTCGTCCGGCAGCCGTCGGCAGGCGGCCAGCACAGCACGCAGCGGGCCGGACACCTCGGTGTCGAGCAGTCGCATGGCCCGAACCGCGGCCAGCAACTCGCAGCTGACCAACAGCTCGTAACGATCGGCCGTGGTCATCAGCTGTCGTGCGGCCAGCGAAGCGAAGCTGGCCGCATCCTCATAGCCGCGAGACAGGTGCGTGGTCTGAAGCGCCGACGGCGTCGCCGTGGCCCGCAGATCGCCGAGCGCTGAAGCTGCGACGTATTCCAACACCATCACGCCGGACGCGCCGGGCGTGCCGTCACCGAGGAAGGCAGCCAGCCCGGTGTGCTGCGGCTCGCTGAGGTAGGTCAAGCGATGCATCGCGAACTGTGCCGACTGAACGGCCGCGATCCGCACACTGTCGCAGGCGATCGCGAGATACGTCGCATGGAATCCGCCGTGGTGTGCGAAGGTTCCGTCCGGCAGCACAACGGGATTCTCCGACGGCGCGTTGACGTAGGCGGCAACCGTGTCCCGCAAGGCGGCGAGGGAGTCCAGCAGTACGCCTTGGCTTTGCGGTAGCGCCCGAAGCCCGTACGGGTCCTGGATACGGGGCGGCGCGCTGCGGCCGGAGGACACCAGCGCCCGCATCGCCCGCGCCGTCGCGCGTGCTCCGTTCA
>DASXHV010000167.1:0-6144 GCA_036488285.1 Jatrophihabitans sp. | reverse complement strand
ACCGTCATTGCCCAGCCCGACGTAAACGGCAGCAAGCTGGGTGCCGCCGAGTTGCTTGAGTCCAAGGCTGGTCAGTTGCGGGTGGAAGGCAGCCGGCCCTGCGACGACGACCCGGACTCCGATCACGCTGCGCAGAACCTGCTTGATCTGGAAGCCACCCGTGGACGAGGTCGGATCCGCGTTCTCGACCGCAACTCCGGCCAGGTGGTCCCCGGGGACAGCCGTGCCCGGCACCTCGACGGTGAAGGACACGTTCCGCGAGGCCCCGCCGACGAGTCGGAACGATCGCACCGACGGCGTAACCCAGGTACCAGCCTCGCGTACGGGATCCTGCCGATTGGCATACACCGCGCCAGAAGTCTGCCCAGTCAGCCCATCGACTGACGACACGATCAGATTGACGGCGGCTTTTGATGTGTTAGTCACGTGCACCGTGTCCCGCAGGGTCGCTCCGGGACGAGCATGCAGCGCGAAGTAGGCCGATGAGGCGGGATCTGACATGTCTGGGTGTAGCGGCTGGAGGCTGACCCCGCCCCCCGAAGCCGGGGGGGTGGGGGGCGAGGCCAGTGCCACCTGGACATCCATGTCCATTGTCAGTCCGGCGAACAGGGTCGCCGCAATGACGGCGAACGCTCTCAGTGAGAACCTGCTCATGATCATCCTGATCTCCTCGGGACGGGCTGACTGGGTGGCTGCTTGGGGGTGAACTTGACTACGGACCGGTGGTGACCGAGTAGGTCCAGGTGGAGCTGTAGGTGCCTGCAACGGCGTTACCGGGCACCTTCAGGTGCATGGTGTGGGTCCAGGTCTGACCGCCCAGCCCCGTGTCGGCGTCAGCGCTGAGGATGTTCACCGCGGTCGGATCGGTCTCCGCCGTTGTGATCGCCACCGGGTACTCCACGGTGTTTGACGCGGTGGTGCAGGTCACGCCCGAGTCACACTCTGAGGTGGGACCGCCGGAAACGCCGGCGGTGCCGTCTGAGATCGAATCGGTGGCCAGGGTGTGGGCGGGGGTGGCGTCATCGGTGAAGGTGGTGGCAGACAGCGTTACGTTCCAGCCGGCTCCGCTGCCCCGGTTGTCCAGAACATCGATTGCCTGGGTTGCGTTCACCGTCTGGTCCAGGCCGTTGAGGGTGGCCGCGAAATGGACCGTGGTGGGCGCAGCGATAGTCAACGATCCGGCGGTGATGTCCGCAGTGCCGTCCGTGTCTGCCGCGTAGGCCGCCCCCGGAAGTGCGACCGCTACGAATGCTGCGACTGCGGTGAGCCCCAGCAACGTTCGTTTGTTTCTACCTCGCATTGGAGGCCTCCTGTGCATCTGTTAGGGACGGCGACCTAGAGGCGGGGCTGGCAAATTTCCAGCCTTTGACTACGTCCCGTAGCTGAGTTGACACACAGAGTTTCCAGAGCTAACAAGGCCCACACAAGCTGATCTATGTCCGCTATTTAGCGGACAGGACAAACCTCGGCACGCGAAAGCGCTTCCCTGACCCTACTTCGGGGATTGCGTCACATAGACGACTTCCGGATGGAACCCTTAAAACCGATTTATCGCCGATTTCGGGTTCTATTCACACTGGTCACCGTCCGTCACTTGGCGGACACCGGTTAGAGCACCACGGGCCAAGGAGTTAAAACTGTGTATGAAAAAAAGGGCTAACTGCCCTGTTCGCCAGAAATGTCGGAAGCGCGGGATCTAGACCGCGTAAGCCGAACGTTCTGCTGCTTGTTGCCGCACGTTGACGACGCGGTCTTGGGACATCCGCAGCAGGGCGGGCGCCAGATGATCGGCAAGAATACGGGCCTGCTCGAGTTGGCGACTGGTCCAGCGGCACGTCGTGCGATGGCTGAATTCGAGGATGCCGAGCGGTGCGCCCTCGCCGCTCAGCGGCACGATCAGGACGCTCGCGAGGTGGAGGTCGGTGAGCAAGGCGCGTTCGGCGTGGTCGGTGTGCTGGTCTTCGATATGCGCTTCGAGCATGACTCCGGTGGCCATGGCTGCGCGGGTCGCGGGGAAGTCGTCGAGTGCGTAACGCGTCGGGTCCACCGGGTTGCCGAACGCAACTATCTCGTGCAGGTGATCGTCGGAAGTGAGCGTGGACAAGCCTATGACGTCGAATCCAAGCTCGGAGGCGGCGCTCGCCAGGACGCCTTGCAGATCCGCAAGCTGACTGCTGCTGGCCAACGCAGCGGTGACGGCGGAGACGTCCGGACCGAGTCCGCGCCGGGGTGAACTGGCCTTCTCGAGCAGCCCCTGGCGGGCAATTCGACACGCGGCGACGGACTGCGGCGACGCCTGCGGCAGGTCAGTATCAGGCGGTGCGATCACCCAACCTTGGACGTAATCGACGTCGAGCTCGGCGAGCGCGCTCAGGTCGTCCAGCGTCTCGACCCCTTCTGCCACCAGCCGGGCGTCGATCCAGCGCGCCAACCCTGAGACTGCCCGGATGACTGCGACCTTGGCAGGGTTGTCCCGCACCGCGGTGACCAGCGATCGATCAAGTTTCACGATGTCCGGGCGCAGCGTAGTCAGGCGTAGCAGCCCGGCGTATCCAATGCTGAGATCGTCGACCGCGATCAAGGCACCTCGCCGGCGGAAGTCTGCGAGCAGCGCGTTGAGCACCTCCGGATCCATCAGCGGTGGCTCGGTGACCTCAACGATCAGCCCGGTCAGGTCGCAGTCGAGCGCGTCACGCACGCCGGGTGCGGCGAGGGCATCGGGGCTCAGGTTTACCGAGAGCATCACCCCATCGGGCATGTCGTGGCGCCGGCCCAGGGCGCGGCGCAAGCACGCGGCCTCCAGATCTGCTCCCCAGCCAGCAGCGTGTGCATGCTCGAAGGTGGCTTGCGGGCTCGGGCTTCCCTCGGGAAAGCGCGCCAATGCCTCAGCTGCTATCAGCTTTCCGGTCGATACCTCGACAATCGGCTGGAGCATGACCTCGATCTCAGCGAAGCGAAACGGATTCTGTGGCGGTACATCCTGCCGAGAGCGCCACGGACCGGGCTTTCGGTACATGGGGACACGTCCCTTCTGATGTGGCCCCCCGGTCACAGATAGTCACACTTCTTAACTCTAGGTTAACATCACTCGTCTTATTTGCCATCCAGGTTGGGCTAATCTTGAGCCGAGGTTGAAACTGCAGCCATCCCAGCTCTTCTCGTCACCTCATGGTTGTCGAGACGACGCGTTCGACCACGTGATGGTCGGCCGGGAGGCATGGACTTGATCGAAACTTCTTGGCACACGACAGCGCTGCCCGACGATGTGTGGGCGGTGCTCGCCGACGGCTGGCTGTACAGCAGCTGGGTCGTCGGAGCGTCGCGGATTCGGGACGCGGACAGAGATTGGCCCGCGGTCGGTTCGCGAATTCATCATTCCGTCGGCGCCTGGCCGTTCTTGCTCGATGACGAGACCCGCGTTCTGGTCTGTCAGCGCGGCCAGTTGCTCACCCTGCTGGCCAGAACGCGGCCGCTCGGCGAGGCCGAAGTCGAAATAACCCTGGCCGAGCAACCTGGCGGGGGCACCGAGATTCGCATGCGAGAAGACTTCGTGAGCGGCATCGGTAAAGCAGCGCCAGCAGCCCTGCGCCAGCGCGCTCTGGTGCCTCGCAATCGTGAGTCGCTTCGGCGCTTGGGTTACCTCGCCGAAGGCCGCGCACGGTAGAGCCGGTCGAAAAATCCGGACGCTGCGCGCCGTCGCGCCGCGCCCAGATGACCATGGTCAGACAGCGCAGCCTTCGCGGCGAGCGCCCCGCAGGCGCCGTGCACGCCGCCCCCAGGATGAATGGCTGCGCTTCCCAGGTAGAGATTCTCGAACACCGTCCGGGCACCACCGCTGCCTGGGACGGGTCGGAACACCAGCTGTTGAAAGAGCTGAGACGTGCCACCGTTCACAGCGCCGTTGACGAGATTGGCGTTCTCAGCGCTCAATGACGAGGGCGTTTGAACGTCGCGGTCCAGGATCAGCGAGTCAAAGCCCGGAGCGTGCGCGGCGATCATGTCGCCCATCCGCTCGGCAAGAAGGTGGGCACTGGCGTCGTCATGGACGCCGCGCGGCAGGTGGCTGTAGGCCCACATGGCTTCGGTGCCAGGCGGTGAACGGGTCGCATCGACCGAGCTGGTCTGCCCGATGAGGGCGAACGGCCGCTCGGGGATGCGGCCGGTGCCCAGGTCCGCCGACCAGTGAACGATCTCGTCGCTGTCGGCGCCGGCGTGCACAACGCCTGCGCCATTGGCATGTCGAGCAGTCCATCGCGGATGTTCAGCCAAGCGATAATTCACCTTGACGGTGGGGTAATCCCATTCGAGGTTGTGCAGGTCTGCGCGTAGGCCGGCGGGCAACTGTGCCGAGCTCAACAGCTCTTGATACAACGCGGCTGCGGAGACGTCGGCGACGATCGCCTTGGATGCCCGCACCGTTTGCCCGCTCGACGTCATGACGGTCCGGGCAGTTCCACCCGAAAGCCCGATTGCGGCGACCGGCTCGTCGACACGGAGGTCCGCTCCGGAGCTTCGCGCGCGGGCGGCCAGCGCAGCAGTCAACATCGCCGCGCCACCGATCGGGACGGGAAAGCCGACATCCTGTGCGAGCATCGCCATCAACCAACCCATCAGGCCGCTCACCGGTGCATCGGGGGGAGCGTCGGCGTGCATGGCATTTCCTGCCAGCAGCGCCCTGCCCCGTCGACCCGCGAAAAGCTCAATACCCATCCGATGCGTCGGCAACGCCAAGAACCGTGCGAAGCGCATCAGTTCGGCGGTACCGCCGAGTTGAGCAGTCAGCTTGCGGGCGGCGTTGAGCGGTGGCCAGGCGGTGAGCATCGCTTCGAGGAATCGCTCGGAAATCCGAGCGTATTGCGCGCATAGTTCCAGCCATACCTCGCCGTCCGCGGCTGATTCCTCGGCCAAATGCGCCGCGGTAGTCGCAGGTTCACGGTGGATCATGGCGCCGTCCGGGTCATCGGGGCCAAGCGGATGGGCCACGGAAACGTCAGAACGAGCCCAACGCAATCCGCATGATTCGAGATCGAGCCCGCGCAGAACGGGTGACGCGACGGCCAGCGGATAACTCGAACTGAAGCGGTCCATCGTCCAACCAACTGCGTGGATCGACTTGACCGCGCCGCCGAGTTCTTGTTGCGCCTCCAGAAGTAGGACGGACCACCCGCTGTCGGCCAGGAGTGCCGCTGACACCAGGCCGTTAGGGCCACCACCGATGACGACAGCGTCCACTTCGGCCGGCAGCACCGAGATCGTCACGAGTTCGCCCACATCCAATCAAGCGACTTTCGGGCTGTGCGCTCAACCGCAACACATCGTAACCGCGACAGCAAAGCCTTGGAGTTGCCGTTATCGGGGTAAGGCGAGGAAACTAGGTAGATGCCCCCCGGCGGGGGCTACTGAGCTCGACAAGAAGCTCCCGTCTCTACCAGCCCGATCCGTCGTGACCACAGGGAATCTGCCTGTCAGCCGTCGAACTGGCGAGCGTCATGAACGCGGGACGGGCTCGACTAGGGAGTTCGCGATGATTCAAAAGAGAAATCGAACCGACGAGGACGGGCTTGACCACGTCCGCACTGTGCGGGTGCCGCGAAGTCGCGGTGCGGTCACAGGTCTGCTCTTGATCGTGCTCGGAATCTGGGGCGCGTTGATCCCGTTCATCGGGCCCAGTTTTGACTACTCGTACGGCAACGACCAGACGTGGGTGTGGACCGCAGCACGATTCTGGCTCGAGGTATTGCCTGGCGCCGTCGCGGCCTTCGGTGGGTTGCTCCTGCTGATGAGCGCGAATCGCATCATTGCCAGCTTCGGGGGTTGGCTCGCTGCGGCCGCCGGAGCATGGTTCGTCATCGGCCAGGCCCTTGCTGCTCTGCTACGACTGGGATCGGTCGGCTCTCCGACCGCGACAACCGATGCCGGCCGAGCACTGCAGGTATTGGGCTTCTTCTACGGCCTGGGAGCGTTGATCTTGTTCCTTGCGTCCTTCGCTCTCGGTCGTCTCGCGGTTGTCGGAGTGCGAGACGTACGCGCGGCGCGCAGGCGTGACAGGCAAGTGGCTGCTTCGAATCTGGCTGATGAGAACGCCGCGGCCGTACCGACGACCGGCACCGTCGCAGCCGAGCCGGCGACGGCCTATGAGCGCCC
>DASXHV010000156.1:0-2832 GCA_036488285.1 Jatrophihabitans sp. | reverse complement strand
GCGCAGCCCGGTCGCTCCCTCTCGCTGAGGCCGCTATTCCTGCTGGGTCCGGTCGCTCCCTCTCGCTGAGTTACGCCTGCGTCAGTCAGTTCCGCGATATATCGCGTAACTGAGTCAGCGCCGCGTAACTCGGCGGGCGGGCTGCGGCCTATGACCGTGACAGCGCCGGCGCCGGGGTGGAGGCGGTGGGGACCGCGGCGGGCGGGATGCAGCAGCCTATGACCGTGACGGAGGTGGTGGTGGCGGTGCCGTCGGTGGCGGTGCGATCCGCCGCGGCAAGCGCCGACCCAGTGACATTGCGCCACGCAGGGACATTGCGCCACGCGGGGACGTTGCGCCACGCAGGGACGTTGCGCCACGCAAGCGAGACGACGTATGAACGTCGAGGCCGTCGAAAACAGGCATCCGTCGGCGGGTCTTGCCCGGAAGCAACCATCGGGCCACTGCACGGACATCGGCCGGACCGTATCCGTCGGAGCCGATCCCGGTCATGTTGTCGCTGGTCAACAGCCAGCCCGGCTCGGCCGGGGCGGAGACGCGCTTCACCACCAGCAGGTCCGGGCGGCTCCGGAAGGTGGCAAGCACGACGTCGCCGATCCTGACGTCGGAGGTATGCCGAACGAGCACGAGATCGCCAGGCAGCAGGCTCGGCGTCATCGACGAGCCCTGCACCCGAACGAGTTGCCAGGGGAACAGATACTTCATCGTCGGACGGCACCCAAAGAAACGGCGGGCGACCACCGCATCACAGCGAGGTCGCCCGCACCTGGACTACGCAGCCTTTTTGGTCTCCCAGAAGATCGTGTCGATCTCGGCAATGAGGTCCAGCAGCTTCTGGCCCTCGGCCGGGTCCATCGAACCCTTGCCGCCGGCGGCGCCGGCCTGCTTGGTGGCGCGGTTGAACAGGTCGTGCAGCTGCGGGTACTTCTCGAAGTGCGGTGCCTTGAAGTAGTCGGTCCACAGCACCCACAGGTGATGCTTGACCAGTTCCGCGCGCTGTTCCTTGATCAGGATCGCGCGGGTGCGGAAGACCAGGTCTTCGTTGCCCTGGTACTTCTCCTGGATTGCCTTGACCGACTCGGCTTCGATCCGAGCCTGCGCGGGGTCATAGACCCCACACGGCAAGTCGCAGTGTGCGTGTGCGGTGACTACCGGACGGAAAAATCTCATTGTCGATCTCCCTTATTGCGTAGGCACTGTGCGCTTTCGCAAGCACTCGTTGCATTGACATCTTCTGGTGCGCGTCGGGTCGGATCCGTTCCGGGATCGCAGGCGTTCGCCATGAACACCGGATTGCGCTCCACACCAGCCCGGCTGCGCTCTAGCCGCACTCGACCCTACTCACGACCAAATCCAAAGGAAAGGCACCGGGTGGTGGTCGGACACTCGGCACCGAGGACCGCTGGACCCGCTGGACCCGATGGAACCGATGGAACCGATGGAACCGCTGAACCACTGGTACCACGAGCGGGCGGAACGTCGCGCCTCAATCCGACAGGGCCGGACCGAGCCCGCGCTCGAGCGCCGCGATGATCTCGGGCCGCAGCTCCCGCGCCTTGATCACGGCATCGACCGAGCCGACCGCCACGGCACGTTGGATGCTGTGCACCGTGTCGAATTCCGAGGCGACCTGACCCAACTTCTCGGCCCGCACGGACGACCGGACCTCGACGAGCTCGGTGGCCAACGCGGCCCGTTTCGCTCCGACCGACTCGGCCATCCGGTTCTCGAGTTCACGCACTCTCGGGTCCGCGGCGGTCCGCGCATCGACCTCGCCGGCGAACACCACTGCTGCCGCCGGGGCACCGCCGATGACGGACGCGAACGAACCCTCGACGGCCAGCACCGTCATGCGTGGGTTGAGCGCCTTGGAGAACACCACGAATGCGCCACCGTGATAGCGGGAGATGACACAAAAGACGATCGGGCCCTTGAAGTTGACGATCGCACGGCCGATCTCTGCGCCGTACTCGAGCTGGAGGTTGCGCATCGAATCCGGTGACCCGTCGAAGCCGGACAGGTTGGCCAGCACCACCACCGGACGGTTCCCGCTGGCTGCGTTGACGGCCCGCGCGACTTTCTTGGACGAGCGCGGGAACAGCGTTCCGGCGGTGTAGACATCCGGCCCGTCGGTGGGCGGGAAGCCGCGCCGCGGCACCGAACGGGACTCGATACCGAGCAGGCACACCGGCCAACCGCCCAGGTGCGCGTCGTGCACGACGGCGGTCTCGGCATCGGCCATGCTCGCCCACCGTTCCAGCGGCGGGTGGTCCTGGTCGGCCAGCGCACGCATCAAGGTCCTGATGTCGAACGCCTTCTTACGGTCCGGGTTGGTGGCTGAGGAGAAGATGTCGCCGATGGTGACGAAGTCGCTGTCTGCCAGCGTGTGCGGTGCTGTCGTGACGTCTCGATCGATCGGGTCGGACGTGTCGATCCGGCGAGGCATCGATTCCCCTGGCGCGATATAGCTGTGCTCGTAGTGCGCCATCAGGATGTCGCGGGCGCCGGCCAGGTCGGGCGCCCAATATTGCGCCTGCCCGTTGGGCCCCATCACCCGGTCGTAGCCGCCGATGCCGAAGTTGTCCTCGGCCGATACTCCGCCGGAGAAATCGAGGGACTGCTTGCCGGTCAACACCATCGCGCTGTCCGGCGTCATGACGAGAATGCCCTTGGTGTGCATGAGCATGGTGGCTTCGGCGTTCCAGTACGGCTGAGCACCGACGTTGATGCCGGCCACCACGATGTTGATCTCGCCGCCGGCCTGGGTGAACTCGATGATCCGTTTCAGGGCCTTGGCCACCCAGTCCATGTTCTCGGTGCCGGAGTCCATCG
>DASXHV010000149.1:0-17424 GCA_036488285.1 Jatrophihabitans sp. | reverse complement strand
GCTTTAGGTGACTAAAACCATCATCCTGTCGGCCCAAGTAGACGGTTTCCTTCAGAATTACAGCATCTAGTCGTCACGCTGCACAGGCTGGGCCCATGACCACGTCGACTCCGGCACGGCCTGCGGTACGGGCGCAACGCTGGTCGCTGACGGTCGACGGCAGGCGCCGGTCGTTTCTCACTGTGCGGGGTCATGTTCTGGCACCTAGCCCGGCGCTGCTAATCATGTTGCACGGCACGCTGCAAACGGGCAGCAGTATCCGCGCGTTCGCCGGATACAGCTTCGACAAATCTGCGGTCGGCGGCAAGGTGATCGTCATCTACCCTGACGCCATCGGCCGGGAATGGAACGGCGCACGCAAAGCTGCGATGCTGTCCAAGCGCTCTAAGTCCGTCGACGACGTCGGATTCATCCTCGCGGTGATCGAGCATGCGATCCGCACCGAGAATGTCGATCCCGCACGGGTATTCGTGGCCGGGTTCTCGGTGGGCGGACAGATGACGATCCGGCTCATGCACGAAATCCCCGAGGTACTGGCCGGCGCGGCCGTGTTGAGCGCGGCGGTGCCCGCACCGGAAAACCGCGTCATCGACTGCGATCCGCAGGTGGGCATGCCGGTGCTCACCGTCCACGGCACCGCCGATCCCGTGGCCCCCTACCGAGGCGGCATCATCGATTGGCACGGCCACTTCTGCAAAGGTATGCACCTGTCGGCCGTCGACACGGCACGGTATTTCGCCGCCCGCAACGGCATCCGTACCAAGCCTGTCGTCACCGCGTTGGCACACCGACCCGACCCCGGCAACACCACGGCGGTGTCCCGCTGCGACTACACCGCCCCCGGCGCGGCACCGGTGAGGTTCTACACCGTGCATGGCGGCGGCCATGTGCTGCCCAATCCCACACGCAGACCCGCCCAACGCTTTTGGGGCCCGTCGACCCGCGACATCTGCGCTGCCGACGTGGTCGCCGAATTCTTCTCACTTCCATAACGGACCAGGAGCATCATGACCCTCACACCGACAACGGCCACAAACCTGGATCCCGTTGCGGCGCTCAACAACCTACTAAGCGACGTGGGGCTATCCACGGGAGACGCCGGTGGAAAGGTGACGTTCGCGGGCAGTGACCCGATCCTTGCGGCGCGGCACCGGATGGGCGCATGCATCGGCATCCCGATCATGGGTAATGCGGTGGCAGCGGCAGCACTGCTGCGTCACCGCGGCGGGCCCGCCCAAGACCTTCACATCGACCTGCGTCAAGCGCTACATCACGTCAATCCTCACGCTTACTGGCATCCCAACCTCAACGGCCACCTGCCCTCGTTCGTATTGCCCGACAACCCTTTCCTGGGGGTACCTTTCGAAACCCGCGACGGCCGGTCCGTTATCGCCATGGGCGTGTATCCGCATCTGGCCGCCAAGTGGTCTCGATTCCTCGACGTACCAATGGATTTCGCCAAAGTGGCCGCAGCGATCGGCCGCCGCGACGCCTTCGAATTGGAAGAGCAGGCCAACAACGCGGGCCTGCCGACATGCGTGGCCCGCACCCCCGACGAATGGCTTAATCATCCGCAGGGCGAGCTGCTGGCCGGTCAACCGGTGATCGGGTTGACGCGTATCGGCGACGCCCCGCCCCGCGACCTCGGGCCTGCCGAGCGGGCGTTCGACGGAGTGCGGGCACTTTCGTTCACCCACGCCATCTCCGGACCCACCGTGGGCCGCGTCCTCGCCGAACACGGCGCAGACGTGCTCGGCGCAACCCGGCCCAACGACTTCGAACACGACTTCATCTACGCCGAAGCCAACATCGGGTCCCGCAGCACCTACCTCGACCTCACCCAAACCACAGGCAAAGCCGACGCGGAACGACTCCTGTGCGATGCACACGTCGTGGTGAACAACCACCGCAGTTCGAAACTCGAAAAGCTCGGCATCGACCCGCGCCAACTCGCCCACACCAATCCCGGCCTGGTCAACGTGTCGGTCACGTGCTACGGATCCAGTGGGCCGTGGTCTACCCGTGGCGGATTCGACATGAACGGCTCAGCGGCAAGCGGACTGATGGCCATCGAAGGCGGCGCCGGTACGCCGAAACTCCCGCCCACCGCGATGATCAACGACTTCATCACCGGGTACATGGGCGCCCTCGGCGCCGCGGCCGGACTGCTCAAACAAGCCACCGAGGGCGGCAGCTGGCACGTCACGGTCAACCTCACCCGCACCCCGATGTGGTATCAAACCCTCGGCCTCGTCGACCCCGCCGACGCCGGCATCGACGACGACCACAGTCTGCGCGAGCCTGCCGCCCGCGATGCCACCACCGCACTTGGCGACCTCCATATGCTTGCCCCCGCTGTCACATTCAGCCACACCCCGCCCCGCTGGACGGATCCCGTCCTGGTGCCCCGGGGCTCCAGTCACCCCGAATGGAGACAGTCATGACCGAGCCGGCACGCCAGAGCATGCGGGCGCTCATCGGCCCAGATCGTTTCAAGAGGGGTTCAATACGATGAATCCACGGAAGCTGCTCGGCACAATCGAACGATTCGGCAACCCCATACTCAATGCCATCATCGTCCCGATCCTGGAGTCCCGCTGGTCGCCACTGCTGCAACGATTCATCGTCACCATCAGCTACACCGGCCGGCGATCCGGGAAATCCTTCAGCACACCGGTGCTGTACTCCAAGCGCGGTGACACGATCACCATCCGAGTCGCCTCACCGGGCAGCAAGAAATGGTGGCGCAACTTCCTCGGCGATGGCGCACCCATCAATGTGCACCTACCCGGAGGCACCCGAACGGGGTACGCGACCAGCGACCCCGGCAACGGCGGGTTCGCCATCGTGCGCGTCGCCCTCGACCCGAGGTCTACGTCGTAACCTCGGTGTACGTCGAACCGCGGCCGGTACGCGACCACAGCGTGCCGTTGTCGGCCGAAATCCCTTGGCGGATCAGTTCGCGCTTGAGGATTTTGTAAGTAGCGGTCATCGGAAGTTCGGAGTTTATCCGGACCCACCGCGGCCAGGCCTTGGGCGACAGGTCAGGCTGGGCGGCCAGGAACCGCTCGAATTCGGCTGGGCTCAGAGTGTGTTCGGGTCGGGGAAGTATCGCGGCCATGATGGCGTCACCGACGACCTCGTCTGGTACGGCGTAGACCGCCACGCGGCTGATGGGATTGTGCCGCAACAAGATGCGTTCGATCGGCATTGCGGCGATGTTCTCGCCATCGACCCGCATCCAGTCAGCGGTTCGTCCTGCCAGGTAGATCCAGCCGTCGCCATCGCGGTATGCGAGGTCACCCGACCAGTACATGCCACCGCGCATCCTGTCGCGCGTCGCCGCCGAATCGTTGTAGTAGCCCTTGAACATGCCGGACCCCTGGGTATTGACCAGTTCGCCAATCGCTTCCTCACCGTTGAGAAGTTGCCCATCCCGGCCGAACAGAGCGGCAGGGCACTCGGTGCCGGTCTCGGAGTTGAACACCGCTACACCGTCGAGCCCCCTGCCGATCGAGCCTGGTGGCGTGCCAGGCTCGCGGGTCACGATGACGGCGTTCTCTGTAGCCCCGAAACCGTCCCACACCTCGACGCCGAAACGTCGGCTGAACTCCGCGATGTCACGGTCGCTGGCCTCGTTGCCGAACGCCACCCGCAGCGGGTTGTCCGCATCGTCGGGACGCTCCGGGGTGGACAGCACATATGCCAGCGGCTTACCGACATAAGTCATGTACGTCGCGCCGTAGCTGCGAACATCGGCCAGGAAGTTCGATGCCGAGAAAGTCGCCGGCGCTATCGCGGCCCCGGATGCCAGCGCCACCGACCACCCAGCGACCAGGCTCATCGAATGGAACAACGGCATCGGGAGGTAACACGTGTCGGCGGCGGTGATCCCAAACTTTTCTACCAGCGCCTCACCCGCCATCTGCACCATAAAGTGCGAGACCTGAACAGCTTTGGGATTGCCGCTGGTACCCGAGGTGAACACCAGCATGAATGTGTCGTTATCGTCGGGCACCCGCAGAGGCTCCAGTGCCGACGCTGCCGAGAGCAGGTTCGTCCAACGTTCCGAGGAGACGTCGATGACCTCGATCCCGGTGGTATCGACATCTGCCAGAAGCCGCCGGTGCTCTGCATCCACGGCGAGAACCTGACAATCGGCTCGCCGCACATCGTCCATGAGGGCATCGCCGCGACGCGTGGTGTTGACGCCGCACAGGACATGACCGCCCAGCGCTGCCGCCGCCATCTGCGTCAGCATCTGTGGGGTGTTGCCCATCAACACGCCGACATGAGCAGGTTTGCCGCGGTCGAGGATCCCATGCAATGCGGCGGCCGTCGCCGCGGCCTCATCGACGTATTGACGCCACGTCCGCCGACAGGCTCCGTGCTTGATCGCCACCCCATCGTCGTAGGTGCGCGCAGCGATCAACCGTTGAACCGTCACGGCCCCCCATTCTCAATGTTGCGTTGGGCTTGCGTCGCGGTCGGTCTCACTCAATGACATTGCGCACCATTGAACGGGCCACGAATGTTTCACTGCAGACTCCCGCCGTCGCCAGGGAGGCTCCGATGCAGGAAACTTCGGCACAGATCGACAGCAAAACCCTTGTCGTGCAATGGTTGACCGTCGGGCCGGCCACACCAGACGGACTGGCGATGGTCACCGACGATTTCCGCTGGCAAGGCCCGCGCTCGGAGGCCGAGTTGTTCGGTTCACCCGATGCCGCGTTGCACGGGCGGAATGGACTTCGCACTCTGCCTGCTATCGATCGCGCGGTGTACGCCAATTACGCCGAAGCCGTCGGCTCGACGAACATCCATTTCATGATCGCGGAGGATGATCTGGTGGTGTTCGAATTCGACTCTGAGTTCGTCACGCATGAGAGCGAGCCCTATCACAACCATTACTGCATGGTTGTCCGGGTGGCCGAGGGCCGGATTGCCGAGGTCCGAGAACATTCGGACACCCTCTACTTCCACGATGTTGTGATGGGAACTCCCGAGAAACGCTCAGCAGTTCTCCAGCGCCTCAAAAGGTTCCGCGCAGAGCTGGCTGGCTGAGAGCGCAATTGCCTGTCTCGCAACGATTCTCGGCCAAGACGGATCGTAACCGGAAAGCTTCACCGCAGAGCACACCGCACTCGCCGCATCCGTCTCAGGGTTGGTCGCCCGCCATGCCCTAAGTGGCACTCAGGTCGACGGCCGAAGTCATGCCACCGGACTGGAGTGCCGCGACCACTCCACCGTCAACGAGGAGATCGACGCCAGTAATGAAGGCCGCGTCGGGCCCGAGTAGGAAAGCGGCGGCGGCGGCAATCTCGTCAGGTGTGCCGAGCCGCCCCGTGGCAGACGCGGCAACCATGCCACGGATGCCGTGCCCCATCGGCGAGGCGAGCTCGAGGTGCCCCATGGGTGTGGCGATGCAGCCAGGACTGATCGAGTTGACTCTGGCGCCGCGCAGGCCCCAGGCCATACTCGCTGCCTGAACTCTGATGTGGTTGGCCCGCTTGGCAAGTCCGTACGCCAGTGCCGAGTCGGTGACGGTTTCGGGGCTGACGTATGACAGCGTGAGCAACTCATGAGCAGGTGTGAGCGCTAGAGCGCGCTCTTGCTCCGCGGTAAAGGCGGGGAATAGGTAGCCGGCCATGCTCGCGACCACGATGCCCGCTCCCTCCGGCGCGATGATCTTGCCAAAAACGTCGAGAACCAGTGCTACGCCGAGAAGGTCAACACGCAGCACAGCCTCCGCCGACGCCTGGGTGGGTGACAAGCCAGCGGTGTGAACGAGCTGGGTTACCGCACCGAGTTCAGCTGCCCGCCGTGCCAGGCGATCGACGGAGGCTGGCGAGGAAACGTCAACACGCAGAGTTTGGACCGCATGACCGTCGCGGCTCATCGAGCTTGCGACCAATTCCAATGTCTCCTGGTTGAAATCGGCCAAGAGAACCGTCTTGCCCGGCCCTTGCCGCCGCGCAATTGCCTGCCCCATGCCGCCGACGCCGATCACGACAAGCACTTCAGAAGTCATGGCTTGATCACGGACTCGCATGTCGGCCGGCGGTCGAGCAGTGACGCGTATTGCTTGATTTGGTCATCGCTGTCGGCGTTGACGACGAGCATCGTGACACCTGAAGCCGCCCAACGGCTGATTTGGCCGCGGACCTGCTCGATGTTGCCAACGATGGCGGCGTCGTCGAGGAGTTCGTCGGGAATGCCGGCGGCGGCCTCGTCCTTGTGCCCACCACGAAACAGCTTGGTGACGTCGTCGATGATGTCGCCGTAGCCCATCCGACGGAAGACATCGGCGTGATAATTGGTGTCCTGGGCACCCATGCCGCCAAGGTAGAGCGCGAAGTAGGGCCGCATCGCCTCGAAGACCGCGGACCGGTCGTCCGTGATGACGATGTTTGCGGTAGCACAGATTTCAAAGTGCTCGCGAGTGCGCCGGGCGCCGGGACGGGCGAAGCCTTCCTCGAGCCAGTCGTTGTAGGTATCGGCCATTCGCGGTGAGTAGAAGATGGGCAGCCAGCCGTCGGCGATCTCGGCGGCCAGCGCGACGTTTCTGGGTCCCTCGGCGCCGAGCAAGATCGGGATGTCCGCGCGGAGTGGATGGGTGATCGGCTTCAGAGCCTTCCCAAGGCCGGAAGTCCCGTCCCCGGTCAGCGGAAGTGGGTAGTGCGGGCCGCCATTGGTGACGGGCTTCTCTCGAGCCCAGACCTGACGGACGATGTCGATGTATTCGCGAGTGCGGGCAAGTGGTTTGGGAAATTTCTGGCCGTACCAGCCCTCGACGACCTGGGGTCCGGACACTCCCAGACCGAGGACGTGGCGTCCGCCGCAGAGGTGATCGAGCGTCAGAGATGCCATCGCGCAGGCGGTCGGGGTTCGCGCGGCGAGTTGAACGATGGAAGTACCGAGCCGGATCCGGCTTGTTGACGATCCCCACCACGCCAGTGGTGTGAAGGCATCCGATCCCCATGCTTCGGCCGTGAACACGGTGTCGAAGCCGGCGTCCTCGGCGACCGCAATAAGCCCGGCGCGGTTGGTCGGCGGCTGTGCGCCCCAATACCCCAGTTGCAGACCGAGTTTCACAGGGGCGACCATTCGGGTCGTCGGTGCTCGGCGAAGGCCTGGAAGGCGGTTGCCGCTTCACCGCTGGTGGTGCACATGATTTGCGTGCGGTTTTCAATGTCGAGGGCCAGGCGCAGACTGGGTGCGTCGACGGTCTGCCACATGGTTTCCTTGGTCATCCACACCGCCAGCGGGCTGTTCTCGGCGATTTCGCGTGCAGTGCGTAGCGCCGTCTCCATCAGGTCCGCCTCGTCGACCACGTCGGTCACCAGCCCCATCGCGACTGCTTCCGCTGCGTCGAAAACCCGTCCGGTGAGCAATAACTCGGCCGACCGGGCCGCTCCAACGAGGCGTGGCAGAAAGTAACTGGTCCCCATGTCACACGCCGAGATGCCGCGCTTGATGAAGACGGCGCCGAAGCTCGCGGAGCGGCTGGCGATCCTGATGTCGCACGCCAATGCGAGGGCGAAGCCGCCGCCGTGCGCGTGCCCATTGATGGCGGCAATGATGGGTTGGCGCAGTCGGTGAATCTTTTCGAACAGGCTGGCCATGAGTTCCTGGGCGGCAAACGAGCGCACCAGGTCACTGCGGGCCGAGCCGAACAGCGACCCGATGGCGGTGCCCTCGGTGGCGTCAGAATCAGCCGGGCCGGCCTTGATGTCTGCGCCGGCGCAGAACGACGGACCCTCTCCGGTGAGGATCACCACCCGGATGGCTGGATCGCCTCCGATGCGGTCGATTTCGCGATGTAGCTCAGCAAGCGCATTGCTGCTCAAGGCATTACGCCGGTGCGGGCGGGTCAGCGCCAACTCGATGATGCCCGGTTCCAGCTCGGTGGTGCGGTAACTGTCCAATGCGTAATTCCCTTTCCGTGACTAGCTCTTGCGCCGCGCCGGGCTCGGCGTCATGTACAAAGTGATCGCCTCGCGAAGTCCGTTCAGCGCGTCGTCGATGTTGAGATGCGACCCGAAAGTGCGCTCGGCGTGCAGACCCCGAAGCGCTGCGGGCAGCAACGCACTGACTTGGCGCGCGTGCCGCGGGTCGACGGTGATGCCATCGAAGAACTCACGAAACTGCACCACCAAGTTGTCTTCCAGCGCATCGAGTGCTTGGGCGGTGCGGGGGTAATGCCGTTCGAGCTCGATGCGGTCCTTGGCCAGCGCAGTGCGTAGGTTGGTCACGACGGCGTTGTATGGCGAGTCGAATGCATTCCAGAGCAGATCGATGACTTCCGCGACCCGCGTTTCTACCGATCCTGCCGATGGGCGGGCCCAGACACGCGGGCCCGCGGTTTCAAGGATGTACAGGATCGTGGCGGCCCAGAATCCGTCGGCGTCGCCGAACTGATACTGGACCGTGCCCCACGTGACGTCGGCTTCTTTGGCGACCAATTTGACGCTGACCGTTTCGGGGCCACCGCTGGCCAGCAGGCGCAGCGCGACATCGAGAACATGCTTACGCGACGCCTCACTGCGCCGGTTGGGGCGTCGGCCAGCCTTGAGCTTTCCTTCGGATACCGTCATCGGCTCATCGTAGGTGGGACTTGTTTCTTTTCATTAATGTCATTATGATACATCTCACGACCGGTGCTCGGACACCAACGACTGTGTTGTACCGCAACCAGAAACTGCCGAACCGGTTCGCACAATCCCAGCGGCTGAATCGAGGAGACCTCAATGATTGGCACCGCTCGTCGGCGGGCGATCGATGGGTCGAATCGGTTCCCCACCACACCCAAGAGGCCCGATGCCCGTCGCACTCAGTGATGACCAGAGCGCCCTCGCGCAGACCGTCGCCGGCTTCGCCGAGCGCCATGGCGCGCGCGAGTCCAGCCGGAAGGAGGCGGCCAATCACAAGGCCGGCGAGCGTCCGGACCACTGGCTGGAGCTGATCAGCCTGGGGTTGCATGCGGTGCACCTTCCCGAGGAGGTGGGCGGTCAGGGTGGTTCTGTCGAGGACATCGCGGTGGTCATCGGTGAAGCGGGCCGGGCACTGCTTCCGGGGCCGTTGTTGCCGACGGTGTGTGCCAGCGCGGTCGTGGCAACCGCTCGCCCCGAAGACACTGTCACCGAAGTCCTCAAGCGTTTCGCCGCAGGAACCACCGCCACTGTGCTTGGGGCTCAAGCGCCGCTGTGCCTCAGCGACCATGACGACACGACGCGACTCGATGGTGAATGCGCTGTGACGCTGGGCGCGGTATCAGCCGAGCTGTTCGTTGTCGCCGCTATCAACGCCTCGGACCGCGCGCCGGCGTGGCTCGTGGTCGATCGGCACAATGCCGGCATTACCGTCGCTGTCGAAGATGGTGTCGATCTGGGACGCGACTTGGCGGTCGTTCGATTCTCCGATGTCGACGTCACCGAGGCGGTGCGGCTCAGCGGTATCGACGCCGACCAAGCCGCCGACATCGTGGTGACGATGATGGCTGTGGAGGCCGCCGGGATCATCGCCTGGTGCTCCGATGCCGCGACCGAATTCGCCAAGTCACGCAGTCAGTTCGGAAAACCGATCGGGGCGTTTCAAGCGGTGCAGCACCGGGCGGCGCAGCTGCGCATCACGAGTGAGCTCGCGACGGCCTCGGCGTGGGACGGCGTGCGGGGACTCACCGATTCCGCCGGGCAACGCAGTCACGCCGTGGCGGGGGCGGCCCTCATGGCCCTCGGTCGAGCCGTGCACGCAGCGGTGGAATGCCTTGCGCTGCACGGCGCCATCGGGTTCACCTGGGAACACGATGTCCACCTGTACTGGCGGCGCGCCATCACGCTGGCGGGGCTGGCGGGACCGGTGGAGTCATGGGAGGCGCGACTCGGCAAGGCCGCGGTCGACGAGCCGCGGGATTTCACCGTGACCCTGCCAGACGACGAAGAAGATTTCCGGCGTCAGGTTGCCGAGGTACTGGATCAAGCCGCCGCACTGGCTAACCCGCACCAGTCACCAATGGGGACCATTGACGCGGTAGCCACCGGCCCACGCCGCACTCTGCTCGCCGAACATGGACTGGTCGCCCCGTCCTGGTCGCGCCCGTGGGGGCTCGACGCGAACCCGCTGCAGCAGCTGATTGTGCAGGAGGAGTTCGACCGCCGCGGCCTCGATCAGCCGTCGATGGCCATCGGACAATGGGTCCTGCCGGTAGTGCTCAAGCACGGCACGCCCGAGCAAATCGAAGCACTCGCCGCACCGACGCTTCGCGGCGAGCTGATCTGGTGTCAGCTCTTCAGCGAGCCCGAGGCCGGCTCCGATGTGGCCTCCCTGACTTTGCGCGCGACGAAAACCGACGGCGGATGGCTGCTGAGCGGTCAGAAGATCTGGACTACCCAAGCCCACCTGGCCGACTGGGGTATGTGCCTGGCGCGCACCGGAGCCGAGGATTCCAAGCACCGCGGCTTGAGCATGTTCCTGATCGACATGACCAATCCGAACCTGGACGTGCGGCCGATCAAACAAGCCAACGGCGAGGCAGAGTTCAACGAAGTCTTCTTCAACGACGCGTTCGTGCCCGACGCGATGCTGCTCGGTCAACCGGGCGAGGGCTGGGCGCTCACCATCGACACCCTCGCCCAGGAACGTCTGTTCATCGGCACCTACCGCGACACCGGCAACGAAGCCCGCATCCGCCGGATCGTCGCTGATGAGCAATACGCCGGAACACGCGAGGACGCGCTGCGCACATTGGGCCGCATCAGCGCACGCGGGGCGGCGATCGCGGCGATGAACCTGCGCGAGACGTTACGCCGACTGCAGGGTCACGGCCCTGGCCCGGCCACCAGCATCGGCAAGGCCGCGGCCTCGATGCTGCATGTCGACGCCGCCGCCGCGGCGTTGAATCTGATCGGCCCGCTCGGTGCCCTCAGCGAGAACAGTTGTGAACCCGTGTTTCACGAGCTCGATATCCCGACCTGGGTGATCGGCGGGGGCACGCTGGAGATTCAGCTGAACACGATCGCCACCTTTGTCCTCGGCCTGCCCCGACGCTGATGAACCAACACAACTCCCCCATCGACGTCGTCGCCGACGGTCTGCACATGCCCGAATGCCCCCGCTGGCACGACGAACATCTGTGGTTCTCCGACATCCGCGGCGACGCCGTGCACCGCATCGACGAGGGCAACGTCTCGCTGGTCCACCGCTTCCCCCCCGGGGAGGAACCCGCGGGCCTTGGCTGGTTGCCCAACGGGGACCTGCTGGTCGCCGGCATGGCCAACCGCCTCATCTACCGAATCTCAGGCGGGCGCTCCACCGTACACGCCGACCTGAAACCACTTGCACCCCACCAGATCAACGACATGATCGTGACTTCTGATGGCACCGCGTTCGTCACTCAGCTCGGCTTCGACCTCGACGCGCCGCAACCCGAGCCACGGCCCACCGTCGTGATCCGCGTCAGCCCGGACGGCACCGTGAGCACCGCGGCTGATGATCTGATGGTGCCCAACGGCATCGCCCTCGACGACACCGAAACCACGATCGTGGTCGCTGAATCCGGCGCGGGCCAGCTGAGCCGCTACACGCATCGAGGTGGTGCGCTCACCGACCGCACCACCGAACCGTTGCCGGCCACCGACACCGTCCCGTTCTGCGCTCCCGACGGGATATGCCTCGATCAACAGGGCGGCCGCTGGGTCGCGGACTCGATCAACAAACGAGTATTACGCGTTCACGACGGCTCCATCACCGACGAACACCACCTCGAACAGTTCGTGCTCGCCTGCGCCCTGGGCGACCACGACCGCCGCAGCCTGTACATCTGTGTCACCGACGCCTGGCACAAGTCCGACATGTCTGAGCAGCCGGCAGGACGCATCCTACGGCTTCGAGTCCCGATACCAGGCGTCGGACGCCCGTAAACCCTTGCCCCCAACCAAATCCAGGAACACGATGAACGGCCCTACCCTCTTCGACTTGTCCTCGGTCTTCTCAGCCGTGGCCGGCGCTGTCCCCGATCAAGACATGATGGTGTGGCGGGAACGGCGCTTGACGTATCGCGAGGTTGAACGCCGCATCGATGCCTTGGCCGAATATCTGCGCACGGCGGGACTCGGCTGTCATACTGAGCGAAAGCATCTGGCGCAGCATGAATCCGGGCAGGATCACCTGGGCATCTATCTGCGCAACGGCACCGAGTATCTCGAGGTGATGATCGCCGGCTGTCGCGCGCGCGTGGCGCCCTTCAACGTCAGCTTCCGCTACGTCGAAGACGAACTCACCTTCCTGCTCGCCGACGCCAATGCCCGCGCGGTGGTCTATCACGCAGAGTTCGCACCACGCATCGCTGCCATCCGGGCAGACTTACCTCGTCTGCAAGTACTCATCCAGATCGCTGACGACTCGGGCAACGACCTACTGCCTGGGGCCGTTGATTACGAAACCATCATCGCTGCAACACAACCCAGAGCGGGGTCGTTCGAGCCCTGCGGCGATGACTTGTACATCCTCTATACCGGCGGTACCACGGGTATGCCCAAGGGAGTGTTGTGGCGGCAGCACGATATTTTCCTGGCGGCGTTGGGTGGACGACCTTTCGGCAGCGACAACCCCCTTGGCTCCTACGCCGAAGTCGCTGAACGCGCCCGCCAAGCGGCCGGGGTGGTCTCGCTGCTGATGGTGGCGCCGTTCATCCACGGCGCCGCGCAATGGGGTGCGTTCAACGCCATCACCATGGGCGGCCGCATTGTGATCCCCGACGACGTCCACCGTCTCAACGCTCACGCGGTGTTGCAGTTGGCCGAACGCGAAAGAGTTCTCAGCATCCCGGTGGTGGGCGACGCTATTGCGCGGCCCCTCGTCGAAGCCCTGGAACAACGTCGATACGACTTGACCGCCTTGGCCGCGATATCCAATGGCGGTGCACCGCTGTCACCGTCGATGCGGGATCGAATCATGGCCGCGTTGCCGCACGTGTCGATCATCGACGGGGTTGGTTCTTCAGAGTCGGGAATGCAGCTGAACACGGTCTCCAACAACGATTCCAAGCACGAGACTGCGACGTTCGGTCCCCAACGCGACACCGCCGTGCTTTCTCCCGAGCGAGACAGGATTTTGACCGCCGGGGAAGGAGACGGTTGGCTGGCTCGGCGCGACCTCATCCCGCTCGGCTACCTCGGCGATCCCGACAAGACCGCGCAGACCTTTCCTACCGTCGACGGAATCCGGTGGTCGGTGCCCGGTGACCGCGCGCGGATTCTGCCCGACGGCCGCATCGAACTTCTCGGGCGTGACTCGCTCACCATCAACTCCGGCGGCGAGAAGATCTACGTGGAAGAGGTCGAACGCGCCATCGCCGCCCATCCGGCGGTCACCGACGTCGTCGTGGTCGGCCGGCCCTCGCCGCGGTGGGGCAGCGAGGCGGTCGCCATCATCGCTCTGGACGCCGAAACTTCTGTCGCCGACCACGAACTCGTCAATACCTGCAGAGGCAGCATCGCAGACTACAAAATCCCCAAAGCATTCATCCGCGCGCCGATGATCATCCGCTCCCCGGCCGGGAAAGCGGACTACCGATGGGCGGCAGCCGTCGCCGCAGCGCACACGTAAGGTCGCGAGATCAATGGGAAATCAAGGCGGAAAGTGGCTATCCGTGATCAGCTCCACCCGCTACCAACTCTGCGTCGTAGCTCACGATGTCGGCGAGCTGGTCGACTTGGCCGGAGGCTGGATGTGTGACCGGGCCCTCGCCGGTTGGGACCTCAGCGTGGCTCTCCCTGAACCGCACGATCCGCGCCCACTGCAGATCATCGGAGTCACCACGGTCTTCAGCCATCAACGATTCGCATCCATGAACGACGGCGGCACAACCACTCCCATCGCTGTCGCGCCCGGCATCGTCGAGAACAACGACCACATTCGCGGAGTGGTTCTTCGAGCCCTAGACCAACCTGCCGTCGAGGTCACCTTCTGGGGCCCGTCAATCCCCAGCGACCTCCACGGTCAACTTGCCAGGCGGCAATATCGACTCAGTGGCGCCGCCCGCGCTTTCAAAACACAGGCCCTTGCCGCAGCCGCGGTTCCCACCACCGCCATAAGTCCCACCGAGGATCTCTACAGCACCCCACTGTGGTACGGCGCGTCCGTCGACGGCGACGACTCCCGCCGCCTGGTAGCAGCACAGCCGGAAACCGCTGACAGGACACGCGAAGAGGCATGACGCACTGGTCGGCCTTCGCCGACCCCGTACCCAGTTCGGCTACTGCGCTAGCAGGCGGGCGGCGATCGCGGGCAGTTCCGCGTAGGTGGCGATTCCCGGCGCTGCGGCGCACACCGCAGGTATCGCGTTGATCAGCGGAGCCGCAGTCATACGCAGGCCGATGCCGCGCATCCGCTCGGGAGTCAGTGCGGCGAGGTCTTCTGCGGTCGGCATGAGATCTACCTTCACGTTCACATTCGGATCTCCGATCACCTCCATCCGGTATCCGTGTTCAACGGTCCATGCCGGGTCCAGGGCTTGGGTGGCAACCCAACGTTGGTTGGCGGTAATTACCTCGTTGCCCTCGACGGTGCCGTACCACTTCACGTCCATGCCAGCGACGTGCCCGGCCGGTATCGATACCCCGTCGGCCACGACATCTTCGGTGGCGTAGGCGAAGTCGACGTCACACCGGACCTCCTCGAGGTCAATTCGCATCAGGCGGGCAAAGACGTCGACCGCTTCGGCGAACACGACGGTGCCACGGCGCACATCGTCGGCATGCCCCTGGTCGCCCTTCGGCCGACCCCAGCCGGCGAATTGGAAGTTGGCATCCCCGAGGAACAGTGACACGTCGACCGATTCGGTCATTGACGCTTTGCGGACATTCGTGGAGACCCCGCTGCAGATTGCGGCCAGCATCTGGGCAAATCCCGGGTTCATGCCGCTGCCGAATATTGTCGCACCGCCGTCGCGCGCTGCGGCCTCGACAGCGGCCCGATCGACGTCGCTCAGATTGATGCCTGACATGAACTCCGCGCTGGTGAGAATGTTGACGCCGGCCCGCAGGATCCGCTGCACCTCGATGACGTCGAAATGTAGCGGCGTGTACACGACGCAGTCCGGTTCTAGCCCCAAGAGTGCCTCCACGTCATTGGTGGCGTGTACACCAAGGTCCCTGCCGATGTTGCACAGCGTCCCAAGGTCGACGCCGACCTTTTCGGGGGAATACGCGTACGCGCCGACGAGCACCAGATCGGGACGGGTCAGCAGCGCTTTCACGACCTCGACGGCAACGTTGCCCGTGGTCCATTGGGCGACGCGCAGTTCATGATTGGCGCCACTAGCCATGAGCCGGAACCTTCCTCTGCATGAGTCGCTCGGAATCTCGATGTGGACCGCGAGCGCGTCGTCAGTGCGCGATGGACACATCCGTGGCTCAAACCTCTAGCAGCGTCCTACCATCCAGCGTGCGAACGGGAAGACCGAGCCGCTCGAGCAGAGTCAGGGATTTATGCACCCCGCCGTTGAGACCGTCGCGGTGGCTCGTGCAGAGCGCCAAGGCGGCTTCGGCCATGGCCTCGACGGGTTCGAGGATGCCTTCGCCTGCGATGGCATCCTCGGTGAGCGTCGCCTTCACGCCCTCGGTCAGCACAGCCTTAACGGGGGCAAGGGCATTGGCGACAACAGAGTCTGCGTAGAACTCAGACGCGAGCCCCTCGGTCAGCCGATTCAGAGCCGCCTTCGATCCCCCGTACGCCGTCCCCTGTAGGTGGTAGATCGGGTCCGGAGGCGGCGTCGTCGGTATGTCGCCCGACAGTGAGGTGATGTTGAGCACCCAACCGCCGCCGCGTTGCCTCATCGCCGGGATCACGCGCTGACACAGGTCAAAGGGGGCGAAGTAATTGATCGTCGTGATGAGCCGTAATCGCTTCTCCGAGATGTCGGTGAACGGCGCGAAGATCGAAGTGGCGGCGTTGTTGACCAGTACGTCGACCGGCCCGAGTTCAGCTACCACGCGCGCGACCAGCTCGGCCCTTGACTCGGGCGAGGTGAGGTCGACCTGGTATGGCAACGCGCGGCCGCCTGCCGCCTCGATGTTGGCCACCGTCTCCCGCAAAGTCCCTGGGACCGTTCCCTGCGCCGGCTCGTCCAAGCTCCGAGCCGCCACCGCGACGACGGCACCCTCGCACGCGAACCTCTGCGCGATGGCGGCGCCGATTCCCCGGCTGGCACCGGTCACAAGGGCGACCCGGCCCTCGAGCGGCCCGCTCACTGGCCGAGCGGATTCTGGGTCACGTACTGCCCCTCCTCCACCTGCGGTGGCCACAGGGTCGAGGGCAGATCTGCGTATCGACAGTGGCCGGGCATGTCCATCCCGTTCTGGCCGATCCTGTCCAGGAAGGCCTTTGGCGCCTTCCCCGACTTGGCGATCTCGATGAAGGTGTGTGCGGTCGACCCGAGGTCGAACCAGTCGCGCTGCCATGCGAAGCGCAGCTTGCCGTCCGTATCGTCGCGGGCCACGCCGAACCAGCTGCCGCCGATGCCACGGATCTCGTACTCCTTGCCCTCATCATCGAGAAGGCCCGAACGTTGCTTCCAGAAGCCGACGATCATGGCGTTCTCCTCATCGAAAACGGTTGCCATGTAGTCGTAGTGCCAGCCGTCGAGTCCCTCCATCTCCGTGCCCAGTGCCCATCGGCGGATCTCTTCGCGGCCCATGGCCATGAAGTGCTCGTCGGGGGTGAACATCCAGCCGTAGGTGGCGTCCACGAGGTAGCACTCCGCGAGGCTCCCCCAGTCGCCGGACCGCTCGGCTTCCCGGTTCACCTCTAGCCATTCGGCCCAGAACTCCTTGATCTCAGCGCGGGTGAAGGTGTCGCTCATGTTGTTTCCTTTCGTGAGTGGCATCAGTACTGCCGGTAACGGCGTTGGACATGTTCCTGGCGGACGCGTACCTGTTCGCGCCTGTCCTCCAACGACACGCGAGGTGTGGACGCGGGAAGGTGGTCACCGAGCTCGCTGAACGGAACCTTGCGCACCGTCACACTGGGAAGCCGGTCTGTCGGCTGAGGGTAGGTCCAGCGCATGGCCATGAATCCCTCGCGAAGCCCGGTGGTGTCCAGCCAGTTTGGGACGCCCGGGTCGCGGTGGGCGACGACGTAGCGGTAGTGGCCATCGTCGTCGCGGACGGCTTGGGTGCCGTTCAGGCTGCTGACGTGGTTGGCGAAGTCGTGCGACTCACCCCAGACGTTGGACAGGTGAAAGCCCATGTAGGCCGGCAGCTCGAACACCTCCGCGTCGACGACCAGGGCCTCGTCCGCTGCCAGGTCGTAGACGCCACCGGCATACACGTTGGTGCTCTGTCCTCCGCCGGTCGCCAGCGACGCACCGGCCGGGCTGTTGAAGTCGTTGCGCGGCATAAAGCTAACGCCGTCACCATTGCGGTC
>DASXHV010000148.1:0-26768 GCA_036488285.1 Jatrophihabitans sp. | reverse complement strand
TCCCGCGTTGCACCCGGACTCAGCAGTCCGTCACCTTGGGATTGCAGTCAGCCTGACGGTAGCCAAAAACCATGTCAAGCATTTTGGCTACAATTTGCCCGCGATCGTTCAGCTTCAACCCGGTAAAGCAGAAATATCGGTCACGATCCCATTCGATCGCCGCTGGCTTTACGCAGCAACATCGCCGCGATGACCGTAATACCCGTGGTGATGACACAGAGCACGGCTGTTCCGGTGGCGTCGCCGTAGTCCCATCGGGTGTAGATCAAGCTCGACATCACGAGGTTGCCAGTCGAATAGAGCATCAACGGCAGTGTCAGGTTCTGGATGCTCGCCAGGAACACCAGCAGGAACCCATTCAAGAACACCGGCCGCAACAAGGGCAGCAGGATTCGCCGCCAGACCTGCCAGGTGGTTGCACCGGAGGCCTCGGCGGCCTCTTCGAGACTGCGCTGGATCTGGGCGATGCCTCCGGTGGTGAGGCGCGTCCCGAGGCTGACGTACTGCGTGCCCATCGCGATCACGATGATCCAGATCGTTCCGTAGACCGGCAGCGGCAGGATCAGGTACAGCAACAGAGTTGCCAGCCCGATGACGACGCCGGGAATGGCGTGCGGCAGGAAGGCCAGCACATCGGCCATCCAGCGGAACCGGGACTTGGATCGCACGATGATCCACGACACCAACATCGCCAGGATCATCGACACCGCAGCGACGGAGACGCCCAGGATCAGAGTGTTCTTCAACGCCGATCTGAACAGATCGCCGGACAGAGTGTCCTTGTAGCTGGACATCGTGATCCGCTTGAATGCTGCCCGGCTCAGGGTGCCGAAATAGGGCTGAATACTTGCCCAGATAAGGATCAAGAGTGGCAGCGCAAAGGACACGAAAATGTAGCCCCAGGCAAAGACCATTGCCAGCGGCTTCCATCGCCCGAGTTTTTGGGTTTTCGGCCGGAAGGTCTTTCCGGTCACCGTGACGTAGTTGTTGGAATTACCGATGATCTTGTTGTAGAAGAGCAGCGGAAGTAGCGCCAGGATCAACAGGAATCCGCCGTAGGTCGAACCGACGCCGTAGTTCGGCAGGCCAACCGCTGGATGCGAGGCGTTGTAGATCGAGGTGGACAGCACCGTGACGTGGCCGGGGATTCCCAGCACCAGGGGGATGTCGACGGCTTCGACCACCGTGACGAACTCGTAGACCAGCGCGCCGATGATTGCGGGCTTGAGCAACGGCAGCGTTACCTTGCGGACGACGGTTGCAAAGCCTGAGCCGGAAGTGCGGGCAGCGTCTTCCAGGCTGGCATTCATCCCGCGCAGGGACGCAGTGACGAGCAGGAAGGTCAACGGGACCAACGCCATTCCCTGGACGAAGATCATCCATGGCAACGAGTACACGTTGAGCGGTCCGGAGCCGGACATGCCGAAAACACTCCGTAGGACCAGGTTGACGAACCCGTTGGTCGGGTTCAGCAGCAGGCTCCAGGCGATCGCCGAGATGACGCCCGGGATTCCCTGCGGCGCCACCACGAGTACGAAGACGGTGTTTCGGGCCGGCAGATCGGTTCGTTCGACCAGCCAGGCGAAGGTCAGGCTTACCGCAAACGCGAAGATCAACGCGCCCGCAGAGAACAGCACTGTGGTCCACAAGACCTTGTACGTCTCGGTATTGCTGAAGACGTCGTGCAGGTTCTGCGTGCTCCACGGGAATGGTGGCGTGATGATCACGCCACCGCTGGTGTCCTCCAGCGCGCTGACTATGAGGATCAACAGCGGGCCGAGCACGAGATAGAGCAGGACCAGGATGGTCAGCGTGTTGATGACCGTCCGCGCCGTAATGCGGTTGCGCCAGCTCCGATGGACGCGCGGCGGCGGAGGTGGAGGTGTCGCCACCTTGTCCAGCGTCGCAGTCACACGATCTCCACGGTCGGGTCGAACAACTCTTCAGGCGGGGCTGGCGGCGCCTCGACATCGGAGCTGGCCGAGTGGATCACGACGCACTCCCACGGCGGGATGTCGAGAAATACCTTGTCGCGCCGCCGATGCCTGCTGTGCGGATCGCCCTTGACCCGGACGAGCTCGTCACCGACGTGGATGTGGTAATCGACGGCCTCACCGATAAACAGACCGATGTCGACGACGGCCTCGATGCTGTTCACGTTCGGGTCGAGGTTCTTCTGCTCCGAAACCTTTATCGCTTCGGGACGGACGGCCACCGTCACCGGGTCGCCGACTGCCATGACGTTGTTGGTCTGGCAGATCAGAGCGCCGATGGTGGTGTCCAGGGTCAGCTGCTTGTCAGCCGGACCGATCGCGGTGACGGTTCCCCGGATGAAGGTTGTCGCACCGACAAATGCGGCAACGAACTCGCTGTTCGGCTCTTGGTAGATCTCGCGCGGCGTTCCAACCTGCGCGATAACGCCCTTGTTCATCACGGCGATCCGGTTGGACATCGACAATGCCTCAACCTGGTCGTGGGTCACGAAGATCGTCGTGACCTTGATCCGCCGTTGCAGCATCCGCAGCTCTTTGCGCATCTGCTCCCGGAGCTTGGCATCGAGGTTCGACAGCGGTTCGTCCAGCAGCAACACCTTCGGCTGGCGTACCAGTGCCCGCGCCAGCGAGAGCCGCTGCTGCTGACCACCGGAAAGCTGGGTCGCCTGCCGGTCCACGTACTCCGACATGTTCACCAGATCGAGCGCCTCGTGCACGAGCTCCCTGACCTTGGAGCTGGACTGCCGCTTGCCGACCTGCAGCGGAAAGGCCACGTTGTCGAACACCGACATGTGTGGCCACACCGCGTAGTCCTGGAAGACCATCCCGATGTCACGGCGATGGGTCGGAACCATGCCGCGCGCGGAGAACACTGCTACCCCGTCGAGTTCGATCGTTCCCGATGTTGGCTGTTCCAAGCCGGCCAAGCACCGAAGTGTCGTCGTCTTCCCGCAACCACTCGGGCCGAGCAGGGTATAGAACTCGTTCTCCTCCACTTCGAAATCGATGTGGTCGACCGCGGTGACCGTCTGTCCACGATCGTCTTAACAGTGGTGCAGCTGCTCAACCTTGATCGCGCTCATATGCTCGCCCGGAATCGTTGGTGCACGATGCTCAGCCCATTAGCTTCGCGAAGGCAGTCGCGACGTCGGTTGCAAGCTTTGCCTGGTCGGGGTTTTCGATCGCGAACAGCTTCGAGTCCGCAGGCAGGCTGGCGGGTCGGGTCTCGTTGCTCTTGAACTCGTACTTCATCTGCTGAGCCGACCCCTCGGGACCCGTCCACCAGGAGTAGAAGCAGGATGCGGCGGCCGGGTTCTTGGCACCCTTCAGGACCAGCGCATACCAATCCTGGGTCGGGACGATGTCGAGGTACTTGATCCCGACCGGCGCGCCTTTGGACTGCTGCTCAGCGGCCTCGGAGTCGTGCGCACTGGTCGACAGCTTCGTCTCGCCGGACACGAGCTTCTGCATGCTCGCCGTAGCGCCCTTGATGATCAGCGGCTTGTCGGTCTTCATGAAGTTCTTGAACCACTCGAGCGCCTTGTCCTGCCCCATGCTCAATGACAGGCCGGAGAGGTAGACGCCACGCGGGTCGGCGATGATCTGACCGGACCACTTGGAATTGACGAGATCCTGCCACGTCGACGGCAGGTCCGACGGCTGCACAAGCGTGGTGTTGTAACCCACGCCGAGCAACGTGCGGTAGGTACGGATCGTCGTGTAGCCCTGCAGGTCGAACTGCAGGTCCTTCGCAATTCCCAGCTTCGTCCAGTCGATCGGCTGGATCAGCTTCTGGTCGAACAGCGGCGCGAATGAGGGCAGGTCACCGGCGATGGCGTCGACATCGAGGGGGTGATTCGCCTGCACCTCGGCAACGATGCGCTGCACCATGTCGGCCGGCCGAAGCGAGGTGTACTTGATCTTGATGTTCGGGTACTTCGCATTGAACGGCGCGATTTCCTTCTGGAACACCTCTGCATCGGTCGATGTCCAGTAGGTCAGTGTGCCGCCGTTCGTCGTGGCACCCTGATCACATGCCTGCTGGCTAGTCAGCGACACGGACTCGGTCGCGGCTGACGCGCTTTTGTCATGCTTGCCGGCACAGCCAGCCGCGGTGAGCACCAGCGCGGTGACGCCGATCAAGCTGACAGCGAGCGAGCGGGAGGTGCGAGCGCGATCTTTCATCGAGTCTCCTCATTAGCGATCGGAATGATCCTTGCTGGCTAACCTGTATGCGACGTGCGTCGCCCGGAGCGACAAATCCGAGGTGTCTATCCCTGAATTCCGGAACCTGGCCCACAGTGTGTCTCGGGAACCACCCTGTTCGTCAAGTATTTTGGCTACAATTATCAAATTGAGATATTCAGCTGGTGTTTCCTGTTGATAGCCGTCCGGTTAATCACTTTCTGGCAAATCATTGGCTAACCTCCACACCCGCTCCGGGGTCAGCGGCAACCTGGTCGGCCAACGCCCGACAGCCCGGGCAACCGCGCTGGCGACTGCGGCGCCCATCGGGTTGAGCGCACCCTCACCGGCGCCCTTGGCCCCGTACGGGCCGACGCCGTCCCCGCGCTCCACGATCATCGTGTCGATCTTCTTCGGCAGGTCGCCCATCCGCGGCACTCGGTACTCGACGACGTTCGGGTTTACCAACTGCGGTCCGTCGTAGATCAGTTCCTCGAACAATGCGCCGCCAAGGCCCTGGGTAGCTGCCCCGAGATCCTGACCTTCAACCGCCCTGGGATTCATAGCGAAACCCACATCGGCAACCGTGACGAGCTGCTCCACCGATACCACGCCGGTGTCCAGGTCGACGCCCACCTCGACGCCGACCACTCCGACTTCCCAGAATGGCGGCATCTGCTTGGTCACGCCGTCGCGGCGAACGAGGCCGATGCCCGTCACCTCGCCTGCTTCGGCGCCGAACCAGCGCATGATGATTTCGCCGAATCCGACCATCTCGCCGCCCGGCCTCAGCACTCCCCCGGGCGCCGGCTCGAAGTCCTCTGCGGCGCAGTCATAGACCTCGGCCGCCATCGTCGCGATCCGCGCACGGGCGTCGTCGCAGGCCCGTTGCACCGCAAGCCCGACCAGTGTCGTTGTACGGCTCGCACCCGTGGTTCGCTCGTAGGAGCCCGCGCCGGTATCGGACTGCACGACGCTCACGACGTTCATTCCGACGCCGAGTTCCTCGGCGACCAATTGCGCGAGTACTGACCTGCTGCCTTGGCCCATCTCGGTCGAGCCGCTCAAGACCACGACGGACCCATCAGTCTGCATCCGCACCATCGCGGTCGACACCGGAAACGCGCCGGCATCAGAGGCCGTAAGTCCATATCCGATGCCGGTGCCGGCGGCTTGGGACGCATCGCGGGCCAGCGAAGCCTGAATCAGCTGGATATCGGCTTTGAGATCCGCGTCGAGACCGCGCTTACCCGGGAGGATCTCCTCGCCGTGATTCACCAGGTTTCGCAGCCGAATCTCCACCGGATCGATACCGAGTTCGGCCGCGGCTCGATCGAGGTTCGTCTCCCCCGCCAGCGCGCCGAGCGGCGCGCCGAAGCCCCGGTAGGACGAGGCCGGCGACGTGTTGGTGTACACGGCGCGGCCTCGTGCTCGCAGGTTCGGCACCCGGTAGGGACCGAAGCAGCGATTCACCGCCTTGGCAAGGACCAGCGGGCTGTTGTCGGCGTACGCGCCTGAGTCCAACACCAGGTCGAACTCGCGGGCCAGGATCCGACCATCGGCATCGAAGCCACTGCGCACCCAGACATCGGCCGAGTCGGCCCGAGTGGTGTAGATGGCTTCCTCCACGTCGAGAACCAGCTTCACCGGACGGCCCGTCGCCCAGGCTCCGACAGCGGCCAGTGGCTCGACCTTCGTGTAGGACTTCGACCCGTACCCGCCACCGAGGTACGGAACCTCGACCCGGACCTGAGCCAATGGCAGGGACAAGATCCGCGCGAGGTCGGTTCGAACCATGTACGGGTGCTGTGCGGTGCTGGTGACCCGCAAGGAGCCTTCGGAGAACTGGGCAACCGCGTTATACGGCTCCATCGCGTACGCGTACAGCATCGGGTAGTGAACGCGCTCTTCCAACACCAGCGCGGCACCAGCCATGGCCGCGTCGACGTCGCCCCATTCGAGCACATGGTCGTGAGCGATGTTGTTCCGCGGTGGCAATTCGGAGCTGTCATCCGGAGTCGCGGCCATCGCCGAGAAAGACTCATCACCGCTGGACTGATAACGCTCTTCGTGGATAAGCGGCGCATCAGCCGCGAGCGCGGCGTCGGAATCCATCAATGCGGGTAGTTCTGCGTAGTCGACCTCGATCAGCTCGAGCGCATCCGCGGCCGCCAACTGATTCTCGGCGATCACCATCGCGACGGGCTCGCCGTAGTAGCGCACCTTGTCGATCGCCAGAATGCAGTGATCCGGGACGATGTGGCCGAATCGCGGGAACAATCCGGCGAGGCTGTCGGACGTCAAAACCGCAACCACACCATCGGCCTTCAATGCCGACTCGACGTTGATGCTGCGGATTTCGGCGTGCGCATATGAGGACCGCAGGATCTTCGCATGCAAGCAGCCACCCGGAACGACGTCCACCGTGTAGGTCGCAGCACCCGTGACCTTCTCGTAGAGGTCGCGGCGATAGACCGACTGCCCCGCAACGGTGCGCTCTTCGGTCATGCGCTTTCCTGCTGCATCCGGCGGGCGGCATCCTGGACCGCATGCACGATCGGCTCGTAACCGGTGCAGCGGCAGATGTTGCCGTCCAGGTACTCCTTGATTTCCGCTTCGTCCGGGTCAGGGTTGCGAGCAAGCAGCGACTTGGCCATCATCAGGAAACCGGGCGTGCAGAAGCCACACTGCAGTGCAAAGTTCTCCACGAACGCTGCCTGCAACGGGTGCAGAACGCCGTCCTTGGACAGGCCTTCCACGGTCTCTACCCGGTGCCCGTCGATATCAGCAGCTAGGTATGTGCAGGCACTGACCGGCTTGCCATCGACCAGTACCGAGCAGACGCCGCAGACTTGGAGCTCGCAACTCACCTTCGTGCCGGTGAGGCCGAGATCGTCCCGCAAGAACTGGGCGAGCGTGGTGCGCGACGGCACCGTCCTGGCCACCTCGACGTCGTTGACCCGCGCCTTGATCGTGCTCAAGCTCTCGACTTGTTCAGACATTGCCGACACCATTCAAGCCTTTGATCGCCCGCCGGATATATACCTCGGTGACATGTCGCTTGTAACGCACTGAACCTGTGAGATCCGGTATCGGTTCGATGTCTGCGGCCACGGCAGCCGCATCAACTTCCGAGATCGAATCTCTGTCTAGGACTACCGGGACCTCGGATACCGCGCCGATGACGATCCGGACGCCGGCCACACCGCGCCGAACCGCTGCGACCGCGACAGTTGGTCTCTCGACCGTCTGGAATTTGAGGTAGACGCCCACCGCAGCCGGCAGCGGAATGCTGACGTCAACGAGCAGTTCGGTGGACTCGCGCTGGGTCCAATACGGTCCGAGGATGAACTCCGCGACCGACAGCGTCCGGGCGCCCTCGGCCGAGATCAAGCGCACCGTGGCGTCCAGTGCGATCAAGGCTGTCGCCACATCCGAGCGGGGCTCAGCGAAACACAGGTTGCCGCCGATGGTGCCCTGAGCCCGTACCCGCGCGTTGCCGACGGTGGCTTCGGCAACGGCGAGCAGGTTCGCATGTTCGCGAACGAGATCGTTGCACGCGATCTCATCGTGACTGACGCCGGCGCCGATGACCAGGCTGTCGCCTTCCCGTCGAATCCCTTCGAGTTCCGCGATTGCCTTCAGGTCAACCAAAGCTTCGGCGCGCAGCAGGCCCATCTTCATGGCCAGCAGCAGCTCGGTGCCACCCCAGTACGGCACGCAATCGTCGTTGATCAGCGCGATTGCATCTGCCAAGCGCGTTGGGCGGCGGATCGCGAACGGGGGAAGCATCGTCAAGCACCCAGCTCTTTGGCCGCGTGACCGAAGAATTCATCCAGGATCTTGGTGGCCTTCTGGCGAATCATGCCGGCTCCCATGGTGGCGACTCGGCCGACCACAGAGTAATTTCCGTCGACCTTGACCAGAGATCCACCGCCTTGGCCCGAGCCGATGGTAAGCAATGCCTCGATGCTGATCCGCGAAGAAACCTGTCGGTCCTCGCCGGACGCGCGCACCCGAATACGCTCGCCGACGACGACGTCACTCACCTCGATATCCAGGTCCGCCTTCAACTTGAAGGGACCCAGCCGATCCATCAGCACCGCGGTGTAGCGATCAAGTGGAGCAATCTCCTTAGCATCATCGACGATGCTCACCCAGCCTACGAGCTTCGGGACATCGGTCAGCACGGCCCAGCAGGTGTCTGGATCCGCCGAGACCACCAGGTCACGCTCAAAGTTCGTCGAAGACATCTTGCTCCCAGCTAGCCGATCGCAATGTTCGGATGGATGGTTTGCCGCTAGCTCTTGAGCTTGGGCAGGACCTCGGAACCGAGTAGTTCGATCTGCTCGAACCACTTGTCGAACTTGAACCGGAAGTCGAAGACCAGGTGCTCGACGCCAAGGGCTTCGAACTTCTTGCATTCGGCGATCGCGTCCTCCGGCGAACCGACGATCAGCTGACCTTCAAGATCATCGACCGTCTCGAACGTGCCCGATGGCGGCCGAACCGCGAACTTGGCCTTGTTGGCCCAGGCCAGCAAGCCCGGAACGTTGACGTCCTTCAGGGCCTCCTCCCGGGACGACTCGATCGAGGTCGGCGGGATGACGGCGATCGTCGGCATCTTCTTGCCCTGCTCGTCGGACATCGTCCGGATGTCGTTGATCCGCTTGTTCAGGGTGCCCATCGAGATCCGGCCCGGCATCCAGCCGTCGCAGAACTCGACCGCCAGCCGTGCCGAGCGAGGGGTCGCGCCGCAGTACCAGAACGGCACCTTGCCGCCGACCGGCTTGGGCTCGATGGTGACATCGGAGAACTCGAAGTACTCGTCCTTGTAGCTGACGTCGTTCTCGGTCATGACCCGTCGCAGGATTTCGGCGTTGGAACGGACGAGTTCGACCCGGTCCGCACCGGACATCCCGATGGCGTCGAATTCATGATCGAAGGTACCGGCGCCGTAGCCGAGGATCACTCGCGGCCCTACCAGCTGAGTCATCGTGCCAACCATCAACGCGGTGATCAGCGGGTGACGGAACG
Source organism: Jatrophihabitans sp. (assembly GCA_036488285.1). GTDB lineage: Bacteria > Actinomycetota > Actinomycetes > Mycobacteriales > Jatrophihabitantaceae > Jatrophihabitans_A. Next base: position 17,553 of record DASXHV010000148.1, on the reverse strand, counting down.
GGATCAGCGATCCGGTGCCCAGCTCGATGGTCTTGGTGACCGCTCCGATTGCGGTCAAGGTGGTGAGCGCGTCGTAGAAAGTGCGGTTGGGCTTCTCCATCTCGCCGTGCGGCTCGAACACCAGATGGTCCCGGACCCATACCGAGTCGAAGCCAAGCTCTTCGGCACGCTTGGAGCCTTCGAGCAACTTCTCTTTGTCAGCTTCTTCACCGAAGTGAGGAAGCAGCAATCCGTACTTTGTCATGTGTGAACCTCACTTGGAGTTGGTGACTTCGAGCTTGCGTGCAACGGCCATCTGGCCTTGGCCTGCCTTGCCGACGACAGTTCCGTCGAGGTAGACCGGCTCACCGCGGACCAACGTGGTCTGGATTCGGGCGCCGATCGTCCTGCCGTCGTAGGGAGTCCAACCGACCTTGGACAGAACATCGTCGTTGGTGATCGTCCAGGTTGTGTCGAGGTCTGCGACGACGATGTCCGCGTCGTACCCCACAGCGATCTGACCCTTCATTCCTTCCAGCCCGAATGCCTTTGCCGGCTGGAAGGCGGCGGCGTCCACGACCCGTTCCAGGGTCAACTTGCCGTGCTTGACTGCGTCGAGCAGCAACGGGTAGTAGTACTGGATTCCTGGGGTACCGGTGTGCGAACTCCACATCTCGGTCCACCCGATCTCCTTCTCGTCCCGGGTATGCGGGGCGTGGTCGGAGGAGACCATGTCGATGGTGCCGTCCCGCAGGCCTTCCCAGACGGCAGCACGGCCCTCGTCCGGAACCCAGTACGACAGCGCGTAGGGCCCGAGCGTCTCGACGTCGTTCCAGGTGGACAGGAACGGCGCCCAGTGGTTCACCTCGCACGTGACATCGATACCGCTGGCCTTGGCGCGGCGTACCGCCTCGATCGAACGAGCCGTCTGCATGTGTGCAATATGGATCGGGCACCCGGATGCCTCGGCCAACCGCAGGATTACATCGATCGCGGTATCCCAGATGACACCGCTGCGCGATGCGTACGCTGTGGCGTACGCCTGTGGGGTGTTCTCGCCGCGAGCGAGGAATTCACCCTCGATGTAGTCCATCAGGGCTTGGTCGTGCGGGTGGATGATGAATCGCTTGCCGCTGCCCACGATCGTATCCATCATCTTGAGCAAGTGACCGTGATCGTGCATGCCGGTACCCTCGGGATGCGGATAGGTTCGTCCGGTGTCGACGACCATGTAGATCTTGTACGCGCGGATCTCAGTGGCGTTCATGCGCTTGATCTCATCCGCGCTGGTGGCCGCCGGGTTGTGATTCCAATCGACGATGGACGTCTCGCGGTAGAGCTCGAATACTTCCTCGAGCGTTTCGAGCGTCGTCGTGGGCGGCGCCAGGTTCGGCATGCCAAAGATGGTGGTCACGCCGCCGGCCGCTGCCTGCAGACCGGTTGTGTAGATGTCTTCCTTGTATTCGTAACCAGGTTCACGGGTGTGCACGTGCACATCGATCATGCCCGGCAGCACGAGCTTTCCGGTTGCGTCATCCACCGGGGCATCGACGCTGGCGCCGACCTCCGCGCTGACCAGGCCCGCGATCTTCCCGCCGGCGACCAGCACATCTGCTTGAACCGAACCGCTCGGCGTCACCACCGTCCCGCCGGCGATTCTGCGATCAACGGTCATTCTTATCCTCCAGGTATTCCACGGTCTCGCCGGATTCATCAGCGGAACGGACAACCACTGATCCAGACTTCAGGTGTTCTTCGAACCACGCGACGATGCGCGGCGTAACGGTTTCCCAGTACTTGTCGTAGGCCGCGTAGTGCGTGGTGTGTCGCTGCATGATGAGTGCGCGTGGGCCGCCGGCAGCTTCGTAGATCCGCTCGGCATGGTCGGTCGGCGTAGTCGCGTCACCCTCGATACCGATCACCAACAGCGGCGTTCGCAGCCCTCGTGCCGCATCGATCGGCTTGTAGGCAAGCACTTCGTCTGCCGCAGACAGCGAGATCGCGGTTGGGATGAGGTCGTCGACGTCCGCCTTCATCTTGGTGGCTCGCCGCTCCGGCGTCGGAACCATGATGTCCTCGCGCGGGTGCACAAGCCTGCCTTTACCTGTGGCCGCACGGTCCCGGCGATCCGCTTCAAGCCCGCTGAGGAAGTCCAACCATTCGAATTCGCTGCGCATCCGGTGCAACCAATCTTCACCGTCGGCGACGGGCAGTTGGCTCACTGCAGCACGAACCCTGCGGTCATGGGCGGCGAGCAGCACCGCGTTCCCCCCGCCGGTGCCGCCACTGCCGAACACCCCAATTCGCTCGGCATCGACGTCGTCACGAGTGGCGAGGTAGCTGACGCCGTTTATCAGATCCTGTAGCTGACCGTTGAACGAGAGCCGTGATCGATCGCCCTCGGAATCACCGAACCCGCGGTAGTCGAAGACCAGAACGCCGAAACCGGCTGCGGTGAGTGCCTCGTGATAGCGCACGTAGAGCTTGGCGTCCTTCAAACCGAGCCAGCCCGGGCCCTGGATGACCGCACGTAGCGGACCGTCGAACTCGTCCGGCGTACGCCAGTAGCCCGCGAGGCGCGAGCCCTCGCTGAAGAATGACACTTCGGTCGTGCGCAATTCTGCTCCTTGAATAATGGATACAACTACCGGCAATATGCGTGTGCGCGAGTCAAGCCAGATCTGAGAGTTAGGTTTGGGAGTCCAGCGCGGCATGCAGGTGGGACGGCTGGACCGTACCTGGCTGCAAGGCCAGTTCCGGTCCGTGACTCACGACCGCACGGAGCACGAGCTTGCGGATGCGGCGAGCGTCGAGGCCGTCTTTCACGCAGCGAACCGCCAGCTCGACGATTGCAGGATCGTCCTCGGTGCTGAACACACCAATTTCGGCAAAGGTCATCGCGAGTATCCGTGCTGCGGCCTTCTCGCTGGGCAGCTCGAACGACTCGTGCAGGTCGACGCGGGAGAGAAACGCGCTGTCGATGGTGGATTCCTCGTTCGTTGTTGCGATCAGTACGACGTTGCGGTGTTCGGCGGCGAGGCGATCGATGCCGGTGAGAACCGCGTTGGTGGCACGGTGGACATCCACCGGATTGGTGTCGAAGGATGCCCGGGCACGCGTCACGGCCATGGATTCGACCTCGTCGAGCAGGACGATCAGCGGCATACCGTTCGAGGCAAGTTCCGGCAACGTGTCGTTGAACAGCCGACCGACCGCACGTTGGCTTTCGCCTAGGAACTCGCTGGGAAAAGCATGCGGATCGACGACGGCGAACAGGATCTCATCGATCAAACCGTGGTTATGCAGGTAACGGGCGGCTTCATTTGCCACACCCTGGGCCAGCGTGGTCTTACCGGTGCCCGGCGGTCCTGAGAGCAGGGCCAGCCCGTGCACCGGTAAGCCGACGATGGACAGGGACTCCCGCTGCGTCAAGCTGAAGAGGCAGAACGACAGCAGCCGATCCTTGACGCCCTCGTCGATGATGACGCCGTCCCACCGATCGGTCCAGGAGTCATCGGGGAGCAGCCCAGTTATCGTCACGCCAGGTCGTTGCAGGCCCACCAGAGACGACGCTACCGAGCTGCTCACCGTCGAATACCGCTCTCTTCTATCTAGTCCGTTGGTAGGGCTGGGTGGTGACTACTTCGTGTCGTCGCCCGCTGGGAACCGTTCTATCTGATGCAAGCCAAGTGCCTTGATCGCAAAAGTGTCTTGAACGGCGAGGTAGCGGCAGTGCTCGGTCGGGCTGTCGTTGAAGTGCTGGTGCCACATCCAGAGCGGGAAGCTGAACATGTCCCCTTCTTCCCAGTCGATGCGCTCCTGGTTGACGCCGTCCCAACTCACAATGGTGTGGCCGACGCCGGTAACGATGTAGATCACGGCTTCGGTGGTGTGCCGATGGTTTACCGAGGCAGCGCCGGGTGGGAGTTCGCTGAGGTGCGGCTGCAGCCGGATATCACTGCCCAGCCGATAGAACCGCGCCTTGGTGTTGCGGTACTCACGAGCGGTGAGCTCGGTGGTCTTGAGGTTCTTGATGATGACAGCTTCGGTGGGTGGGTTCTTCTTGTTCCACTCCTCGCGCTGCCCCATCTCGCTGTTGGAAGTCTCGCTGAGGGCTTGTTCCTTGGCAGCTAGGCGGGCTCCGGTGCGAACGCTGGTCATGTAGATGTTTCCTTCCAAGGTGGGTCTGCGGGACGATAGCCTGGCCCCTAGCAGAAAGGATATGGTATCCAACTTTTAAGTCAAGGCCTCTTCAAGCCGAATCGGAGAAACACATGAGCCAGCTTCCGGGCTCCGCGGGATGACAGCGGCAACCGTTGGAACTCGCTGGGGGATCTTTGCCAACCGAGATTTCCGGATCTACTGGTCCGGCGGATTTGTGTCGAACATCGGCACTTGGCTGCAGAACGTCACCGCGTCTGTTCTCGTACTTACCTTGACGCATTCCCCGCTCATGGTCGGTGTGTTGAACTTCGCGACATTCGCCCCCATCTTCGCGCTGTCCATGTTCGGCGGAATGCTCTCCGACCGGTTCGATCGCCGCCAAGTCATTGTTTACACACAGCTCTTCTCACTGGCGGTAGCCGCGGTCATCACGGTACTGACCGGCATCGGTGTGATTAACGCGCCGATCCTGATCGCGCTGGCGACCCTGCTCGGCTGTTCTTACGCTCTCGCCAAACCAGCCCTGTCGGCCCTACTCCCCTCGCTGGTCGAACGCAGCGAGATCGCCAATGCGACTGCCATCAACACTCTGCAGTTCAACCTCGGCCAGGTTGTCGGCTCGGCGCTGTCGGCCCTGCTACTGGCCTTTTCAACGCCCACGTTTGCCTTCGGTGTGAACACGCTGTCGTTCACCGGACCGATTGTTGCCATGTACCTGCTACGGCGCTCGAAGCTTCGAGAGACCAAGCGACGGACCAGCCTCCGGGGCTCCGGACGTGAAGGGATTGTCCTTGCCCTGGGATCGCCGGCAATACTGGCCTTGCTGATCGCCGTCGCGCTGAGCAACGCATCGGTCGAGGCATTGCGGACGCTCGCTCCGGAACTTGCGGACAAGACGCTGAACCTGACGCCGAACTCGGCGGGCTTGATCGTCACCAGCTACAGCATCGGCGCGACCACTGGTCTGGTTCTGTTCGGAGTACTGTCCACCCGCATCCGACCGGGCCCAATGCTGGCCATCGCCTTCGGACTCCAGGCGGCCGGCGTCGCCGGCGTCGCGCTGTCAAGCTCACTGCTTCCCGCAGGTATTCTTGCGGCGCCGATCGGATTCGGATTCGCGATTAACATCCCGCTGCTCACCGCGGGCCTGCAATTGCTCAGCCCGGAGGAGTTCCGCGGCCGCGTGATGTCGATGTTCTCGATGATCCATCTCGGCCTGCGGCCGATCTTCTCCCTGGCCGCAGGAGCCATGGCCACCGTGCTGAATCTGCGCTTGACGCTAGGACTGTTCGTGATCTTTCCGCTGGTCGCAATCACCCTCACCGCACGCTCCGGCCGGTTCCTGGATAGCACTCGGGCCGACGACGCACCTGGAATACCGGCTTCAACTGAAGACAACGCAACCTACCTACAACCCGAAAAGAAGGCCTGATGACACAACGCATCTGGGATGCATATCTGACCTCTGCAGACAAGCGTCACCTCGGGCAGGGCAGACCGAAAACCCCTTACGGTTTCGGCCTCAAGACCGCAGTGCTCTCGGTTGACAACTACCGAGCGGCCATCGGTGACGAGCGGGAACCGATGATGGATTCGATCAAGAAATGGCCGAACAGCACCGGCTTGGCCGGCTGGGAGGCTCTCGACAAGATCGCCGACCTGCTTGCCGCCGCCCGCGCGGCCGGGTTACCTGTCATCCACGTCAAGGGGATGGCCGCCGAGGACTCCGGAATTCCGGGATGGCGCGCGCGTCGGGGTGAACGGGGCACGATCGGCGAGGACGAGGCCGCTCGGGACCGGTACCGGCGTCGTTACGACATCGTCGAGCAGGCCAGGCCATTGCCGGGCGAGGTGGTGCTCGCCAAGACAGCGCCGAGCGCATTCTTCGGTACACCGCTGATGAGCTACCTCATGGGCCAGGGAATCGACACCCTCATCGTGGTGGGTGAGGCGGTGAGCGGGTGTGTCCGTGCCACCGTCGTCGACGGCTGCAGCTATCGGCTTCGAATGATCGTGGTCGAGGATTGTGTCTACGACAGGCACGAGGCCACTCGTGCGATGAACCTGTTCGACATCGATCAGAAGTACGGCGACGTCATCAGCCTGAGCCAAACGCTGAAGTGGATCGCCGACCAGCCAGGCTCGGCAGCGTCGGCGGGGGCGTCGGCGTCGGCGTCGGCGTCGGCGTCGGCGGTCAAGCCGGACCACGAGCACTCGCACGAGCACGCGCATGACCATGACCACGACGCGGACCACAGTCACCACAGCCACATCGGGGCATCCGCACATGACCACGACCTGCCATTTGCAGAGTTGCCGTTGCCCGCGATCGTGGCTCGAGCCTTACCCGAGAACGCCGTGCCAGCTGCGGTAAGCCAGCATCCGATCCACGGACACGTCTTGCGACGCGCGGGCAACGAGGTGCTCGAAGCTGCGCGAGCCGCGATGTCCTCGGGTTACGGCAACACACCGCATGTAATCGTCGCGCTGTCCGATGCAGAGCTCGAGCCCGATGACGATCCCCGCTACGTCCAGGCACTCGGGATGACCGACGGCGGCGCAGTCCTGGTCGGGGTTGGCTACGCACTCGCTGGCGAGGAACGCAAGGCGGTGCCGTCGGAGTTGACGGCCGATCCGGGTTCGTGCCCGGAATGCGGATCGACGAACGCAACTCCGGACGGCTACATCGAGCCTCGGGACACCCCCGGCTTCGGCAGGGGCGCGATCCTGTTCTTCTGCGAGGAGTGCCACACCGCGTGGGATATGCCAGCAGTGGCAGTGACTATCCGACGGTAAACACCGCCTTGGCAGTTGCCGCCCCTCTCTTATCGGCGGAGCGACCTTTGCTCGGTCAGCTCAGAAGGTCGCGGTGTCGATGACGAAGCGGTACCGGACGTCGCTGGCAACCACGCGGTCATAGGCCTCGTCGATCTGCTCGCCGGAGATGATCTCGATCTCGGCACCGAGGTTGTGTTCGGCGCAGAAGTCCAGCATTTCCTGGGTTTGCCGGATGCCACCGATCATCGAGCCGGCCCAACTGCGACGCATCGGGATCAGGGCAAAGGCCGGGACCGACAGCGGCTCGGGCGGCGCGCCGACGTTGACCATCGTGCCGTCCAGGCCGAGCAGTGACAGGTACTTCTCCATCGGCAGCGTCGCTGACACCGTATTGACGATCAGATCAAAGGACCCAGCAAGCTCCTCGAACGTCTGATCGTCACTGGTCGCATAGAAATGGTCCGCGCCCAGACTCATACCGTCCGCCTGCTTGGACAACGTCTGCGACAACACCGTGACCTCAGCACCCAGCGCATCCGCGATCTTGACACCCATATGCCCAAGGCCGCCGAGCCCGACAATGGCCACCTTCTTACCCGGGCCGGCACCCCAATGCTTGAGCGGCGAGTACAGGGTGATGCCGGCACACAGCAGTGGCGCCGCCTGGTCGAGCCCGACGCCCTCAGGGATCCCCAGCACGAAGTCCTGGTCCACGACGATGTGCGTGCTGTAACCACCCTCGGTCGGACGGCCGTCCTTACCGATGGCGTCGTAGGTACCGATATTGCCGTTCAGGCAGTACTGCTCCTCACCGGCCAAGCAGTTCTCGCACTCGCGACAGGAATCGACCATGCATCCAATGCCGACCCGATCACCCACCGCGTACTTGTCAACCCCGGAGCCGATCTCATCGACAACGCCGGCGATCTCATGACCCGGCACCAGCGGGAAGATGGCCTCGCCCCACTCCCCGCGGGCGGTGTGAATATCGGAGTGGCAAATACCGGCGTAAGCGATTTTGATCAACACATCGCGGGGCCCGAGGTCTCGCCGCTGAATCGTGGTCTTCTCAAACGGTGCCTTGGCGGCAGGAGTGGCGTAGGCAGTTACAGAACGCATGGGGTGGATGTCTCCTCGGTCGTCTTAAGGACCAATGCAGCAACAGCGACCGAAGCTGCGATTACGGCCCTAAGACGTCTCGTGTCAGCGGGTTGGTGTTGACGGACGAGAACAGCATCGCGCATTGTCACTTGTACGGCATGACCGGTAGCGGCCGTCCCTGCATGGCCGCTGCCAGGAGTTCCGTGGTCCTGCTGGCAGGTAACGCAACCTGGGCGCGACGCGGCAACGGACCTGGCCGTCAGTGTCCGCGCGAGGCCCGACCGAGGTGACCCGGACGCCGTGGCCGGATACAGAGAAGGCAGCGGCGCGCCAAGGCTAAGCTACTTGCTTACGCAAGTAGAGTCGCCGCCGTGGCAAAGGTGCAACCGTTGACTCAGACAGAGGAAGTCTTGTGGCGATCGCTGATGCGGCTGGTGATCACCTTGCCGCGCGCACTCGGCGACGACCTGGTTCGGGCGCGAGGAATGACCGCGAACGAATACACGACGCTGATGCATCTGTCGGAGGCGCCGAAGAGAGAACTAGGCATCACTGAGCTGGCTGCGGCCGCGGCTCTGTCTGTCAGCAGGATGTCGCGGCTTCTCGACGACCTGCAGGCACGTCAGCTGATCCTCAAGCGCCGGAGTGAGACCGACGGTCGAGGGAACATCGCGTGCCTGACTCGGCAGGGGCTCGCGGCGCTGAAATCGGCTTACCCGGAACATCTCGCGAGCGTCCGCCGGTTAGTCGTGGACCACATCGACGAGGCGGACAAAGCACGGACGGCACGAGTACTGGAAGCCGTGGCCGCCAGCCTCGACGAACCGGCGGCAAAGAGGGCGAAGTGACCGTTCCCGAATCCCATCTCGCGGGGCCACCTGCTGAGAGCAGTCGCTCATACCGAGATCGTCTGCGTGCAGAACCTTTTCAACCCCGCAGATCAGCGCTCGTTCGAGGTACTGGAGGAGTGCCGCTCGCGAGGCATCGCGTTCGTGCCTTTCTGCATCTGGCAGAGAACATCCACGCAGCAGGCCAAGGCACAGTCATCGGCGGTCCAAACACCCAAGTCATTCGTCATCGCCTATCTCCTTTTCAATGAGCTAAGCGAATCGTCGCCAGCGCGTGGGTGATGCGTCATCGCCGGATCCCGGTGATTCAGGGGTCAGCGATCACGAGCAGAGACAGCCACCGGGTATGTGCGTGGGATTCGCCGGCGGGAATGGGATTTGCAAGGGGCGCTTTGCGTCATATGCTTGCACAAGCAAGCAAGGGTATGCCTCGTGGAGCAGTCTCGCGCCGGCTGACTCCGAGATGGGAGAAGTGCCGTGGCACCGACGTGACCAGCTTGGTGACGAGGCAGCGCGGGGAGCACGTGCCGCAGCTGATCTCACGAGACGTTTCGGGCGCCCGGGGACTACTCGACCGAAAAGATCTCCTCCAGCTGCTCGATCGCGCTGTGACCAAACGTGTGACTGTCATTTCGGCGCCACCGGGAAGTGGTAAGACCTCGCTGTTGCGTGCGTGGGCTGACCGCTCGACCAACCGTCGTCGGGTCGCGTTCGTGACCGTCGAGCGCGACCAACAGAACGAGCAGCGGTTCTGGTGCGCCGTCCTGGACGCGATCCGCAGCCCGGCGCGCTCGATTGATTCTGAGACGCCACCTGCGCCGACCGCTGCGCTCGACGTAGAGCAGGTGATCGACAGCGTCCTGTCAGAGGTCGCCGAGCAAGTCGAACCCGTCGTACTGATCATCGACGATCTCCATGAGTTGAGGTCAGCTGTCGCCCTCACGCAGCTCGAAAATTTTCTCGCGATTCTGCCGAGCTCTGCACGCGTGGTGCTGTCGTCTCGCCGGGACCCGTCGCTCAGACTGCACCAGCTCAGGCTTGCCGACGACATCGCCGAGATCCGAGCCGGCGATCTACGATTCACCGAGCGCGAGACGCGCGAACTGCTTGCTGGGTCCGCGATCAGCCTGTCCGCCGCCGGGGTGGCCGCGTTGTACCAGCGCACGGAAGGTTGGGCGGCTGGCCTGCGCCTGGCGGTGATCTCGCTCAGCGATCACCTGGATCCCGAACGTTTCGTGGCAGAGTTCTCGGGCACCGACAGGGCTATCGGGGAATACCTGATGGCCGAGATGCTGGAACGCCAGCCCAGCGAGGTCCAGAGCATGCTGTTACGAACCTCGCTCGTCGACCGGATGAACGGTGAACTCGCCGACCTGCTGGCAGGCCGCTCCGGCTCGGAGCGGATGCTGCTCGCACTGGAGGAAGCCAACGCGTTCGTCGTCTCGCTCGACGCTGAGCGCAGCTGGTTTCGCTACCACCAGCTTCTGGCGGATTTCCTGCGCCTGGAACTCCGCCGAACGTTGGCCGATGAGGTTCCTGACCTCCACCGCCGTGCCGCGCGGTGGTTCGCCGACCGCGGAGACATCGTCGAGGCCGTGCGGCACGCGGTCGCGGCCGGCGACTGGCCCGATGCCGCTCGGCTAGTCGCAGACCACTCGTTCAGGTGGGTGCTCGACGGGCAAGCGGGAACGATTCGCGCGGTCCTGCAGGCCTTCCCTGAGGGCACATCGGTCGATCATCCTGACCTGGCGCTGGCGCACGCGGCAGCTGAGCTGAACCAGGGGCGGATGGAGGAGGCGGCTGCTCAGCTGGCGCTGGCCGAGTCCCACGTCCAGAGCGCTCCGCCGACACGCCGCCGCCGCCTGGCGGTGGCAATCGCGTCACTGCGGTTGGCGCTAGCACGGCGTAGCGGTCAGTTCAGTGAAGTAATCGAGCAAGTGAAGCTGCTCGATGCTTCGATTGCAGACGCATCGAGCGAAGCGATCGCGATGGGGAGTGAGCTGCGGGGAGTCGCGCTGCTGAATCTCGGGATCGTTGAGACCTGGTCTGGGCGACTCGCTGACGCCGAGCGGCATCTCTCCGAGGGAGCCACGCTCGCCCAGACGATCGGCCGACCCTACCTAGAAGTCGCGTGCCGCGCGCATCAAGGCTTTCCGTCAAAGCTGGTCTCGGTCGCGACGGCACGTGAGCGCGGCCGTCAGGCGGTAGCCCTGGCCGAGCGCTATGGCTTGGACGATCGACCGATAATCGCGCCCGCGCTCGGCGCAGTCGGCGGCATGGCAATCTGGATGGGCGAGTTCGACGAGGGAGAGCGCTGGCTACGCCGCGCCTGGGAGGTCGGCTCCGCACACGTTGACCCGGCCGCCGCAGTGCTTTTTCACCTGGCGACGGGCATGTTGCACCAGGGTCGCGGGAAGCAACAATCGGCGCTCGAAGCTTTCACCGCGGCAGCGCAAGCGCAGTCGCTACTCACAGGCGTGCACGCTCTAGCGCCGCGGATTACGGGATGGCTCGCAGCCACGCAGGCTCGCCTTGGAAGGCAAGATGAGGCGCGCGCAACGCTGGCCGGATTCTCCGCCGAACCGGAGCGAATGGGTGCCATTTCCAACGCGCGTGCATGGATCTGCATGACGGACGGGGACTTCGGCATGGCATTGGAAGTACTCCGAGAAGTTCGCGACATCACACCGCCGGTCGAGCCGTTCACACTCGTTGAAGCGCATCTACTCGCCGGCACCGCGCACCTACGCCTGGGCGATCGAATCGCCGCGGCTGCCGCCGCCGAGGCAGCGCTCGCGACCGCCGAGCCCGACCGGCTGATCTTCCCGTTTGCAATGACCGAAGCCGCGGAGCTGCTCGACGTGCTCTTGCATCACGAAACGGCTCACCGTGCCCTTCTCGCTGACATCGTCGACCTGCTGCGAGGCACGTCGGTGCCTAGCACCGACCGAGAGCCGCTATCGCAATCGGACGAGCTCAGCCCAAGCGAGCTACGCGTCTTGGGATACCTGCCGACAAACCTGACGCGGCCGGAGATCGCGCAAGAGCTCCACGTCTCGATCAACACGGTCAACACTCACATCCGCAACGTCTATGCCAAGCTCGGTGCGCGTGATCGCTCTGCCGCCGTGCAACGCGCACGCCAGCTGCGGCTGCTCTCAAACCGGCTCTCGCCAACGTCTCCGAAATAGCCCGAGTGTCGGCGTGTGGAATCACCAGATTTCGGCGTCGCCGGCTCACTAGGTCAGGCTGCACGATCATCCCGTGGCCGCACCGCTGGGCTTGTACACGATCCGGATAAGGGGTCGGCTCGGAGCTACCGCTCTGTCCGCCTTCCCCACGATGGTGTCTGAGCTGAAGGGCAGCGAGACCGTGCTCACCGGCTTGCTTGAAGATCGGTCCGCGGTGTTCGGAGTCCTTGCGCAGATCGAAGCGCTCGGCCTCGAGCTTCTCGAACTGCGCCAGATCAGGCCGAAACCGCAGCGGCCTGAATGGGGCGATGACGCCTCACCACCTCACCCTGCGCCTCGTTGAGACCCTCGCGGGGTGGGGAATCACCATCATCCGGCGAGGACAGCTCACCTAGGTCAAGGCGATCGTGTGCTGATGAGCAAAGAGCAGCAGAGCCAGTTGGACGCCATCTTGCGCCAGGGCGGGCTCGACACCGGCGCGGACGTCCCGACACTGCGGGCAGCGTTCAGCGAACTCATGGCACGGGTGCCGGTGGCTCCCGATGTTCAGCAGACTCCAGTTGAGATCGGAGGTGTCGCCGGCGTCGAGGTCACCGTCGGAGGCAACGAGGCCGAGAACGTGATCCTCTATTTCCATGGGGGTGTCTACGTCATCGGCTATGCGGCAGCAACGGTTCCCTTGGTGGGTGATCTAGTTCGAAGAACGGGCACCAAGGCCGTCACGCTCGAGTATCGACTAGCTCCCGAACACCCCTATCCGGCGGCGGTCGAAGACGCTCGAGCCGCCTACGAAGGACTACTCGCTCAGGGCGTTGCACCCGGTCAGATCGCCCTCGCGGGCGAGTCAGCGGGAGGCGGTCTGGCAGTGGCCTTGCTCCTCGCCTTACGGGAAGCCGGCGTGCCGCTGCCATCCTGCGCGTACTTGATGTCGCCCTATGTGGATCTGACGCTGTCGGGAGAGACCCTCGCCGCGAAGCGCGAGGTCGACCCACTCCTCACTCCCGAGGGGCTCCGTGCGCGGGTTCCTGACTATGTAGGCGGGGCCGACGCCGCTGACCCCTACATCAGCCCGATATTCGGCGATCTCACGGAACTGCCTCCGCTTCTGATTCAAGTTGGTTCCCACGAGGTCCTGCTGAGCGACGCTCTCCGGCTCGCCGGACGGGCAGCCATCTCGGATGTCCCGGTCACGCTCGAGGTCACCCCAGGCGTCCCGCACGTCTTCCAGGCGTATGCGGCCCTCCTCGATGAGGCAGGAGCGGCGCTGGACCGGGCAGCGGACTTTGTGAAGACCCACTTGCCCACTCACTGAGGAGAGTCAGATGACTGATGTCAGTCGAGCCACAGCCGGTGCTGATGCGATGCCCGAGTACGCGCCAGTGCCACCGTCCGCGTTCGGTCCCGAGCTGAACGAGCAGGGCTATCACGTCGGCCGCGTCGAGCGGAACCTGTTCTGGGTGACCGACGGCACCTACCAGTCGGCGTTCCTCGTCACCGACGACGGAGTGGTCCTGTTCGACGCGCCACCGACGATCGGCCACAACCTGCGCCGAGCGGTGGACGAAATCGCAGCCGCCGAAGGCGCGACGAACAAGGTGACGCACCTGGTCTATTCGCATCACCACGCCGACCACGCCGGCGCGGCGAACCTCTTCGGCGACGACGTCGTCCGGATCGGGCACGAGGACGCTCGCCGCCTGCTGCTTCGCGACAACGACCCGACCCGACCGGCGCCGGATGTCACGTTCCGGGAGAACTACACACTCCAGGTGGGCGGTGAGCGCGTCGAGTTGGGGTTCCACGGGCCCAATCACTCGCCCGACAACATCTTCATCCACTTTCCCGACCACGACGCGCTCATGCTCGTCGACATCGTCAACTCCGGCTGGGTTCCGATCTTCAACCTGAATCTGAGCGAGGATGTACCCGGCTACCTCGACGCGCCGGGCCAGGCCCTCACCTATCCCTGGAAGCACTACATCGGCGGCCACCTCGGTCGGCTCGGCACCCGCGCCGACATCGAGCTTCACCAGCAGTACATCGATGACATCGTCGAGAACTCCAAGGACGCACTCGGCAAGGTCGATCCGACTCCTTACTTCATGAAATACGGACCGAACGTGTGGGCGGCCGTGAAGGGATACCTCGGCGCCGTAACCGAACTCGCCACCAAACCGGTCGTTGCCAAGTACACGGGCGTGCTGGCCTCCGCTGACGTCGAAGAGTTCACCTACAGCACCACGTTCATGATCATGCAGTCGATGCGCCTCGACCTCGGCGCCGGTTCGCAGGTCCACCCGTGACCCGCATCGGCCGGTCCGAACAGACGCTGAGGTGACCGCCCAAGACAAGCCAGAGGGCCACGAAAACCGACTCGAGCCGTCCGAGGAGACGATCGAAGCACTTCCCAGCCGCCGATGGTGGGCACTGGCGGTGATAGCGATCGCTCAACTGATGGTGGTGCTCGACGGCACCGTCATCACCATTGCGCTGCCCTCGGCGCAACGCGACCTGCACATCTCCAACGCTGATCGGCAGTGGACGATCACCGCCTACACCCTCGCGTTCGGTGGCCTGCTGCTGCTGGGCGGACGGATCGCCGACTACCTCGGCCGCAAGCGGATCTTCCTGGTCGGGCTAGTCGGGTTCGCTGCGGCCTCGGCGCTCGGCGGTGCGGCGCAGAACGGCGCGACGCTCTTCGGCGCCCGGGCGGTCCAGGGCCTGTTCGCGGCGCTGCTCGCGCCCGCTGCCTTGTCACTGATCACGGTGACCTTCACCGAGGTGAAGGAGCGGTCTCGGGCGTTCGCGGTCTACGGCGCCATCTCCGGAGGTGGTGCCGCGATCGGCTTGATCCTGGGCGGTGCGCTGACCGAGTACGCGTCGTGGCGCTGGTGCCTGCTGATCAATGTGCCGATCGCGATCGTGGCCGTCATCGCCGGCACGATCCTGGTCACCGAGAGCAAGTCCGGCGGCGGGAGCTCCTATGACATCCCGGGTGCGATCCTCGGCACGGTCGGGCTGGTTGCCCTCGTCTACGGATTCACCGAAGCGGCCAAGACCGGTGTCGGCTGGCTCTCGGTCGAAACCATCAGCTATCTCGTGGGCGCCGTCATCTTGCTGGTCGCGTTCGTGCTCGTCGAGTTGCGTTCGGCGAGTCCGCTGTTGCCGATGCGGGTGGTGCTCGATCGCAATCGCGGCGGCACCTATCTCGCCTCGCTGCTGATCTTCGCCGGACTGTTCGCGATGTTCCTGTTCCTGAGTTACTACTTCCAGTACAACCTGGGCTACAGCGCACTCAAGTCAGGCATCGCCTTCCTGCCGTTCAGCGGCGGCATCATCGTCACCTCGGGGGTGGTGTCGGGCCTGCTACCGCGCACCGGACCCAAGCCACTCATGCTGATCGGGCTCGCCATGGCCACGATCGGCCTGGCCACCTACACCTTCATCTCCGACACCAGCAGCTGGGTTACCCGCGTTCTGCCCGGAGAGCTGCTGATGAGCGTCGGCCTGGCCCTGGTGATCGTGCCGCTCTCGAGCCTCGCGCTCACCGGGGTGAACGACGACGACGCCGGAGTCGCAAGCGCGGTGCTCAACTCGACCCAACAGATCGGCGGGTCCCTGGGCACGGCGCTGTTGAACACGTTCTATGCGAGTGCGGTCTCGTCCTATGTCGTGGCCCACCACCTCTCCCCATCCGCGTTCAACCCGCTCGCCGCGATCCACGGCTACCACGTCGCGTTCTGGATCGGGGTCGGGCTGATCGCCGCAGCATTCGTGGCCATTCTGATCTTGGTCAACGCCGGGAAGGCGACATCACCACGCAGCCCGGCGTAGCGACCGGCGCCTAACCCAACAAGAGAAGCAATTTCGCACGATTCCTCGTCACGAAGCCGAACGGCTGTGGTCGCGTTTCACCCGAGCCGAGGACGCCGGCTCGCGCAGGACGAGTGTGCCGAGGTAACGGCACGCGCGAAGTGCGAGCTCCACGTCAGCGCGCCGCTCGCCGATGGGCGCGCCCAGCGCCTCCTCCGCCTTTCCCACCCGGTACTGCGCCGTGTTCTTGTGCAGCATCATCCGCTTGGCGGTAACCGTGTAGCTGCCTGTCGTCAGGTAGGTCAGCAGCGTCTCGCGCAGTCGAGCGTTCGGCTCGTCGTCGATCGCCAGGTCGTTGAGCGTGGCGGTCACCCAACGACGGGCAGCATCCCGGTCGGCACAGATCAGGGCGAGAGCACCGACCTCGGTGAACGTGGTTACGCGGGCGCCGGGGCTCGCAGCGAGCGCAAGACCGTACGTGCTCTGCGCCTGGTCATGGGTCAGCCGGAACCCGTCGAGCCCGACGGCCGGCTCGCCGGCCGCGACTCGCACCGAACCAACGCCGTCGTCGAACGCGACCTCGAGCATCTCCCGGCTGATCTCCGCATCACTCGCGAGCGGCAGCCAGATCCAGGCGAGCGCTTCGTCTCGTGGTACGAACAGCGGCCGCCCTCGTGCCTCGAGCGCGCGTGCGGCCTGGGCGGCTACTTGCTCGAGCCGCGTCAAGCCGTGCATTCCTCCCGGCTCGCCGGACACCCACGCGACGACGCCGAGGTGCTTTCGTCGGAGCCGGTAACCGAGCGCCGACTCGGCCACGTCTACATCGGCAGGGTCATCGGCGAGCAGTGCCCGCACTCGTGCGGCATGAGCCGCTGCCCGCGTGAGCAGCCACTGGTCTCGTTCGCGTTGGTAGGTCGTGATCACCTGCTCCACAACCCGGTCGATGTAGTCGAAGCTCACCGCGACGATTCGCGCAATGACCGTTGTCGTCACTGCGCCGTCGTACGGACGTGCTGCGACCTCCTCGACGCAGGTGGCGAGGAACTGAGCGTGTCCGATGCGGTATGTGCGGGCCAGCGCGTTGATCGAGACCTCCCGCTGTGCCAAGCGTCGCGCGTACTCGTGTGCGGCGGCCGGCGCATCGACGTTCTCGATCACGGTCCGGTGCTCGAGCGCGTGCAGCACGGTCATCACGTTCTCCGCGACGCTGGAACTGAGCAGCTTCTCGAGCGTGTCGTCGCCGCGCAGCTCCGGCACGCTCGCCGTGATCCCTCGCCAGATCTCCTGCGTCAGCTCGATCTGCCGCGCGCCGACGGCTGCGCACACGTCTGACAGCTCGCGCTCGACCGCGGCGGCACTGTCCACCACTGGGCAAGTGTATGGCTAGCTCTTTGTTTCAGACGCACGAAGGCACCCCAGAACGTTGTTTTCCGGAACGGTGCCGCCGCGATCTGCCGCTCATAGCGTCGAGGTCGATCCCGATACAGACGGGTTCGAGGCACGACTACCACCGCCGGCGCAACCGCTCCGGCACAGCACGAAGGAGTTTCAATGACCGTGTCAAGCCGCCGATGGCGTTTTGAGCGGTGCTGTGGGTTGGAATTCGCGGCCGTCGCGCAGCAGCACCCAGACGAGGTCTACGAGGCGGCGGGCGAGCGCAATGAGCGCTTGGGTGTGGA
>DASXHV010000141.1:0-20447 GCA_036488285.1 Jatrophihabitans sp. | reverse complement strand
CGCGTTGCTGATCAATGGTGCGCGGGTCTGCGGCCGGTAGCAGTGCGGTGGCCGCGGTCAGGCGGTTGAACAGGCTGTGGGCATCGGCGGCCGAGAGCAGCGCGGTCAGGGTGGTCATGCCGTCGGGCAGTGCGGTCAGGGCCACCCCGCGGTCCTGGTAGGCGCGGTGGTGGCGTTCGGTGGCGGTGGCCGGGTCGATGCTGAGCACGGTGCGCTGGATGGCGCTGCGGAGTTCGCTGGCGGTGCGGGCCGCCGCGTCGGGCAGCAGCCGGGTTTCCAGCTGGCTGCGGATGTCGGGGGGCAGCGTCCAGGATGCTGCGGCGATCGCGCGGGCGTGCCCGGCCGGGATGGTGCCGCTGGCCAGCGCGTTCAGAGTCTGGGGCAGATCCTCGATCAGAGAACGGGAGGTTGCGATCATCCGCTGCGCCGAGCGGGAGGACGCCCGCAGTGCGCACATCGCTTCTTCCCGCGACCATTTCAGTTCCGAGCGGTCGCGGGCATCGAGTAGCGCCAGGGCGCGGTGGTGCATCGCCTCCAGCCAGGACTTGTGCTTCTCGATCAGGCTCAAGTAGTCGATCAGCTCGTCGTGGCCCAAGGTGCCCGGGTCGGTCCAGGCCAGGGTCTCGACACCCAGCACGGAGGGTGGCGCCGCGGCCAGTGCGGTGACCCGTTCGCTCTCGGCCACAGTGGGGCAGTCCAGATCCAGCAGCCAGGGCGGCGGCTCGGTGTGCTCAGGCAGGCCGGCGCGGCAGTCCAGGTCGGCGGCCAGCATCGCGACAAGCTCAGGATCATCCAGATCCGAATCCCTCACCCATTCGCTCATACGTTCGATTTTAACCAACTCATGCCTATCGCGTCAACCCAGAGATCAGTCGTATTCCAAAGGGCAAACACCATCCAATGCCGAGGACCGAGTTCGGGTCAGCAGCCGGAGGGGCCAATCAACGCGAGGCGACGACGACACTCAGCAGCGCACCAAATGCTCGTCGCTGCGCCTTTCTGCGGAAGCCGAACGCAGCGTGACCCCGAGCCGACACCCACCCCATCATCAACGACCTCGTCGCTGCGCACGTGATTCTCGTTCTCGTCGACGACAAGAACTGGCAGAGTAACTGGCAGAGTAACTGGCAGAGTAAGCAGACATGAGCACCGGGAACCCAGCAGCTCGTCCGTGCGAAAAAGTTGCAGCGGACCAACTGTCCGCCGCCGATCCGACGCCCGGTATGACTCGCAAGGTCGGGGTCACGACCGAATCCATGTGGGCAGGCACCGTCGACACCGAGCCCGGCGCGATCAGCGGCTGGCATCATCACGGCGATCACGAGACCACCCTGTACGTCCTGCAAGGCCGGATGCGGTTGGAGTCCGGGCCGAACGGAGAGCTCGTCGTGGAAGCCGGACCCGGTGACTTCATTCGGGTGCCGGCTGGTGCAATCCACCGCGAGTCCAACCCGACCGGGGTCGCCTCGAAGGCGGTGGTCGTCCGATGCGGGACCGGCCAGCCCACCGTCAATGTGGACAGCCCGGCGGCCACCGACGCCTGACTCTCGACAACTGATCGAGAGACACGCCGCGACACGCCGTCCGTTTAGCGTGTCGAAGGTCCACCTCGCCCGCGTTGTCATATGCCGGGTGCACAATCAACACCGCTGGCCAGCCCGTACGAGGGGCGCCACCTGAACGAAGGACGAGGGCACCACTGTGACCAATGCAGGTACGAGTTCCTCGTCGGACAGCTTCGTTCACCTGCACGTGCACACCGAGTACTCGATGCTCGACGGTGCCGCCCGCCTCACCGACCTCTTCGAAGCCACCGCCGAACTGGGCATGCCCGCGCTGGCCATGACCGACCACGGCAACGTCTTCGGCGCCTACGACTTCTACCGAAAGGCCAAGCTCGCGGGCGTGAAGCCGATCATCGGCATGGAGGCCTACGTCACTCCGAACACCCATCGTGGCGACCGGACCCGGGTCAGGTGGAACAACGGCGGCGAGGACGACGTCTCAGGCGCCGGCGCCTTCACGCACATGACGCTGCTGGCCGAGAACACCGCCGGCATGCACAACCTGTTCCGGCTCTCGTCCCGTTCGAGCCTGGAAGGCTTCTTCTACAAACCCCGCGCCGACCGCGAACTGCTGAACCAGTACGCCAACGGCCTGATCGCCACCACGGGTTGCCCGTCCGGGGAGATCCAGACCTGGCTGCGGATCGGCAACTACGACAAGGCGCGCGCGAGTGCGGCTGAGTTCCGCGACATCTTCGGCAAGGACAACTTCTTCCTCGAGCTGATGGACCACGGCCTGGGCATCGAGACCAGGGTCCGCGACGGTCTGCTCAAACTCGGCAAGGACCTGGACCTGCCGATGATCGCCACCAACGACCTGCACTACACCAGGGCCGAGGACGCCGATGCCCACGAGGTGTTGCTCTGCGTTCAGTCCGGCAAGACGATGCAGGACCAGAACCGCTTCAAGTTCGACGCGAAGGACTTCTACCTGAAGTCACCGGCCGAGATGCGCAGCCTGTGGGCAGACAAGTACGACCTGCGGGTGGCCTGTGACAACACGTTGCTGATCGCCGAGCGGTGCGACGTCGAGTTCAACGAGTCCGCCAACTACATGCCACACTTCCCCGTCCCGGACGGGGAGAACGAGACGTCCTGGTTCGTCAAGGAGGTAGAGAAGGGCCTGCTCGTCCGCTACCCGGCCGGCATCCCGGAAAACGTACGCAAGCAAGCGGACTACGAGGTCGGCGTCATCGTCCAGATGGGCTTTCCCGGTTACTTCCTGGTGGTCGCCGACTTCATCAACTGGGCCAAGGAGAACGGCATCCGGGTCGGGCCGGGTCGCGGTTCGGGCGCCGGCTCCATGGCTGCTTACGCGATGCGGATCACCGACCTCGATCCGCTGCGGCACGGACTGATCTTCGAACGCTTCCTCAACCCGGACCGCGTTTCGATGCCCGACTTCGACGTGGACTTCGACGAACGGCGGCGCGGCGAGGTGATCCGCTACGTCTCCGACAAGTATGGCGACGACCGCGTCGCACAGATCGTCACCTACGGCACCATCAAGGCCAAACAGGCCGTGAAGGACGCTGCCCGGGTGCTCGGTTACCCATTCGCGATGGGTGACCGCATCACCAAGGTGATGCCACCGCCGGTGATGGGCAAGGACGTCCCGCTCTCGAAGATCTTCGACCCGACCCACAACCGGTATGGCGAGGGTGGCGAGTTCCGATCGGCGTATGACTCGGACCCCGAGGTCAAGCGGGTCGTGGACACCGCAAAGGGGCTGGAGGGCCTCAAGCGTCAATGGGGCGTGCATGCCGCCGGCGTGATCATGTCCAGCGAACCGCTGCTCGACGTGGTCCCGATCATGCGCCGCGAACAGGACGGGGCGATCATCACCCAGTTCGACTACCCGTCGTGCGAGCAGCTCGGCCTGATCAAGATGGACTTCCTGGGGTTGCGGAACCTCACCATTCTCGATGACGCGGTCGACAACATCAAAGCCAACCGCGACATCGAACTGGTCCTGGAAGACCTCGAACTGGACGACCGCAAGACCTACGAGCTGTTGTCGCGCGGAGACACCCTCGGCGTGTTCCAGCTGGACGGTGGACCGCTGCGTGCCCTGCTGCGATCCATGCGCCCGGACAACTTCGAAGACATCTCGGCCGTCATCGCGCTTTACCGGCCAGGCCCGATGGGCGCGAACTCCCACAACGAATATGCCGACCGCAAGACCGGCCGCAAGCCGGTCACACCGATCCATGCCGAACTTGCTGAGGCGCTGCAGGACTTGCTCGGCGACACCTACGGCCTGATCGTCTATCAGGAGCAGGTCATGGCGATCGCCCAGCATCTGGCTGGGTACACCCTGGGCGCTGCAGATCTGCTGCGTCGCGCGATGGGCAAGAAGAAGAAGTCCGAGCTGGACGCGCAGTACGAGAACTTCTCCGGTGGCATGGCCGAGAAGGGCTATTCGGCCGGTGCGATCAAAACGCTGTGGGACATCCTGCTGCCGTTCTCCGACTATGCCTTCAACAAAGCACATTCAGCGGCCTACGGGATGCTGTCGTACTGGACCGGCTACCTGAAGGCGAACTACCCGGCCGAGTACATGGCCGCGTTGCTCACCTCGGTCAAGGACGACAAGGACAAGATGGCCATCTATCTGGCCGAGTGCCGGCGGATGGGCATCAAGGTCTTGCCGCCGTGCGTCAACGAATCGGCCGCCGACTTCACCCCGACCGGCACCGACATCCGGTTCGGGCTGTCTGCGGTACGCAACGTCGGCGGCAACGTGGTCGCCTCGATCTCCGCGTCCCGGATGGCCAAGGAGAACTTCGCCGACTTCGCCGACTACCTACGCAAGGTCGACGCGGTGGCGTGCAACAAGCGCACCATCGAAGCGCTGATCAAGGCAGGCGCGTTCGATTCCCTCGGCCACACCCGCAAGGGTCTGATCCAGGTGTACGAGCAGTCCATCGACGCGGTCGTCGACACCAAGAAGGCCGAAGCTGTCGGGCAATTCGATCTTTTCGGCTTCGGGACCGAGGACGCCGCGACCGAGACCGACGTCTTCGCCGTCCGGGTGCCCGAGGGGGAGTGGGACAAGGCCGTCCTGCTCAACTTCGAACGCGAGATGCTCGGCCTGTACGTCAGTGATCACCCGCTGCTCGGGGTGGAGCACATCCTCGCCGGCGCGTCCGAGGTGAGCATCGCGGACCTGCAGACCGACGCGGTCAACGACGGCCAGAGCATCACGGTCGCCGGCATCCTGTCCTCGGTGACCCGCCGGATGACCAAGGACGGTAAGGCTTGGGCGCAGGTCACCCTCGAAGACCTGGAAGGCGCTGTCGAAGTGTTGTTCTTCCCGGCGTCCTACGCCCAGGTCGGTATGCAGATAGCCGAGGATGCGATCGTGGTGATCAAGGGCCGGGTCGACGGGCGGGAGGACAGCATCCGGTTGATCGGGCAGGACCTGTCGCTGCCTGATCTCACCGACGGCCCGCGTGGCCCGATCATCCTGCACATGCAGGCTGCCCGCTGCACGCCACTGGTGGTGGAGCGGCTGCGTGAGGTGCTGGCCGCCCACCCAGGCACCACCGAGGTTCACCTTGAACTCGCCTCCGGCACCAGCCGCAAACCGTTCCGGCTCGGCGACAAGCACCGGGTCAGCGCCTCGCCGGCGCTGATGGGGGACCTCAAGGCGCTGCTGGGCCCGACCGCGGTTGCCGGCTGATCTCAGTCGGAAGGCGGATGGGGTTGCCGACCCTTTCGGTAGCCCGAGCAACGAGGCCCGGGCAAAACGAGGCCACATCGCGTGGCCTTGCGAACTCTGGGCGGCTCTGGTTCGTTCTGAAGTCATGAGCTATGAGATCGTGCCCGGCCGGCCCCGCCGGACCGGACAAACCGATGGCCCGGGCGTGAACTTCGACAAGCAGGAGCGTCCGATCACCGGCGAGAGGCTCGTGCCTGACGTCGGGGCATTCCGTCAGACCACCCCCGAAGAGGACTGGGTGCTGCGGCGTTATCTGCTCACCCGCGCCCTGGGCACCTCGATCATCCGTAGCCTGCAGTGGACAGGCATCTCCATCCTGATCATCGCCGCTCTCGTATGGCTGGCCGGCGTCGAGTGGCTGGCCGTCTTGATCGGTTTCGTCGCGTTGATCGTTCTGATGTTCCGGGCGACGCTGTCCGGCATCCAGCGGCGGATCTCAGGGATCGACAGGATGGGCAACGCCCGTTCCGGTGTCGAGGACCTCGTCGGGCAGACCCGCAAGGGGTTGCGAGCAGAATTACGACGGATCGGGTTACCGTCTCACCCTTGGGGCCCGCTGATGATCGGGATGAGGTTGGCGCGGCCGGTCAAGCGCCGGCAAACCATCGCCAAGCTCGCCAGCTTCGACCTCAGCCAGGTGGTGCCCGCCAGCACCTTGGACGAACTCCACTTGCTGTTGCGTAAAGCCAGATAGGCCGTCCACGTCAGAGGCCCGCACGATGCCGCGAGTGGAGACTGTGCCACCGCAGCGGTAGCAAAGTCTCCACTCCCTGCGAGCGCTAGGCGCGTTACGCCGAGCGCTGGTAGCTGCCGAACGCCCGAGTGGCGATCCAGCCCATGACGAGCGCCATTCCGACGAGCGCCCCCAGCCGGGGCCACACCGCGCCCCAGTCCGGCGAGGCGGACAACGTCTGCCGGCTGACCACGACGGCCCAGTCCATCGGGTTGTAATTCGCGGCATGCCGCACCCATGGCGGTGCCAGCTTGACGTCCATGATCGCCGAGCCGAGGAAGGACAACGGCAGGCTCAGGAATTGGCTGATCCCGATCAGCGCCTCCTGCTGGCGAACCAGCAATGCGACGGCGTTGGACAGCGCCGCGAAGATCATGGTCAGCAATGCGCTTGCCAGCAGTGTGAAGGCGATTCCGGACGCTCCGCCACTGAAGCGCGCACCGCACGCGAACGCGATCGCGAACACCACGACGGTTTGGATGATGGTGGTTACCGCCTGGTAGGCGAGCGTGCCGATCATCATCGCGCCTCGACTGACCGGCGAGGCAAGCAACCGGTCCATCACGCCTCGGTTCATGTCCTCGATGTACACGGTGCCGGCCCAGGCGCTGGAGAACAGCGCCGTCATCACGACCACCCCCGGCGTCAGGAACTCGAGGTAGCTGCCGGAACGGCCGGCGCCGGTCGCGAAGCCGGGAATGTGGATCACCGATTTGAACAACTGCCCGAACAGCAGCAGCCAGATGATCGGCTGCACCAACGTGATCGCGAGGAACCACGGCTGCCGGATCAGCGCCTTGATGGAACGCATGGTGAGTTGGTACGAGTGCGGCAGCAGGGTTGCCATCGCCGGACGGGCAGTTGGCAATGCTGCCCGCCGAGGACTGTCAATGGTGGTCGCGGTGCTCATTTGCCGATCCCTTCGGTGAAGCTCCGTCCGACATGGCGGAGGTAGACGTCGTCCAGTGAGGGCCGCGCGACGGTGACCGAAGCCGCGGTCACGGCGGCTTGTTCCAGCGCGGCCAATACCGCTGGGACGGCGGCAGATCCGAGTTCGGCGCGAGCCCGAACGCTCCCCGCGTCGGCCGCCACCGTCGAGAGCCCGGGCAGCCGCGACAACGCCTGCACGGCGCGCGCCGCCGCCGCGGTGGGCTCGGCAGCTGCGACCTCGATGAGGATGGTGTCGCCGTGCAACTCGCTCTTGAGCTGCTCAGGGGTGCCTTCCACCACGACCCGGCCGTGATCGACGATGGCAAGCCGCTCGGCCAGCCGATCTGCCTCCTCCAGGTAGTGGGTGGTCAGCAACACCGTCATCCGTTCGTCGCCGGCGAGCCGTTCGATCTCGGCCCACATGTCGGCGCGCGCCTCCGGGTCCAGCCCTGTGGTCGGCTCGTCCAGGAACAGCACCTGAGGACGGTGGACCAGCCCGATCGCCACGTCGAGCTTGCGGGCCATGCCCCCGGAATAGGTCTTCACAGCCCGGTCGGCGGCGTCGGTGAGCCCGAACCGGTCGAGCAGCTCGGCGGCCCTCTGGCGGGCCTCTGATCTGTTCAGGCCCTGGATCCGACCGGCGAGCACCAGGTTCTCTCTGCCGGTCGCGATCGGGTCGCTGCTCGACTTCTGTGAGACCAATCCGATCGCGCGCCGTACCCGATCCGGTTCGGCCGTCACGTTCAGCCCAGCCACGGTCGCGGTGCCGGAATCGGGTCTGGTGAGGGTGGTCAGGACCTTGACGGTGGTGGACTTGCCAGCTCCGTTCGGGCCGAGCAGGCCGAACACCGTGCCCTCCGAGGCTGCCAGGGACAGGCCGTCCAATGCCCGGACCGGGTCCTTGCCTCGTCCGGCGGGGTAGGTCTTGACCAGGCTGCTGACGACGAGCGCGTCGTCCGGCGACGAGGCGGTGCTCGGTCGCGGAGCACGAGTGGATAGTGCCGATTTCATCTGTGCTGACTCCTTCTGCGCATGCGCGATCGAGTGGACACGCGAGAAGGTTGCTCTATCGTGAGCGGTGCGCCTTGGGTGCTCACAATGCTGAAAAGCGTGGGTAGTGATCTCTCGCGGATCAACTCAAGGGATGGCCCTGGGGCGGGTGTTACAGCACCCGTCTCAGGGTTTCCAACAAGCCGGGTCGGCCTGCTGGGGACCTGCCGTCATTGCGGCGGCTGCATCACCCGGGCCTCCTCTCCGAGGAAACGGACCGGGTCCTTGCCGATCTCTTCAAGGCTGACGCCCGAGTCGACGAGTTCGTGCATCCGTTGCCAGACCTTGGCCCCGCCCAGAGCGCCGGACCGGATGTCCTCGGCTAGCTTGACCACGAAGTCCAGCTCCGCCTGGGTCATGGCCCGCCGGTAATAGTCCTCGACGAGGAAGAGATCCGGCAGCCCGCGTTCGCCGGCCACGTCGAAGGTGGCCTGCAGGCTGCGTAGTGAGATCCGGAGCTTCTCGGCCCGCATGTCGAGCAGCCGGCTGACCTCATCGGGGGACAGGCCAGGCATCAGTGACAGGCCGGCCTCCAAGGACGTGAAGTCCCGAACCGGCGTCGACAGCAACTCCGACAGCCAGCTGTCGTGCTTCTCTCGTCCGGCCGGTGTGATCTCGTAGACCGTTCTTTCCGGCCGCCGGCCGTCGCGCACCGTCTCGCTGGCGGTGATCATGCCGTGTTTGCTGAGCGATTCGACGACCGAATACAGCGAGCCGTAGTTCAGCTTGATGCTGTTCTCCTTGCCGCGGTTGCGCAGCGTCGTGGAGATCTCGTAGGGGTGCATGGGCTTCTCCAACAGACAGCTGAGCACTGCCAGCGCCAGCGGGTTGGACAAGCTGCTCTTCGCCATCACGTCGCCTTCGGAAGAATTGGATTCTTACTCGATTACTCGAAATAGAGTATCCGCACTAAAGGCACCCGATGTCAAGCGACCCGCCAGGCACCCGCGGTGTCAGCGACAGTTGCCGCGCGCTGACAAGATGATGCGGTGCCGACGTCGTCCTCGAACCCAGGCCGGCTTCGCCGGATAGCTCGGCTCGGGACGGTAATCGCTACTCGGGCGGCGGCCGGGGTTGCGGGTCTTCGCAGCGAGCGGGTCGCCGCTGCCGGTGCGCCGACGCGTGGGATGGCCTTTGTCGGGACGCTGTGGACCGGTGGCGACACTGCTCCTGAACCGGGCGCGGTGATCCTCGACAATTCCGGGCGGGTCGTCTCGATCCGGCGCGGTTCTGAACCGGACCTCCCGCAGGACCTGCTGGTGCTGGGCGGTGGGCGGCACTGGGTCGTGCCGGGCATCTGCGACGCCCACGTCCATCTCGGCTTCGACCCAGTCGCGAGGAGCGCACTCAACAGCGACGCCGGACGCTGCACCGCGGGCGGCCTGGACACCGGCGTGGTCGGCGTTCGCGATCTCGGCGCTCCGATGCGGTGGGCGAGCCGCTGGCAGACCGGCCGGCGGGTGCCGCTGCCCGGCGCGCCGTTCGTCGCGGTCGCGGGCCCGATCGTCACCGCACCGAATGGGTACCCATCAGCCAGCTGGGGCAGCGAAGGCTACGCGCACTTTGTGGCCTCAGCGGCCGAGGCCGTCGCGGCGGTGCGACAACTGGCCTCCGAAGGCGTCGACCTGATCAAGATCGCACTCGAGCGAGGCGATGCCGACTGGCCGGTTCCCGGACCCAGAACCGTTCGAGCGGTGGTGCGCACGGCTCACGACCTCGGCCTGCCGGTAGTCGCGCACGCGCTGAGTGCCGACATGGTCTTGCGGGCCCTCGATGCCGGCATCGACGAACTGGCACACACTCCGACAGAGCCACTTTCCCCTGATGTCATCGAACGAATGGCCGACTCCAAAGTGTCGGTCACCTCCACCATCCAGACGTTCTTCTCCGGAGGCCAGGGGCGCGCCGCCGCCGACAATGCCGCGGCTCTGGTGGCCGCCGGCGTCATCCTGCGCTACGGCACCGACCTCGGAAATTCCGGCACCCGGACCGGCGTCGACCCACGTGAACTCGACCGGCTCGCCGACACCGGGCTGGGCCGCCTCGGGGCGCTGCGGGCAGCCACCGAGTGGTCGGCGACCGCTGCGGGAATGCGGACCCGGACCGGTCGAATCACCGTGGACGAGCCGGCAAATCTGGTGCTGCTGCCCTTCAGTCCGCTCGACGAACCGGGCGTCTGGCGGACACCGGCTGCGGTCTACTCAGACGGCCGTCTTACGGTGGGAAGCACCGACAACAGCCGGCGCACCGGCAGAGGTACCCAGGAGGACTCAGACAGCGTGGCAGGCCGATGACCGTCGATACGCCGTTCGACCCCGCACCACCGGAGCCGGCGCGCTACCCCGTCGCCCAGCACCCCGCGCCGTTGAACCGGCGCGACTGGATCGGGCTCGGTGCGGTGCTGGTCGGTCAGGCGCTGCTCGGGGTGATCCTCGGGTTGGTGTGGCTGGCCTGGTCTCCGAGCAGCGACGTCTACCGCGTCCCATCCAGCACCGGTGGCACGGTGCTGATCCCGGACCAGACCGAAAACTGGATGGCCGCCGACGGCCGGTTCCTGGCGCTCACCGCCCTCGCCGGGCTGGCGGCTGGCCTGCTCACATGGTTCTTCCTGCGCCGCACCCGGGGTCCGATCGGGCTGCTTGTCGTTGCGATCGGCGCGCTGCTCGGGTCCTGGATCACGAGCCTGACCGGCCATTTAGCATCGTCCGGGTCGACCAATGGGCCGTTGCAGACAGCGTTGCACCCGCAGCTGACCCTGCACGGTTGGCCGATGCTGATGGTTCAGGCATTCCTCGCCGTGCTGACGTACACCGCGCTGGCCGGGTTCGCGGCAGATCCTGGCCTCGGGGTCAGCTCCCAGCCGCAATCCTCGGCAGGTCAGCAGCCGACGAACCAGCTATCGACGATCCAGCAGCCCTCAGCCGGACCGGTCGCTGGTGCGGAAGGCTGACGCAGTCGCCGGAACCGCCCGCAACTGACGGAGCAGTTCGGTCTCGCGGCGCAGAATCGCGTGCGCGGAGGCCAACCGCTGGGCCGTCGACTCCTTGGACAGCAGCACCTGACGATCCGACAGCGGCAGCGACGCGAGCCTGGCAACTGCGTAAGACAGCTGACGAGCGTCCACCGGTGGTTCGAGATCCAGTTCCGGCTCGACACCCAACACATCCAGGGCGGCCAGGTGTGCCTGCCATGCGCGCCGCACGGCTGCCACCGATCCGGGCCGGATATCGCCGTCCGGTTCGGGCAGGTAGCTCACCGAGGCCATCAGGTACGGATGCGCTGCGGTGTCCAGTTCGTGCACCACGAATCGGCGTTCACCGACCGCGGCCAGGTCACATCGGCCATCGGCCATCGGCAGCACGTCGGTGACCCGCGCGGTGGTCCCGACTTCGTAGACGTCACCCAGCTCGCCGACTTCCAGGCCATGCCGCAGGGCCACGACGCCGAACACCGGCGCGCCCGGCTCATCCACGCTGAGCAGATCAGCGACCAGTTGCCGGTAACGCGGTTCGAACACATGCAACGCGAGCGCCATCTCGGGTACCAGAACGGTGCCGAGTGGAAACATCGGCAAATTCTCGACGCGGCGCGGCTGCTGGCCCGGGGTCACCGCCACACCGTACGGCTGAATCGGCCCAGCTGCGCGCCGGCGGCCGGATTGCCGCTCAGCCGCAAGGTTGGCGCAACTAGAATGGCGGCGTGCTACGCCGAGTCGACCTCACAGCCTCCGCCGACCCGTCTGCCCGGTCCCGCCCGCTGACCGGACATCAGGTCCGCATTGTGCTGCCCAGGGCGGCAGTCGATGTCAATGCGGCGCTGAGCGTGACCACCCCGATCGTCGAGGACGTCCGGGATCGCGGCTATCAGGCCGCGCGGGAGGCCACCGAGCGCTTCGACGGCGTGGATGTGCCCGAGCCGAGAGTCCCGGTTGAGGAGCTGGCCGCGGCGCTGGCCGATCTCGATCCGGACGTCCGCGCGGCGCTGGAGGAGTCGATCCGGCGGGCCCGGCTGGTGCACGCCGAGCAACGCCGGACCGACGTCGAGGTTGCCGTTGTGCCCGGCGGCACCGTCACAGAGAAATGGATTCCGGTCGACCGGGTCGGGTTGTACGTGCCGGGCGGCCTGGCGGTGTATCCGTCGTCGGTGGTCATGAACGTGGTGCCCGCGCAAGTGGCGGGCGTGCCGTCGCTGGTGGTGTGCTCGCCGCCCCAGAAGGAATTCGGCGGCCGGCCGCACCCCACCATCCTGGCTGCCTGCGCGCTGCTCGGGGTCGACGAGGTGTACGCCGTCGGTGGGGCCCAGGCGATCGCGCTGCTCGCCTACGGCGACGAGGCGTTGTCCATCGATCCGGTCGACGTCATCACCGGGCCGGGCAACATCTACGTGGCCGCGGCAAAGCGACTGCTACGCGGTGTCGTGGGTATCGACGCCGAAGCCGGCCCCACTGAGATCGCGATCCTGGCCGATCGCACCGCCGACCCCGTGCACGTTGCCGCGGATCTGATCAGCCAGGCCGAGCACGACCCGATGGCGGCCTCGGTGCTGGTGACCGATTCACCGGAGCTGGCCGACGCAGTCGACGCCGAGGTCGCCGAGCAGGTCGCGGCAACCAAGCACGTCGAACGCGTCACCACGGCGTTGTCCGGGCCGCAGTCGGCAATCGTGTTGGTCGCCGACCTGGAGCAGGGCCTGCAGGTCGTCAACGCCTATGCCGCCGAGCACTTGGAGGTCATCACGGCGGACGCGCGGGCGGTGGCCGAGCGGGTGCGCAGCGCCGGGTGCGTGTTCGTCGGCCCGCACTCGCCAGTGTCGTTGGGCGACTACTGCGCCGGCTCCAACCACGTGCTGCCGACCGGATGCACCGCGCGCCACGCATCGGGGTTGAGCGTGCAGTCATTCCTCAAGGGCGTACATGTGGTCGAGTACGACCGGCAGGCTTTGATCGACGTGGCCGGCCACGTCATCGCGCTGGCCGACGCCGAGGACCTGCCGGCGCACGGCGCCGCGGTCAAGGTGCGGTTGCGTTGACCGGTTCCGCACCGCCCGAGCCGGTCACGCTCGCGGACCTGCCGCTGCGCGAGGATCTGGTCGGCGAACAGCCCTATGGCGCACCCCAGCTCGACGTGCCGGTGCTGCTGAACGTCAACGAGAACCCATACCCGCCCTCGGCGACGGTGATCGCCGATATAGCCGCCGCTGTTTCGGCCGCGGCAACCGGTCTGAACCGGTACCCGGATCGCGAATTCCTCGACCTGCGCGCCGATCTGGCTGCGTTCCTGCTGACCGACTCAGGTGTTCGGTTGACACCGCAGCAGCTCTGGGCAGCGAACGGGTCGAACGAGATCATGCAGCAGTTGCTGCAGGCTTTCGGTGGTCCTGACCGCACCGTGCTGTCCTTCGCTCCGACGTACTCGATGTATCCGGAGTACGCCCGCAACACGCACACCCGATGGGTGGCCGGGCACCGGGCTGCGGACTTCACCATCGATCCGCAGCACGCGGTGGAGATGATCGGCGAGCATCAACCGTCAGTCGTCCTGCTCACCTCACCCAACAACCCGACCGGGACGGCCCTGCCGCTGTCGACCATCGAGGCGGTGTTGGCGGTGGCGCCGGGCGTGGTGGTGGTCGACGAGGCCTATGCGGAGTTCCGGCGCGCCGGTGTACCGAGCGCGCTCACGTTGCTGGCCGATCATGCTCGGCTGGTCGTCACCCGGACGATGAGCAAGGCGTTCGCGTTGGCCGGTGGCCGGCTCGGGTACCTGGCGTCCTCGGCGGCGGTGGTTGACGCGGTGCGGATCGTCCGGCTGCCTTATCACCTGTCCGCGGTGTCGCAGGCGACCGCGCGGGCAGCACTGGCCAACGCCGCCGAGTTGCTCGGCCGGGTCGATCAGCTGCGGGCCGATCGGGACAGCTGCGTCGACTGGCTGCGGAGCAGCGGATTCGAGGTTGCCGACTCCGACGCCAACTTTGTGCTGTTCGGCCGCTTCGCTGACCGGCACGCGGTCTGGCAGGGCCTGCTCGACCGCGGGGTGCTGATCCGCGAAACCGGCCCGGATGGCTGGCTGCGGGTATCCATCGGCACCCAGTCGGAGATGCAGGCATTTCGAGATGCGCTCACCGACGTGACCGCACAGGGTCACATGCGCGAAGATGAACCGGCACCCGAAGCCCAACTGACGACGAAGCCCAACTGAGCATCAAGCCCATCAGAGCATCAAATCCCAGCTGACAGGAGCGCCGACGTGAGCAGTACGGCCACCCGCACCGCGCGGATCGAGCGCGCAACCGGTGAGACCAAGGTCCTCGTGGAGATCGACCTCGATGGCACCGGCCGCACCGACATCAGCACCGGCGTCGGCTTCTACGACCACATGCTGACCGGTTTCGGCAAGCACAGTCTGTTCGACCTGACAGTCGCTGTAGAGGGCGACCTGCAGATCGACTCGCACCACACCGTCGAGGACACCGCCATCGCGCTCGGGCAGGCATTCGCTGAAGCGGCCGGCGACAAGGCTGGAGTCCGCCGCTTTGGCGACGCGGTGATCCCGATGGACGAGGCGCTGGTATCGGCCGCTGTCGACCTGTCCGGTCGGCCGTATCTGGTGCACACCGAACCCGAAGGGGCGCCGGCCTACATCCTCGGCCGGGACAGCTCATACGCGACCACCCTGACCCGGCACGTGTTCGAGTCCTTCACCTACCACGCCCGGATCGCGCTGCACGTGAACGTGCAGGCCGGACGGGACTGGCACCACATCATCGAGGCGCAGTACAAGGCGGTCGCGCGTGCGGTGCGTGCCGCGGCCGAGATCGACCCGCGCCAGCAAGGGATTCCGTCCACGAAGGGTGTGCTGTAGCGCCCGTGACCACGGTTGTCGTGCTCGACTACGGGTCGGGCAATGTCCGCTCTGCCGTGCGTGCCTTGGAGAAGGTCGGGGGCCGTGGCATCAGCGTCGAGCTCACCGCCGATTTCGATTCGGCTGTTGCGGCCGATGGTCTTGTGGTGCCCGGCGTGGGAGCGTTCGCTGCCTGCATGGCCGGCCTGCAGGCCGTCGATGCCGCCGCAATCCTCACCGAACGGCTCGCCGCCGGACGTCCGGTGCTCGGCATCTGTGTCGGGATGCAGGTGCTCTTCTCCTCCGGTGTGGAGCACGGCGTCGAGACGGCCGGGTTGGGCGTACTGCCCGGACGGGTCGAGCAGTTGCACGCGCCCGTCATCCCACATATGGGCTGGAATACCGTTACGCCACCGGATGATTCTCGGTTGTTCGCCGGCATGGCTACGGGTACCCGTTTCTACTTCGTGCATTCCTACGCCGTCCCGGCGCCGCCTTCAGGTGCGACTGACTATGCCGCGACGATCTGCGAACACGGCGAGAAGTTCGTCGCCGCGGCCGAGTCCGGTCTGATTTCGGTGACCCAGTTCCACCCCGAGAAGTCCGGCGCTGCCGGACAGGAATTGTTGCGCAACTGGTTGGCTTCGATCGGCGGCCCGATCGAGAATGCCGTTGCGGGACAGGGTGTTCGAGGAGAGTCATGAGCCTGGTTTTGCTACCCGCGGTGGACGTCGCTGACGGTGCTGCGGTCCGGTTGGTGCAGGGCGAGGCCGGCACCGAGACGTCCTACGGCAGTCCGCTGGATGCGGCCATGGCGTGGCAGGACGGTGGTGCGGAGTGGATCCACCTGGTGGACCTCGATGCCGCGTTCGGTCGCGGTGACAACCGTGAACTGCTCGCCGAGGTGGTTGGCCGGCTCGACGTTGCTGTCGAGTTGTCCGGCGGAATCCGCGACGATGCGTCGTTGGAGGCGGCGCTGGCGACCGGCTGTGCACGGGTGAATCTGGGCACTGCGGCATTGGAATCGCCGGACTGGGTGCGCGCGGCGATCGCCAAGTACGGCGACCAGATCGCGGTCGGGCTGGACGTGCGCGGTACCACGCTGGCCGCCCGCGGTTGGACTTCGGAAGGCGGCGATCTGTACGAGACGCTGACCAGGTTGGACGCCGACGGCTGCGCCCGTTACGTGGTCACCGACGTGCACAAGGACGGGACTCTCACCGGGCCGAACCTGCAGCTGCTCCGCGACGTATGCGCCGCGACGGATCGTCCGGTCGTGGCCTCCGGAGGCGTCTCGTCGCTGGCCGACCTGCGCGCTATCGCGACCCTGACCGATATCGGGGTCGAGGGCGCCATCGTCGGAAAGGCCTTGTACGCAGGGGCATTCACGTTGCCAGAGGCGCTGGACGTGGTTCGCTTCCAGCGCCCCTGATGGCATGCACTACTGACGACGGGCGAACAACACGGCTGCGCGGGCGACGTCGGACCGCCGCCGGGTGTTAACCCAGCCGTCGCGTCGACATTCCCGTTTGCTCAATCGCTGACCGGACCGTGGGGATCGTGCGAGTAGCGCTGGTCGCGGAAACGTTCCTCCCAGCCGTAAACGGAGTGGTCAACTCCGTGATACGGGTTGCCGATCACCTTGCGACCCAGGGGAACGAACCTATCGTGGTAGCGCCGGACGGCGCCCCGGGTCGCTTCACGACACCGGCAGGTCATGAAGTCGAGGTCGTCGTAGTTCCCAACGTTCGCGTGCCTGCATATCCGGAGCTCTCCATCGGTCGGCCCGGAACGGATCTCCGGCCCGTGCTCGCCGCACTTCAGCCTGACCTGGTTCATCTGGCGTCGCCGCTGGTACTGGGCTGGTCGGCGGCGGTGGCTGCCGATGATCTGAACCTGCCGTGCGTGGCTGTCTTTCAGACCGCTATGTCAGCCATCCTGCGCCGGTATCGGCTGGGTGCGCTGTCCGGTGGGCTGTGGCGGGTGTTGCGGCGCCTGCACGGGCTCACCGACCTGACGCTCGCCCCCTCGACTGCCAGTGCCTGCCAATTACGTGCACAGGGAATCTCGCCGGTCGCGATCTGGGGACGGGGGGTCGATTGCGACCGGTTCCACCCCAGACATCGCAGCGAAGTCCTGCACGCCCAACTAGGCGGTGTCGGCACGCTCCTCGTCGGCTACGTCGGTCGGCTGGCGGCAGAGAAGCGGGTAGATCTGCTCGAGCCGATCACCGGCCTGCCAGGCGTCCACCTGGTGGTGGTCGGCGACGGTCCGAAACGCCGGAGCTTGCAGCGAGCCATGCCGGACGCGACGTTCTTGGGACTGCAGACCGGGGTTGCGTTGTCGCGAGTGATGGCGAGCATGGACCTGCTCGTCAACCCCGGTAGCGACGAGACGTTCTGCCAGGTCGTACAGGAGGCATTGGCGTCCGGGGTTCCGGTGCTCAGCGCCGCGGCGGGTGGCCCGCTGGATCTGGTGCGTCATCGGGACAACGGCTGGCTGTGGTCCGGGCGGGATCCGGCAGTGCTTGCCGCGCAGGTCGCCGGTCTTCGAGAGAATCGCATCGAACTCACCGGAGTCGCGCAGCGCACCCGGTCATCGGTGGTCGGTCGCAACTGGTCACGGCTCGGCGATGAGTTGCTCGGTCACTATCGGGATGTCCTGACGGCTCGCAGCGCCGAGAGACGCCCTCGCAACGGCGCGGGAGCGACACCGATCCGGACCGCGAAGCGGCTCCGCAGACGGGCGTCCTGATCGTGTCAGCGCGGCTGGTGGTGAGCGTGCATGACGTAGCTCCGGCGTCGGCGGCTGCAAGTGTGAGCTGGCTCCGCGAACTCGACCGGCGCCGAATTCCGTTGTCGTTGCTGGTGATTCCGGGCCAATGGCGAGGGCGGCGGCTCGCCGACGACGGGGAGTTCGTAGCGATGCTGGCCGGTCGCGCCGGAAATGCCGACGAGATTGTTCTGCACGGCTGGCGTCATTGTGTAGGCCCGGACGGTCTGGGCTGGCGGCTGGTGGCCGAGCGGGCAGTGGCGCGCGGTGCCGGAGAGTTCGCGGCGATCAGCCGGTCAGCCGCGGCCCTGCGGTTACGTGCAGGCAAGGCCGCGCTTGACGAGGTCGGTCTGGTCGCAGCAGGCTTCACGGCCCCTGGGTGGTTGCATTCGCCGGGAACCATCGTTGCCCTGAAGGAGTCGGGCTTTTCCTTCACCACCACCCATACCGCGGTGCTTGATCTGAGGTCGGGACGACGGTTGCCCGGCCCGGCGCTCAGCCACCGTCCGGGTGGCAGCGGACAGGCACTGGCTGCACGCATGATGACGACCGCCAGCCGAGTGCTCGCGGAGCTGGGTGGCTTGGTCCGGATAGCGCTGCATCCGGACGATCTGGCGCACCCAGCGCTGCGGACAGCTACCTTGGCGGCCATCGATCGTTGCCTGGATGCCGGCGCGAAGGCCACGACCTATGGCGCCCTGATTGCGGAGCGATCAGTCGGGACGTCGCTGTGATGACCATCCGATGACCACAGGACCGCGATGACCACCCGATGACCACAAGACCGCGATGACCACAGGACCGCGATGACCAGCAAGATCGTGCAACTGGCCAACTTCTACTCACCCACCTCGGGTGGTCTTCGGGTCGCGGTCGATGCACTGCGCAATGGCTACGTCGCAGCCGGATCGTCGACGACCTTGATCATTCCCGGACGGCGAAGCCACAGTTGCGACGGCGTCGTCGAAATTGCTGCGCCGAAGCTGCCCACCAGCAGCGGCTACCGAGTGATCGTGTCGCGGCGCGCAGTTCTCGACGCGCTCGACCACGCTGATCCGGACCTCGTCGAGGTCCATGACAAGCTGCTGCAACGCTGGGCCTGGCAATGGGCGCAGCGCCGGCATCGGCCGCTGGTGGCCTTCTCTCACGAACGCCTCGACGCCACACTCGGTGAGTTCCTGCCTAGGCTCGGTGCGGGACCGCGCGAGCGACTTGTCGAGTTCGTCAACAGCCGGGCACTGGGCGACTGCGATCGACTGGTGACTTGTTCGGCCTTCGCGGCAGCGGAATTCCCGGCTTCGGCCAAGATCCGAACGGTGCCGCTCGGCGTCGATCTGGACCGCTTCCGGCCGGTGGCGACCGCCGGATCGAACGTGGCCGTGCAGCTCGTCAGCGTTGGCCGGTTGTCGCCGGAGAAGCGACCGGACATCGCGATCGGCGCGGTGGCAGCGTTGCTCAGCAGGGGAGTAAGAGCGGAGCTGACCATGCTCGGCTCCGGTCCGTGGGAATCGCGGCTCCGGCGCCAGGCCGGCAGCCTGCCGGTCCGCTTCCTGGGTTTCTGCGCTCCCGAGCAGGTCGCTGAGCACCTGGCTGTGGCCGACATCTCGTTGGCGTGCGGGCCGGCGGAGACGTTCGGGCTTGCGGCGTTGGAAGCGCTGGCCTGCGGCACGCCGACTGTGACGGTTCTCGGTGCGGCGACCGCCGATTTCGTATCGCTGGATCCGGCCGCGGGCCGCGCGGTGGCTGCCAACTCGCAGGCGTTCGCCGACGCCGTGCTCGAACTCCTGGTTGTGCCGGTGCCGACCAGGCGCCGCGCTGCTCGAGCCGTTGCCGAGCGCTTCAGCTGGAAGCACACCATCGACGCGATGCGGGATTTGCAGGCGGAACTGTTGGCCACCGGTCGGGTTCTCGAGCCCTGAGGCCCGGTCGCCATCCCTCGGCTGAGTTACGCATTCCGAGGCTGAGCTACGCATTCCTCGGCTGAGTTACGCCGGAGTGACTCAGTTACGCGACACATCGCGTAACTGAGCCTGTAACTGAGCTACTGCCGCGTAACTCGGCAGCAACGCACGTACGGCAGACTTGAAGGCATGCCCGTCGCCATCCGCGTGATTCCTTGCCTGGACGTTGATGCCGGCCGGGTAGTCAAAGGCGTCAACTTCACCGGGCTGCGCGATGCTGGCGACCCGGTGGAACTGGCTGCCCGATATGACGAGCAGGGCGCCGACGAGCTGACCTTCCTCGACATCACCGCATCCTCGTCCGGACGAGAAACCACCTACGAGATCGTGCGCCGGACCGCCGAGCAGGTGTTCATCCCCCTCACCGTCGGCGGCGGGGTGCGCTCGGTGGCCGATGTGGACGCGCTGCTTCGGGCCGGCGCGGACAAGGTCGGCGTGAACACCGCCGCAATCGCGCGTCCGGAATTGCTCAGCGAGATCGCCGAGCGGTTCGGACGGCAGGTGCTGGTGTTGTCGGTGGACGCGCGCCGCCCGCCTGGCAATGGAAAACCGAACCCGGACGTTCCGTCGGGCTTCGAGGTCACCACGCACGGCGGCCGGCGGGGCACCGGAATCGACGCGGTGCGCTGGGCGCAGCGCGCCGCCGAACTCGGGGCCGGCGAGATCCTGTTGAATTCGATGGACGCCGACGGCACCCGGGACGGCTTTGACCTGCCGCTCATCAAACTGGTTCGAGCAGCGGTGTCGGTGCCAGTGATCGCCAGCGGCGGAGCCGGCGCGATCGGTGATTTCGCGCCGGCGGTGCAGGCCGGCGCCGATGCGGTGCTGGCGGCGAGCGTGTTCCACTTCGGGACGCTGACCATCGGCGACGTC
>DASXHV010000104.1:0-6273 GCA_036488285.1 Jatrophihabitans sp. | reverse complement strand
CGCCCTGATTCAGCGCGTGTGCAGGCGCGAGAACGTCGCGGTCCTGCTCGTTGCACACGACGTCAACCCGATCCTGCCCTACCTCGACCAGGTCATCTATCTAGCCCACGGCGGGGCAGTGATGGGCCGCCCGGCGGACGTCATCACCTCCGAGACACTGTCGGGCTTGTACGGCACCCCTATCGACGTGCTCCGCGACCGAACCGGGCGACTGGTCGTCGTCGGCCAACCCGACCAGCACCCGGGGCACCCGCAATGATCGGGTTCAGCTGGAATCTGCTCGCCGACACTCGACAGTTGTTGAGCTATCACTTCATGCTCAACGCGTTGCGCGCGGGCACCATTGTGGCCATCGTTGCCGGACTGATCGGCTACTTCATGGTCCTGCGCCGCCAATCCTTCGCCGGGCACACCCTGGCGGTGGTCGGGTTCCCGGGAGCGGCCGGGGCAACCTGGCTCGGCATCAACCCGGCAATCGGCTTCTTCGGGTTCTGCATCGCAGCGGCACTGGCCATCGCCGCCCTGCCGAGCGGCCGCTCGGCAAGCGGGGTCGGCGGTTACGGCGACGAGTCAGCGGTTATCGGGACCCTGCAAGCCTTCGCGTTGGCCTGCGGATTCCTGTTCGTCAGCCTCTACGGCGGCTTCCTGTCCGGGCTGAACAACCTGTTGTTCGGCAGCATCACAGGCGTCAGCGACTCGCAGGTGCTCATCCTGCTCGGTGCCGGCGCGCTCTCCCTTCTGATTCTCGCCGTGATCGGCCGCAGGTTGCTGTTCATCACGGTCGACCCGCAGGTCGCCAGCGCTCGTGGGGTTCGCGTCGGCACCATCTCCGCGGCGTTTCTACTGCTACTCGGGATCGCCGCTGCCGGGACGAGCCAGGTAACGGGCAGCCTGCTCGTGTTCGCCCTGCTGGTCGCCCCGGCCGCCACCGCCGTCAAACTCACCGCCCGGCCCGGGCTCGCCGCGCTCCTGTCCGTGTTGCTCGCTGTTGCCGTC
This sequence comes from Jatrophihabitans sp., assembly GCA_036488285.1. GTDB lineage: Bacteria > Actinomycetota > Actinomycetes > Mycobacteriales > Jatrophihabitantaceae > Jatrophihabitans_A. The sequence goes on along the minus strand of DASXHV010000104.1, from coordinate 5,277 downwards.
ACCTGGGCCGGCGAGGCGGCCGCGTTCTACTCGCCGTACCCGATCGGCTTCTGGGTGAGCACCTTCGCGTTCGCGTTGTTCCTCGCCGCGACCGCATACCGCGCCGCCGCCGACCGGTTGGGCCGCCGGGCTACCGCCTTCGCCTCTGCGGCGGTGGCCCCCGCCGCGGCCCAAGCCCCGCGCGTCGCGCCATGAACGTCGCGCACGTGCTCAATGCGTCCGGACCGGTAACCGGGCTGGTGAACATGCTGTCTCACCCGTTCATCCAGAACGCGCTCATAGCCGGCACCGCTATCGCACTGCTGTGCGGTCTGGTCGGATACTTCGTGGTGCGACGCGGCCAAGAGATCGCCGGCGACGCCCTGTCCCACGTCGCTTACACCGGCGCCCTAGCCGCCCTCGCAGCCGGCGTCGACCTGCGCTTCGGACTCTTCGCCGCCACTATCATCACCGGACTGGCACTCGGCCTGCTCGGCGGACGCGCCGGCGCCGACGACACGCTCATCGGCGTTACGTTCGCGTGGGTCCTCGGCATCGGCGTCTTCTTCCTCGCCTACTACACCACCCACAGCAGCACCGGAAACGGCGCTGCCGGCGTCCGGGTGCTGTTCGGCTCGATCTTCGGCATCAGCAACTCCGTCGCCACCGTCGCCGCCGGTGTCGCCGTCGCCGTGCTCGTCATTTTGCTTGCGCTGGCGCGGCCGCTGCTATTCGCGACTCTCGACCCGGCAGTAGCGGCGGCGCGGGGCGTGCCCGTGCGGGCACTCGGCGCGGTGTTCCTGGCCCTGGTCGGCGCCAGTGCGGCAGAGGCCAGCCAAGCCGTCGGCGCGTTGCTGCTGTTCGGCTTACTCGCCGCACCCCCCGCGGCCGCGCAACGGCTGACCTCCAAGCCGTGGTCGGCCTTCTGGCTCTCCGGACTTCTCGGCGTGGCCGCGATGTGGTCCGGGCTGGTTCTCGCTTACGCCTTCCCCCGGCTCCCCGCGTCGTTCACGATCATGGCAGCGGCGACCCTTGAGTTCACGGCCGCAGCCCTCATCGCGTCACCGATCGTTCGGCACCGCGCAAGACGGCCCGTTTCAGCCCACTAGGCCGACGGCGGCTGCCTCGGGTGTATCCCGCCTCAGCCGTTGCCGGCCATCCAGATGGCCGTGATGGGCGCGCTGGTGGCCGCTGCGCCGATCGACGGCAATTGGTAGCTGTCCAGGATGGTGCGCAGCACACCGTAGTGGTCGACTCGCTGCGGGTACTGGCCGCCTCGCGTGTGCGCTCCGGCCACAATCGTGGTGACGCGGTTGGCGCCGCTGCTGTCGTCCTCATCAGTGGTGATGATGAGCAGGCTGTTGTGATTCCTGGCCCAGTTGGCGTAGCCGGCCAGCTGGTCTCGCAGCCACGTATCGCCTTGCGCCACAGTGCCGTTGTGCATGTCGTGGTCGAGGTTCGGAATCACGAAACTGACGGTCGGTAGCAGGGCCGGGTTGCTCGGGAACCCCGACATCGGTTGATTGATGGTGGCCGGCAATTCGGAAAAGTTGACCCACGGGTTGTGCTTGCGCGCGTACAGGCCGCTGCTGCACTCGGTGGATCCGACCGAGGGCAGGTCCTCGGAATAACCGACGAACGTGTGGCCCGCGCGCAGCAGTTCCCCGGCCAAGTTCGGCCCGGTGAAGGTGTGCGGGCAGGAGTCGTCGGACACTCCCTGAGTCGCTCCCGAGAACAGCGCAAGGTAGTTGGGTTGGCTGGGATGCCCAATCGCGTACGACTCGGTCAGCACCGCGCCCGTGGCGGCCAGCGAGTTCAAGAAGGGTGCGTCGGCTTGGCCGATGATCTGACCATAGGAATGGTTTTCCAGCACCGCGATGACGATGTGGTCGAACCGGGGAACGCTCGGTTGTGTATTCGTTGTGCTCACCTTCGGTTTCTCACTCGGTATCGCCGCAGTGGCCGACCTGAGCTGAGAGCCACCGGCCGTCGCTGCTCCACTCGTCGCCGGTGCCGAGGATCCGCTCGCCGGAGCGTGCCGAGTTCGGCCACCGCACCCGGCAAGCAAACCGGCGACCAGCAACAGAACTCCCAACGCGGGCGCCGATCTCACCGATTCAGTCTGCCCTCACTCTGGCCGTCCCGTGATAGGCCCCCGTCACGTCCGTCATGTTCTTTGCAAGCTCGCGCGTGGCTGATACTGCGTCACCGAGTGGGTTGCGCGGATGAGTTCCCTGGCGCGCCAGCGATCGCCTGGAATCACGCCTGCCGTACGGGCCTGCACGACTACGTTTCCGATCGCGGTGGCTTCCACCGGTCCGGCGATCAGTGGGAGCCCGCATGCGTCGGCGGTCAGCTGGCAGAGCAGCGCATTCTGCGAGCCGCCGCCGACCAGATGCACGACATCGACCGGATGCCCGGACAGCGAGGTTGCCGAACGAACCGTGTTGGCGAAGGCAATGGCCAGGCTGTCGAGAATGCACCGGACGGTCTCGACGGGTGTTCGGGGGGCCTGTTCCCCACGGTCGGCGAGGACAGCCGCGATCCGCTCCGGGATGTTGCCCGGTGGCAAGAATCGCGGATCGTCGGGGTCGAAAGTAGGGCCACCCGGGCGCAGCTCGGCGGCCGCTGCGAGCAAGACGGTCAGGTCTTGGTCGAGTCCGGCCAGACGCCAGGTTCGAAGCGATTCCTGCAGCAACCACAGGCCCATCACGTTGCGCAGGTAGCGCACCGTGCCATCCACCCCGCGTTCGTTGGTGAAGTTGGCCTGTCGGCTTTCCTCAGTCAGGACCGGCTCGTCCAGTTCCACTCCTACGAGGCCCCAGGTCCCGCAGGAGATGTAGGCGAAGCGGTCGTTCACGGCCGGCACGCCGACCACGGCAGAGGCGGTGTCATGTGAACCCACAGCGCTCAGCCGCACCGTCTCGGCCAACCCGGTGGCCTCGCGCACTGCCCGGGACAGACCCCCGATCTCGGTCCCTGGGGTCACCAGATCGGTAAACAGTCCGGACGCAAGGCCGGCTGATTCCATCAGGACCGCTGCCCATTGCCCGGTGCGGGCATCGAGCAGCCCGGTCGTCGAGGCGTTGGTCTGCTCGGTGACCTTGACGCCGCTCAGCCAGAAGCCGATGAGGTCGGGAATGAGTAACACACTGGCTGCCTCATCCAGCCGTGCGCCCTCGGAAGCGAGCTGGTAAATGGTGTTGAACGGAAGGTGTTGCAGTCCGTTGATCTCGTAGAGGCTGGCCGGGTCGATCCGTCCAAGCACCTGCTCGATGGCCGAGGTCGTCCGCGGCTCGCGGTAGTGGAATGGGTTTGCCAACAAGGCGCCGTCTGCGTCCAACAGTCCATAGTCCACAGCCCAGGAATCGACCGCGATGGACGTGATGGCGTCCACCTCATTGGCCGCGTCGCGCAGGCCTTCCTGTACCTCGAGGTACAGGCCCAGCACGTCCCAGTGCAGCCCGTCGGGCAGCGTGACTGGACCGTTGCGAAACCGTCGTAACTGCGAAAGCTCGAGTTCGTCCGGCCCGACACGGCCGAGCATGACCCGTCCGCTCGACGCGCCCAGATCGGCGGCGATGAACGCGTCGGTGCTCATCAGCGCAGAAACGCCGCGGCTACACCGGCATCGACGGGAATGTGCAGTCCGGTGGTCAGGGACAGCTCGCCCCCGGTGAGCACGAACACGGCGTTGGCAATGTGTTCGGGCAGGACTTCCTTCTTGAGCAGGGTGCGCTTGGCGTAGAAGGCGCCGAGTTCATCCTCCGGCACGCCGTACACCGCGGCGCGCTGGGCGCCCCATCCGCCGGCGAAGATGCCTGAGCCACGGACAACGCCATCGGGATTGACGCCGTTGACCCGGATGCCGTGCTCACCGAGTTCAGCAGCGAGCAGCCGGACCTGGTGTGCCTGGTCGGCCTTAGCGGCGCCATAGGCGACGTTGTTGGGGCCGGCGAAGAGGCTGTTCTTACTGGAGATGTAGACGATGTCGCCACCGAGGCCCTGCTCGGTCATGATGCGCGCGGCTTCCCGCGAAACCAGGAACGAGCCCCGAGCCATCACGTCGTGCTGCAGGTCCCAATCGTGCACAGTCGTTTCGGCCAGCGGCTTGGAGATGGACAGGCCGGCGTTGTTGACAACGAGATCCACCCCGGCGAAGGCCAGCACCGCGTGGGCGAACGCGGACGCGATCTGGTCCTCGTCACTGACATCCGCGGTGACCGCGACGGCGACGTCGGTATTGCCGATCTCGGCGGCAACTGTTGCGGCGTTCTCACCGTTGAGGTCGGCGACGACGACGCAGGCGCCTTCAGCGGCCAGGCGGTGCGCGATGGCCCTGCCAATCCCGGAGCCCGCACCGGTCACCAGTGCCACGCGGGTGGCCAACGGCTTGGGCTTGGGCATCCGCTGGAGTTTGGCTTCTTCCAGCGACCAGTACTCGATGCGGAACTTTTCCGCCTCGTCGATCGGTGCGTACGTCGACACGGCCTCGGCGCCACGCATCACGTTGATCGCGTTGACATAGAACTCGCCTGCGACCCGCGCGGTCTGCTTGTTCGCCCCGAAGCTGAACATGCCGACGCCAGGGATCAGGACAATTGCCGGGTCAGCACCGCGCATAGCCGGACTGTCGGTGGTCGCGTTTCGCTCGTAGTACCCGCGGTATTCCTCGCGGTAGGCCTGGTGCAGGGCTGCGAGTCGTTCGAGAATCTGCTCGATCGGCGCCGTCGGCGGCAGGTCCAACACCATCGGACGGACCTTGGTGCGCAAGAAGTGGTCCGGGCACGAGGTACCGAGGGCCGCCAGTCGCGGATGTTGTGAGTGCGACAGAAAGTCCAGCACCTCATCGGTGTCGGTGAAGTGTCCGACCTGGGCGCGATCGGTGCTGGCCAGGCCCCGGATCGCAGGTGCCAGCGCGGCGGCCCGTGCCAACCGCTCGGCCTTGCCAAGGGGTTGGTAGCCCGGGATGGGCTCCCCGAACGGATCGGCCTTGCCGTGCTCGGCGATGAACTTCTCGGCGGTGCGGATGATCTCCAGGGACCGGGCCTCACATTCCTCGCTCGTCGATCCCCACGCGGTGATGCCATGACCGCCCAATACGCAGCCGACGGCGTCCGGATTCTGCGCGGCGATCTCGGCGATGTCGAGCCCGAGCTGAAAACCTGGCCGGCGCCAGGGCACCCACACCACGCGGCCACCGAAGCATTCCTCGGTCAACTTCGCGCCGTCGGCCGCGGTGGCAAGTGCGATACCGGAATCTGGATGCAGGTGATCGACGTGCGCGGCATCGACGAG
>DASXHV010000099.1:0-21433 GCA_036488285.1 Jatrophihabitans sp. | reverse complement strand
TGTCCTTCATGCCACTGACGCTGATCGCGCTGAACGGTGTCGCACCGGCCGATACCGGGGCGGCGTCCGGGCTGGTCAACGTCATGCAGCAGTTGGGCGGGGCGCTTGGCCTGGCGGTCCTGGTGACGGTGTTCGGCGCGGCGAGCAAGAACCAGGCCCGCACTCGGATACCGGGACTGTCCGCGGCTGCCGAGTCCAGGCACGACCTGGCCGGGGCGATCGCGACGTCGTTCCTCGCGTCCACGGCGTTCCTGGTCGTGAACCTTTTGGTCGTCGTACTGCTACTGGGTAGGCGGCGTTACTCGCCGGCCGCATCCTGAGTGTCTGATGCCTCGCCGGGTGCCGCGCGCTTGACCGCGGCGCCCGGCGTGCCCGGCTCGGACGGTCGCAGTGCGCCGCGGAGTTGCTCGATGGCCGATTCGGTCGGCGAGGATGCCTGCTCGTTGGCGCGCCGGAGCTCCTCGTAAACCTCCTGGCGATGAACCTGAATCGACCGCGGCGCCTCGACGCCGATCCGCACGGCATCGCCGCGCACCTCGAACACGGTCACGGTCACGTCGTCGCCGACGATGATGCTCTCGCCGACGCGGCGGGTCAGGATCAGCACTCTTTCGCTCCAGCCAGCATGCGCTCAGTCCCGTACGTGGATTTCAGCGAACCGCAGCAGTCCACACCAAGGGTTTGGAGCAACGCTAGCTTGCTGTGGCCAGCAGTGGGGCACGCAGGGGCAACTGCGGGTCCGCCAGCACCAGTTGCAGGGCTGTTGCATGGGCCGGTGCGAGCACGATCGGGGCCAACAGATTCGCAGTGGCGTCGGCGATACCGTCCTGCACGGTCACGATTACCAGCAGTTGCAGGTCGAGGTCGTCCAGCGTCCCCAGCGAGGCCAGGTCCGACTCGTCAACCGCCGGGCTGTAGTCGGGGAAGAACGCCGCCGGCGGCATGACCACGAAACGAAGCTCGGGAGTCCGCAGCGAGCGCAGCGAGTACAGCACGCCGTCCGGATCGATCGGCGCCAGAGCAAACTCGCGCTCATCGGGAAAGCCCGGGATCGGCTCGACGAACTCGTAAAGCTGTGGCATGTGTGCTTCCGGAGTTGGTTGCTCAGACATCGATGCCGCGACCTCTAGTTGTTCGGTCTGGACTGTGATCACATCTCACCTCAGGTAGTCGAGCAGCGATGTCTGGCGGATCTTGGCTGTGGTGGCCAGAGATGCCTGGTACGCGGCATCGGCGGTCGAGACCTGGACCGCCATGCTAGCGAGGTCTATGTCCTGCAGGTTCGACAACTGTGACTTCAGCTGGAGCGTGTTCGTGGCGTTCACGGTCTGTGCCACCTGCACCCGCTGATAGACGGCGCCGGACAGCGCCTGCTGGCTGCTCATCCTGGTCATTGCCGTGTCGAGATCCTGCAACGAGGAGGTGAGGGTGGACGGGTCACTACGTAGCTTCGCAGAGATGTCACTGAGCACGCTGAACACATTTCCTCCATCGGGGCCGAACACATCGGTTCCGCTGTTGTTGATGTCGACGGTGGTGCTCGGGCCTACGGTGCGGGTCACCGTGCCGGTGTCGCCGACGTAGTTTCCAGTGCTGTCGAAGGCCACTGCACCTGCCGTGGTGCCACCGAAGATCGGCCGCCCCTGATAAGTGGCATTGGACAGCGACAGCATCGAGGCGCGCAGCTGATCGACCTGTTGGGCCAGCGCGTTGTTGGACGTGGGGGTGCCCATGGCGGTGTTCAAGCCTTGCAGCACGAGGCTGCGGACGCTCTGCAACTGGGTGACCGCACTGGACAAGGTCGAGTCGGTCGTGGTCATCCAGCCGATCGCGTCGGTGGCGTTGTTTCCGTACTGGTCAACGCGCGTCAGCTCGGCACGCAGCCCCAGCGCTTGGCTGGTACCGGTGGGTGAGTCCGACGGCTTGGTGATCTGACGTCCCGACGAGAGCTGGCTCTGCAGGGCGGCCAGGCGAGAAGCCGTCGACTGCAGCCCGGCCAACGAGCTGTAGACGGCAGAACCTTCAGTTACACGCATGACTTACAGCCCCACCCGTCCGGTTCTGTTGATAAGAGTGTCCAGGGTGTCGTCGACTGTGGTCAGCACCCGCGAGGCCGCCTGGTACGAGCGTTGGAAGGTCAGCAGCGAGGTGGTCTCCTCGTCCAGGCTGACCCCGGAGACCGACTGGGCCTGGGCATCGACGCTGGCGGTCACCGAGGACTGGACCGTGGCCTGCTGGCTTGCGCTCTGCACGGACGACGCGAGTCCGCTGACGAAGGATTGGTAGACGCCGTCTGCGCCACCGGCGAGCGTTCCGAAGTTGGCAACCGCGCTTGCGTTGGACGCGTCGAGGTTGCCGCCCGCGACGCCCGAGGCCGCGAGCTTCGTCGGGTCACTCAGCGCCACCGAGATGGTGCCGGCGGTGGTGCCGGAGAAGAACGGTGTACCGGCGTTGCCTGCGAGGTCGTAACCGGCGGCCATCGCGCCGTTGACCGTGCTGGACAACGCGGCCGCGACACTGTCGAGCTGGGCGGAGTATCCCGGCAGCACGGTGCTGATCGCGTCGACCAAGCCTTGCGCCGCGCCGCCAGCCGGCCCGGCGGCAGCGCCGCCCACGGTGAGCTGATGCGCGCTGGTCACGGCGACCGCGGTGGCGGTTGTGCCGTTGACCAAGGTCTGACCGCCCAGAGTGACGGTGACCTGCCCGTCGCCGGCAAGGCTGGCAGTGGCGCCGGCGTTGTCGGCCAGCTGGAGCAGCAATGCATCACGCTGATCTGCCAGCGCATTGGTCGGCGCTCCGGTTGCCGAAGCGACGGCAATCGCCCCGTTGAGCTTGGCAAGTGAGTTGGCGGCATCGTTGACGTCCACCACGGTTTGATTCAGCTGGTCCGACGCGCTCTGAGTCAGCCGGTCCAACGCGCCAGAGGTCGCGTTGAGCGATGCAGCGACGGTCGCACCCTTCTGCAGCACCACGTTGCGCGCCGACAGCCCGTTGGCGTCGCCGCCCGGGTTGTTCGCCATCGCCGACCAGGACTTCCAGAAATCGCTGAGCTGGGCGGCCAACCCGTTGTCACTGGGTTCGTCGATCAACGTCTCCACGCCGGACAATGCGGTGGCCGCGGTCTGGGTCTGGCCATTCTTGCCGTGCTCGGCGCGCACCCGCGAGTCCAGCACCGGGTCGTTCATCCGGGTCGTCCCGGTCACTGTCACGCCGGAGGCGCCGCGCTGCGTCGCATAGAGCGAGGGAACCCCGGCCGCGGGCGCTACCTCACCGAACTCGGCGCGCTGCCTGGTGTAACCGGGCGTACTGGCGTTGGAGATGTTCTGGCCGGTCACGTCGAGACCGTAGCGCTGAGCGTTGAGGGCAGCGAGCGCGTTGGTCAGTCCGGAGAAGGAGCTCATCAGTCCTCCCCAGCGTGCAGGTGCATCGGCGTGCGTGGGTTCATGCTTGTTCGTCCACGATGGCCGGCCCGGTGCTGCCGAAGGCGTTGCGGCCTTTGGATCCGCTCGCGTCGTATGTGTCGACAGTGTCGGCGATGGACAACAGGGTCTCCCGGATGGCGCGCGACCCCGCGGTCAGCAGCGCCCGGTTCTCATCTGAGGCCTGTTCGATCTGCACGACAAGCTTCAGCAGCGCGTCCCGGTGCTCGGTGAATACCATCGACCAGGGCTCGGGCGATGCGGCGGCAAGGTCGGCCAGGGTATTCAGATCGTCGCGGCCCATCTGATCGGACAGTACGTCGACCTCGGCGGCCCTCAGCACCTCGATGCTGCGCAGCTGATTGGCGACCTGCTCGACCTCGTCGTTGGCACGCGCCAGCCAGCGAGTTTGGCCCGCGGACACGATGAGCTGCTCGGTGACCAATTTGAACAGCAGCAGTTCGAGCGCCTCGCGCTCCTGCCACAGCAGGCTGGACGCCTCAGAGAAGCCCATCGCCCTACCTTCAGTCCCGTCGTCGTTCAGGCCGTGCGCCGTACCGTTCCTCGTCGCGCCTGTTGCCGCAAGCATCCTGGTGCACGCTCCCTCTTCATTGTCTAGCGCTCTCATCGGCAGCGACCCGGGTGACGTGAGGCAGCGCAAGACGGTTGCCTTCGCCAGGTCTGGAGCAGCCATTCCGGAACGGTTGAGACCGGTCTTTGGGGAGCCGTTAGCAAACGCTACCGGCAGGTAGCGATAGCACATACCCCCCGTATTCGTTGGGACACACGGATACGAATACAAAATGTGAGCCAGATCACACACAGTTTCTTTTCATTCGACTTAACACACGCCTCACGGTCCGCTACTGTCCGCTATCACACAGGCACTTAACATCACCAGAAGCGCAGCGGTATCGGAACCCCCGTCCCGAATGCCCGGTCGCGAGAGATGAGTCCCATGTCGAACCACGCAGGCCTGGCCGAGGACGTGACCTCGCAGGCAACGCCGTCAGCCGACGAGCTGGTGGAGCAGAACCTTCCGCTGGTAGGTCACCTGGTTCGCGAGACCATGACGCGGCTGCCAGCTCACGTCAACCGGGACGACCTCATCTCTGCCGGCATGACCGCGCTGGTGCTCAGTGCCCGCAGCTACGAGAAGGGACGCGGTGTTCCGTTCGCACGGTTCGCTGCCATCCGGATCCGCGGCGCGCTGCTGGATGAACTGCGCAACATGGACTGGGCAAGCCGCTCGGTGCGTAGCCGGGCCCGCGAACTCGAAACGGTCCGCTCCAGCCTCACCGCCGCACTCGGACGCTCCCCCCGTCCGCAGGAGCTCGCCCACGCGCTCGGAGTCAGCGCAGCCGAGCTGAGCTCCATCGACGCCGACGTCCAGCGCGCCAGCGTGCTCAGCCTGCAGGGCTTCGCTCCGGAGACCGGCGCGGCCATGATGCCCGACGCGCAGCGCGGTCCGGAACAGCTCATCGTCGACCGTGAGCAGATCGGCTTCCTGAACGACGCCATCGAGGAACTGCCCGAGCGGCTTCGCTACGTGGTCCGCTGCTACTTCTTCGAACAGCGTCAGATGTCAGACATCGCCGCCGAACTCGGCGTCACCGAGTCCCGCATCTCCCAGCTCCGCGCCGAGGCCCTCAAGCTCCTGCGGCACGGCATGAAGGCCCAGTACGGCGAGCAGGACACCGAGGATCAGAGCGGACGTTCAGGCGCCAAGCTGGCCAGCTACGCCGCCGCGATCGCCAGCCGCAGCACCTTGTCGAACCGGCTCAACATGTCCACCCCGATGGGCGAGGCCGTTGCCTCGGCCTACGCACCGGACATGGTGACCTACCAGCCGCGCCGTGCGGCTTCCATCGCCTGACCGCGACGAGCCCCAACCAGTCGCATCCGGCCGATTGACCGAACATGCACCGCGTGCACCGCGTGCACCGGGACTAGAGCGCAGGCTGCTCAGTGCGCGGCCGCGAGCTCCTCGGCGGTAGGCACGGCGGCAGCAGCGTCGACACCCAGCACGGAACGGTACGCGTCCTCCCAGCGCCAGAAGTTGGCCTGGATGGTGCGGGTCGATGCCCATGCCCGTGCGTTGTCACCGATCTCGGTGCGCATCGCCTCATCCTTGGCCAGCTGGTTGAGGTAGCGGGCCCACTCGTGCGGGTGCTTCACCTTCATCCCCGTCAGGCCATGCTGGATGCTGTCGGCGTACGGACCGAAATCGCTCGCCACCACGGGAATGCCGACCGATGCGTACTCGACGAATTTGAGGTCGCTCTTGCTGCGGTTGAACCGGTTGTACGCCAATGGAGCGATGCCGAGGTCGAAGTCGAGGGCGCGCATGTACTCGACAAGGTTTTGCTGCCACGGGCTGAATCGTCCGTCGCGGCGCCCGACCAACTCGGAGTAATTGACGCCCATGAAGTGTGAATCGATGTCGGGGTTCTTACGAAAGAACGTCGCGATGTCTTTCTGCGCCGAGGCGAAGTCTCCGTGGTGCGAGGAGCCGCCAGCCCAGCCGACGGTAAGTCGTTCGTTGCGGGGACGGTCTAAATCCAGCATTGCGGCATCGAAGCAGTTAGGTAGGACGAACACGTTGTCGTTGTATTCGCTGACCACCTCTGCCAGACGGTCATTGGTGACGGTTATTGCGTCGGCCACCCGAATGTTTTGCTTCATGGTCTCGCCGTGTTCGGCGTAGTGGCTGTAGGAGGGGTTGGCCTGCTCGATGCTCCAGACGTCGTCATCCATCTCGAAGATCATTCCGAACGAACGCCCCTTACGAGCCGCCAGCTCCTGCCAGACAGCCGATCGCTGTGGGCCTGCGACAAGTTGCCCGACGAGGATGTCGAGATCGTCGGGTAGTTCCACGTTGAGCACGCTGAAGGCCAGCGCGTCGTGGCCGAACCTGCTCAGGGCCCACATCGGAAGTCCGATTCGATAGTTACCGCAACCCTGATGGTCGCTGGCCCAACCGAAGATCTTGAGCGGCTTCACTTAATTACTCCCTACATCGGCTTCTGTGCACCCGCCGACGCGCGCGCATAGAAAAGGATCGGCATGCCAACAGCACATCTGAACAGGGGCCGGCGTGGGTGCAGTCGGAAAAGTCTGTGGATCTTGCTCAAGTCTGGTGCCGGGTCGCCGAACAGACAGTTGCCAACCCACGGACGGGGCGGCTGCCCGGATAGCAGGGCACACCACAGACTCGGATCTCAGGAGGAGAGCACAATGAGTCTTCGCATCAACACCAACGTGTCGTCTTTGACGGCATACCAGAACCTGCAGAACAACCAGTCCAACATGGCCAGCGCGATCGAGAAGCTGTCGAGCGGCCTGCGCATCAACAAGGCGGCAGATGACGCCTCGGGCTTGGCCATCAGCCAGGGTCTGACCAGCCAGATCAACGGTCTCACCCAGGCTGTCTCCAACGCTCAGGACGGCATCAACGTCGCTCAGATCGCTGACGGCGCGCTGGGCACCAGCCAGCAGGTCCTTCAGCGGATGCGCACCCTGGTCGTGCAGGCGTCCAACTCCGGCACCCAGGACACCAACTCGCTCAAGGACATCCAGCAGGAGCTGGGTTCGCTGAGCAACCAGCTGGACAGCATCGCCAGCAAGACCGCCTTCGGTGGCAAGTCGCTGCTCGACGGCAAGTACAACGGCGCCTTCCAGGTCGGCGCAAACGGTGGCGACACCATTGCTCTGAACCTGACGGGCGCTTCGGGTGCCGGTTCGTTCTCGGCTTCCGGCCTGGGTGTCAACTCTTCCGCCTCCGGCGGCGGCGCGGTGGACGTTACTGCGTCGGGCTTCAACTCCACCACGGTGCTGTCTGCTCTGGACACCGCTCTGCAGTCAGTATCGACCGCTCGGGCGACCATCGGTGCTACTCAGAACCAGCTCAACTACACGGTCTCGAACCTGCAGACCGCCATCACCAACGTGACCGCCTCGCGTTCGAACATCACGGACGCCGACTTGGCCACCGAGGTCAGCAAGATGACACAAGCACAGATCCTGTCCCAGGCCGCTACCTCGGTTCTGGCTCAGGCGAACTCCGCGCCGCAGTCGATCCTGAAGCTGCTGCAGTAGTTCACCCGCTCCGCAGGTGTGTGGCGCGGTGGATGAACCTGTCCACCGCGCCACACACCTTTCAGCACGCCCTGCCCTGATCAGCACCATCGAGCATCGACGGAGAGGAGACAGCCGTGACGGCGTTCAACGTCTCTGGCCTTGCCTCGGGTATCGACACCACATCGCTCATCACCCAGCTCATGACAGTTGCCGCCGGGCCACAGACGGCGCTGAAGAACCAGCTCGGCAACGTACAGACCCAGCTTTCGATCTACCAGACGATCAACACCAAGATGGCCGCGGTGAAATCGGCCGCCGACGCTCTCGCGCTCGCCAGCACCTGGGGCGCGACGACCGCGACCTCCTCCGATCCGTCCATCGTGGCGAACGGATCGTCGAATGCGCTGGCCGGCACCGCGACGACGTTCTCCGTCACGCAGGTCGCACGCGCGCAGACCAGCACGCTCGCCGTGGCAGACCCCACCAACGCGGCCTCGACCGCGACCGGTCTGGACCTCACCGTTGCCGGCGTGCCCACCCACCTGGCGTTGACCGGTAGCTCGGCCACCGACGTAGCTTCGGCCATCAACTCAGCCTCGCTGGGCATCCGCGCATCGGTGATCAACACCGGCTCGGGCACAGTGCTGCAGTTCAGCTCGACGAGCACCGGCGCGCAGAACACCTTCAGCATCAGCGGCTTGACCGACGGAACCCCGAACACGCTGGTCTCGGCGCAGGACGCCTCCGTAACGGTGGGCGGTACCAGCCCCGGCGCGTACACGCTGACGAGCAACACCAATACGTTCACCGACGCCATCCCCGGCGTCACGTTCACGGTCAGCAAAGTCGTCTCCGATGCCACAGTGTCGGTGGCGGCTAATGCGACCAGCATCTCCAACGCGACGAACGCATTGGTCACCGCAACCAACGACGCGCTGAGCACGATCGGGTCCGCGACGGCTCAAGGAGCGGTGCTCGCCGGCGATCCGACCCTGGAAGGCCTCACTCAGAAGATGCTGAGCGTGGTCAGCGCCGGCGCGAGCGGGCAGTCCTACAGCATTGCCGGCGTCGGACTCACCTCGACCGGAAGCCTGACCTTCGACGCCAACGCCTTCGCTGCCTCGTACGCGAAGGATCCCTCATCGGTGCAGTCGATGGTGCAGAACGCTCTCGCGACCGGATACAGCTCGGTCGGACTCAACGCGACGGATACCACGTCCGGCTCCCTCACCCAGCTGATCAACACCGACAACACCCAGATCACCTCGCTGAACAAGCAGATCTCGGACTGGGACTCCAAGCTTGCTGACCAGAAGACCAGCCTGCAGGCCAAATACGCGGCCATGGAGGCTGCTCTGTCCAAGCTGCAATCCCAGTCCTCGTATCTGACCCAGATGTTCGCCAGCCAGACGGGTACCACCACGACGACGAAGTGACCGAAGCCAGCCACCGACGTGAACAGCCGATCCGAATGCCAGCCCCACCCACCGAAACCGGAGATGAACACGTGGCCACCAGCGGAGCCCGACTGCGCTACCTGACCGACACGGTCAGCACCGCAACTCCCGCGCGGCTGATCGTCATGCTTTATGACCGGCTGGGCCTCGACCTGCGACGAGCGGCCGATGCCTTCGAGCGGAACGCCCGCTTCGAGGCAGCTCCCCACCTGCTGCACGCCCAGCAGATCATCGCCGAGTTGCTCTCGAGCCTGCGCACCGAACTGTGGCCGGGCGGCAAGGATCTGGCATCGCTGTACTCCTTCCTGCTCAGGGAACTGATCTCGGTCAACGCCGAGGGGGACGTGGAGCGACTGACTGCCATCACCGAGATCACCACCGAGTTGCGTAACACCTGGGACGAGGCTGCCTCCGTGACAGCTGCCACGAACAATGCAGAGAACTCCACAGCCCCGGCCGGCTCGGCCATCGCGTGGGTGGGCTGAGGAAATGTCGCTCGGAGACCGGCCGAGCTGGGAGCAGGTACTTGCCGAGTGCGAGGCTGCCGCAGCCGAGGCCGAGGAGTTGCTCCAAGCGCGCAACGGGTTTGACTTCGAGCGCTTCGCCGCCCAGCGCGCCGTCGATCTGCGGCAGCTGAACCTGCCGCCGCTGCCGGCCGAACTTCGCGACCGAGCCAAGTCGGTGCACGAACGGCAGCTGCAGTTGCAAACGGAGCTCGTCACGGCCATGACCTCGGTGAGCAACCAATTGCGCCTGAGCTCCGACGGCGGACCGTCCGATCAGCACCCGATGTACCTCGATCGCAGCGCCTGATTCTTCGCATTCGTTATTCAAAGTAACCAAGACTTAACTCTCTGCGAGCGGCGCCGATAGGAAGCATCGAGCACGGACTAGCTCACCTGCCCGCCATGGACTGGCGAAACCCCGACTGACGGAGGTTTCGTTTCGTGCTCGACGACATCACCTCGGTGACCTTGCAAACCGCACTGTCGGCATTGTCGACACGCCAGCGGGTCAGCGCCAACAACATTGCCAACATCGAAACACCCAACTTCAAGGCCGGCACGGTGTCCTTCGAGGACAGCCTGCGGGCCGCGGTCGCCGCCGGCGACCCGAGCCAGGCGACGATCAGCCAGGCCGTTTCGACCGATGGCGCCACCGCCAACGGCAACAACGTCAATCTCGACACCGAGACCCTCACCGACGAGAAGACCCAGCTGCAGTACTCGTTGCTGAGCGGCGCGATGAGCGCAAAGTTCGGTCTCCTCGACACCGTGATCAAGGGCTGAGCGCGATGTCCATCTTCTCGGCGATCAACATCTCCAGCAGCGGCCTGACGGCCTTCCGGACCTGGATCGACGTGCTGGCCAACAACGTCGCCAACATCAACACCGTTCGACCCACGTCCGGCCCGGCCTTTCAAGCCCAGTACGTCCAAGCCCAGGCAGTGGGCGGCAGCGCCAGCGCCGTCGGCGGCGGGGTCGAGGTCACCGCATTGCCGCAGGGCAGCGCGACGGGACGGCTCACCTACGAACCCACCAACCCGCTGGCAGACGCCCAGGGTTACGTGCGGTTGCCCGACATCGACATGGGCGAGCAGATGGGCAACCTGATCATGGCGCAGCGCGGCTTCCAAGCCAACGCCGCCGTGGTCGACCGCGCCCGCCAGACCTATCAAGACGCCATCGACATCGGAAAGACCCGATAACACATGACGATTCCCGCGATCAGCGCGCTGTCGGCTGCCCTGCCGACGCCTCCCACTGCACCGACTTCGGCCGCTGGCGCAACTGGCGCTTCCGGTGCCACCGGCGGCAGCAGCTTCGCATCCGTACTCGGCCAAGGTCTTGACGCCGTGTCCTCGGCACAGAGCAAGGCAGACAACCTCGCCGTGAAGGCTGCCACCGGTGACCTGACCGACGTACACGACTACACCATCGCCGCCACCCAGGCTTCGCTGCTGACCGAGTTGGCCAGCACGCTTCGCACTAAGGGCGTCGACGCCATCAACCAGATCATGGGAATGCAGGCCTAAGCGTGAAAGACAAAGCTCTCGAGACAGCGCAGCGGTTCTGGCGTGGTTTCCTCGCCTTCACGCCCGGACAGAAGGCGGTCACCATCGCCGCCATCCTGGCACTCAGTGTGGGCGGCTACCTGTTCTCCAGCTGGGCATCCAAGCCCGACTACGCGCCGCTGTTCACCAACCTCGCGCCGAGCGATGCCAGCTCGATCATCGACAAGCTGAACACCACCAAGACGCCTTACCAGCTGGCCGCCAACGGCACCGAGATCCTGGTCCCGCAGAAGCAGGTCTACAACCTGCGCCTGACAATGAGCTCGGCCGGCCTGCCCTCCTCCGGCAGCACCGGCTACAGCTTGCTCGACAAGGAAGGCATCACGACCTCGGAGTTCAAGCAGCAGGTCGATTACCAGCGCGCACTCGAAGGTGAGCTGGACAAGACCATCAAGTCCATCAACGGTGTCGCCGACGCCGCGGTGCACCTGGCCATCCCGCAACAGACCGTGTTCGACGACGGTACCCAGAAGCCGACCGCATCGGTCCTGATCACCACGACGCCCGGCACCCAGCTGGCCAGCGCACAGGTCCAGTCGGTGATCAACCTGGTCTCATCCTCGGTGCCGTCCCTCACGGCCGATCAGGTCAGCGTGTCCGATTCCAATGGTCACGTGCTCTCGGCCGCCGGAACCGCCGGTGGGCTGACAGTGAGCAGCGACCGCGCACAGATGACGCAGCAATACGAGCAGCAGTTGAACAACTCGGCACAGTCGATCGTCGACAAGCTGGTCGGCCCCGGCCACTCGCAGGTTTCCACCATCGCGGACCTCAACTTCGACAAGAGCACCATCAACTCGCACACCTACACCTACGCCAGTGGTGTTCCGCCGCTCTCGGAGCAGAGTTCGGGCGAGGCCTACGGCCCCGGCGCCGGTGCCAGCGCCGGAGGCGGTGCGCTGGGAGCCAACTCAGCGACGCCGAAGGTGAGCAGCTCCACCGGCGGCGCCTACTCCAACAGCGCGATCACCAGGGACAACGCCGTCGGCGATCAGACCACCAACACCACCACCGCACCGGGAAATGTGCGCTCGGTCAGCATCGCGGTGCTGCTGGACAAGAACTCCAGCCAGGTGGACCAGGCTCAGATCAAGAGCTTGGTGGCTGCGGCCGTCGGCCTGAACCCCAAACGAGGCGACACGATCTCCGTGGAGGTCGCACCCTTCGACACCACCGCCGCTGACGCGGCGAACAAAGCAGCTGCCAAGGCATCCGCAGCCATCGCGGCAAGCAAGCAAAGCGCCGCGATGATGTCGATGGTCAAGACCGGCGGCGTCATTCTCCTGGTGGTCATCATCGTGGTGGCGACCTTCATCGCCAGTCGTCGCCGCAAGGGCGAGGACGACCCGCAAGACGACCTCGATGCTTTCCTCTCGACGCTGCGTGACGATCCCGGTTCGCTGCCACCTGCCCCGGAGGACATCGTGCCGGCCAAGGGCCGTGAGGCCCAGCAAGCCGCCCACCGGCAACAGCAACTGTCCGAACTCGCCGACAACGATCCCGCCGAGGTCGCGCGGTTACTGCGCAACTGGCTCAACGCGAAGGAGAACTGATCGTCATGGAAGAAACACTCGCAACGGTCACGTCCATCGCCCCCGCCGTCATGGCCGACTCCGATCCGACCGCGGACATGCTGCGTGCCATGAGCGGACGACGCAAGGCCGCAATCCTGATCCTGCAGATGGACCGGCGGTCATCAGCCCGAGTGCTGTCGCAGATGCGCGACACCGAACTGGAGGAACTCGCCGCCGAGATCGCGCGTGCCCGCGACGTCGCGCCGGCCCTGTCGGCCGCTGTGCTGCGTGAATTCGGCGCACTCGCGTCGGACTCTCCAACGATGGCCGGCGGCATCGAGGCCGGACGCGAGCTTCTGACCGCGGCAATCGGCGAACAGCGCGCATCCGAGATCATGGGGCGGCTGTCCAGCAACCTGTTCGACATGCCGTTCAAATTCCTGCAGAACGCTGACTCGCGACAGCTGTTGAGCTTTCTGTCCGACGAGCACCCGCAGACGATTGCCCTTGTACTGGCGCACGTTCCGGCACCGCTGGCCTCGAAGGTGCTGGGCGGCCTTGGATCTGATCTGCAGGCCGAAGTGGCACACCGCATCGCCACCATGGACCGCACCTCCCCCGAGGTCATCCAGCAGGTACAGGCCAGCTTGGAGCGACGCATGTCGACGATGCTGGTACCGGCGGACCTGTCGGCAGTCGGAGGCGTCCAGCCGTTGGTGGAGATCATCAACCGCGCCGATCGCGGCACTGAGAAGCTGATCCTGGAAGGCCTGGAACAGCGCAACCCGGAATTGGCCGACGAGGTCCGCAGCCGGATGTTCGTCTTCGAGGACGTGGTCAATCTCGACGACCGCGCGGTGCAGTTGGTGCTGCGCCAGGTAGAGGTCGCCCAGCTCGCGATCGCGCTCAAGGGCGTGGCTGCAGTGGTGCGCAACAAGGTCATGAAGAACATGTCCGAGCGGGCCGGCGAGTCGCTTGCCGAGGAGATCGAGTTGCTCGGCCCGGTTCGCGTGCAGGCCGTCGAGGAAGCTCAGACCGAAGTGGTCCGAGTGATCCGGCAGCTGGAGGAAGACGGCCAGATCATCGTCCGGCGTGGCGCGGAGGACGAGTTCGTTGCCTGAGGTCATGAACTTCGAGGCGGCCGGCGCGAGTTCGATCCCGGACTCGCTGCTGAGTCAGTCCCGTTCCCAAGCGGCGGCGGTCGGCTACGCACACGGCTGGTCACAGGGCCTGCGTGAGGCACGCGAATCGTTGCTGACCCAGCAGGTCGAAGCCCACGAGGCCAACACTCGGTTCGCCGCCTTGCGCGAAGACTCGTTGCGGTCGGCGCTGAGCGCGATCGCCTCCGCCGCCGACCAAGTGGAGGCGGCCGCTGCACCGCAGAGTGTCGAGATCGAGGACCAGATCCTTGCTGCCGCCGTGGAGATTGCGCAGGCCCTGGTCGGACGGGAACTGCTCCAAACCGACGAGGCCGCGCGTGCCGCCGTCGCTCGGGTACTGAGCCTGGCGCCGGAGCGGGAAGAGGTCCGGATCCGGATCAATGCCGATCTCTACGCTGAGTTGGGCACCGGAGAACTGCCCGCGCTGCTCGAGGGGATCAATGCCACCCACGGCCGCCAGGTGATCCTCGAGCCGGACGTCTCGCTCGCGGTCGGCGACGCGATCGGCCACTGCGGCGCGAGCACCATCGACGCCCGACTGGCCGCCGGCATCCAGCGCGTCCGGGATCACCTCGAGGCATGAACGCGATGACTCTTACCGTTGCCCCAGATACCGCGAGCCTGTCCGATCGCCTGCGGTCGATGACGGCCGAATTGTGCGCAGCTGCCGCGCCGATCCGAAACGGCCAGGTGTCACGAGTGCTGGGCCTGTCGGTGACCGTCACGGGGATCACCGCCCGGATCGGTGACCTGCTCGAACTCGGCGAAGGCTCCGCGACCACATTGGCTGAGGTGGTGGCCGTGGACAGTGACGTGTGCACCTGCCTGCCACTGGCCGAGATGAACGGGATCGGCAACGGCATGCGCGCCGTCAACACCGGCGGCCCGCTGCGGATCTCAGTCGGAGACGCGCTGCGTGGCCGGGTGCTCGACGGGCTCGGTCGTCCGCTGGACGGTTCCCCGCTGCCGTCCGGGCTGACACACGTCAGCGTGGACCATGCGCCGCCGGCGGCCTTGTCGCGACAGCGGGTGGACCGGGCACTGACGATGGGGGTACGTGCCATCGACACCCTGATCAGCGTCGGACGCGGCCAGCGGATCGGCATCTTCGCCGGCTCCGGCGTCGGTAAGTCGAGCCTGCTGTCGATGATCACCAGGGGCACGTCCGCGCAGATCACCGTGGTAGCGCTCATCGGAGAACGTGGCCGTGAAGTAAGGGAATTCCTCGACAACGACCTTGGCGCCGAAGGTCTGCAGAACGCAGTCGTGGTGGTTGCCACCTCCGACCAGCCGCCGATGGTGCGGCTGCGCGCGGCATTCGTCGCGACCCGGATCGCTGAGTGGTTCCGTGACACCGGTGCCGACGTGTTGCTCCTGATGGACTCCGTCACCCGGCTGGCGACCGCGCAGCGCGAGATCGGCCTGTCGGCCGGCGAGCCGCCCGCTTCCCGCGGCTACCCGCCATCGGTGTTTGCCATGATGCCGCGGCTGCTGGAACGGGCCGGTGGTGGTGAGAACGGTTCGATCACCGGCCTCTACACGGTGTTGGTCGAAGGCGAGGATCACAACGAGCCGGTTGCCGACACCGCACGTTCGATCCTGGACGGCCACATCGTCCTCGATCGTCGACTGGCAACAGCAGGCCACTTCCCCAGCATCGACGTCTTGGAGTCGGTGTCCCGGGTGGCACCCGCCGTGACCGATGCGACGCAGCGCGCATTGGCGCGCGAGACCCGTCAGCTGATGGCTGCGCGTCGCGATGTGAAGGAGCTGGTGGAAATCGGTGCTTACGTCACCGGGACGAATCCCCGTGCCGACCGGGCGCTTGCGCTGTGGCCGGCTCTGGAGCCGTTTCTGCAGCAGGGTATGGATGAAACCACCACCACCGACGAGGCGTGGTCAGATCTGGCTGCACTACTTGGTGGTGTCGCATGAGCCCGCGGCGGTGGATCCCCACCATGATGAAGGCCCGACAGGCTGCCGAGGACGTGGCGGCGCTGCAGGCCGCAGTAGCCCAGCGGGAATCTGACCTGGCCGAACAAGATGTGGTCAATGAGACTGCGCGAATCGAATCGATGGAGGTCGCCGGTACCGAATCGGCGCAGGCGTTCCTGGCCTCGACGGCCGCCCGGCAGGCTGCTGCGGCGACGCACGCCGCCTCCGTCCATCGGGCAACGTTCGCCCGGGCCCGGCATGCTCGTACGGTCAACGATCTGACTGCGGCCTCGCGTGACCGGCGCAGCGTGGAGAAGCTCGCCGAACGCGAGCTCGCCGAGGAACGGGCAAAGACCCTCAGCAACGCTCAGCGCGAGATGGACGACCAGACGGTCACCCGGCACGGCCGCTCGTCGCAGCGGAGGTTCGGATGACCACCGGCATCGCCAACATCGATCAGGTGCTCGCCCGGATCGCGCAGATCCAGTCGGTGCTCCCCCAGTTCGTCAACACCGCCAAGACCGCTTCGACGACGTCGGCAACGAGTGCCACCGATTTCGCCAGCACGCTGGCCGGTGTCGGTACGGACTCCAGCACCGCGACTCAGCCGCAGTCCGGTTCGGTGACCGGCAACGACATCGTCGCGTCGGCCAAGAAGTATCTCGGCGTGCCCTACGTCTTCGGCGGCACCACCGCGTCCGGGCTCGACTGCTCGGGGTTGGTGCAGAAGGCCTACGGGGAC
This sequence comes from Jatrophihabitans sp., assembly GCA_036488285.1. Taxonomy (GTDB): domain Bacteria; phylum Actinomycetota; class Actinomycetes; order Mycobacteriales; family Jatrophihabitantaceae; genus Jatrophihabitans_A. The sequence goes on along the minus strand of DASXHV010000099.1, from coordinate 5,052 downwards.
CTGGGTATCACGCTGCCGCGGTTGAGCTGGGACCAGGCCAAAACCGGAACGGCCGTTCCCGACCTCGCGCATGCCCAGCCCGGAGACATCCTCGGTTTCGGAAGCCCGGCCGAACATGTTGCGATCTACCTCGGCAACAACATGATGATCGCGGCACCGCAGCCTGGCGAGAACGTCAAGATCCAAAGCGTGTACGAGACCCCCGCGAGTATCCGCCGGATCGTCGGCACCGATGCCGCCGGCACCGCTGCGTCAACCGGCTCCATCAATGCGGCCCCGACGTCCGGTGCGACCAGCGCGGCGTTGGCGCAGTATTCCGCGCTGTTCGCCCAGAACGAGAAACAGCAGGGACTCCCGTCCGGGCTGCTTGCCGCCGTGGCGCAGACCGAATCGGGTGGCAACGCCCAGGCGGTCAGTCCGGCCGGCGCACAGGGTCTTATGCAGTTGATGCCCAGCACCGCTGCCGGCCTCGGCGTCAATCCATGGGATCCGGCGCAAGCCGTACAGGGTGCCTCGAAGCTGCTCGGCAGCTATCTGCACAAGTACGGATCCGTCCCCTTGGCATTGGCCGCGTACAACGCCGGCCCGGGCGCGGTGGACCAGTACGGGGGCGTTCCGCCTTATACCGAAACGCAAAACTACGTCAAGAAGATCACCGGTTTGATGGCAGGGGGTGTGTGATGCCGATGTCGATCATGGCTGGTCCGGCACCGGCTGCGCCGCCTGCCGCGTCGTCGACTGCTACCAGTGACGGGTCCGCCGACGTCAATGGCGCCGATGCTGGTCAGGGCGGCGCGCAAGCGTTCGCCCAGTTCCTGGCGGGTGCTTCGCCATCGTCCGGCTCTGCCGGGGGTGCCAAAGGTTCGGGGACGACCGGCGGTTCCGGCGCGGGCAAGCACTCATCGTCCAGCGACAACGCTGACTCCGGTGCCGGCTCGACCGGCTCGACCGGCTCGACCGGCTCCCTAGCAATGGCGGAATCGGCGGCAGCCGCGTTGCTCGGCTCACTGGTGCCGGCCACCACGACTCCCCCGGTACCGCTCACCAATGGCCGGCCGGCGGCCGGTCCCGACACGACTGGCGTCGCACTACCGAGCACGATGCCGGCGCAGACCGGAACAACGCTGGCGGCAGCTTCGTCGGCAGCGGGTGTTCAACCGGCGGTACCCGGCTCGGCAGCGACCAGCGCCGCAGCGTCTGCCGCCACAGCCACAGCCACAGCCACAGCCACAGCCACTGCAGCGTCTGCCGCGACAACGTCGTCGGTTGGCCTTGGGGCAGCCGACACCGCTTCGCCGGCCCTGGCCGATGCCTCGATTCGGTCGGGCGTCGTGGCCTCTGCCGGGATTGCGCTCGGCAGCACCACGAACGGCAACGGAGCCGTGTCCGGCGCGCAGCAAGCCCCAACCAGTCCGGCCCAATCGGACAACGGTTCAACCCCCCAACTCGGTTCGCTGGCGGTTCAGGCGCTGGCATCCGCGGCCGGGACCAGGTCCGAGAGTCCTGATCAACACGGCGCCCAGCAAGGCAATCAGCCCGTCGCCGACCCCCAGGCCGGCAACGCGCTCGCCGCCTCCGGCGCGGTCGCCACACCGGCCGCCGTCCCAGTGTCGGCCGTGACAACGCCGTCCGTGACAACGCCGTCCGGGCTGGCCGGAAGCTCACAGCCCGACGTTCCGCAACCGTTGCACCAGCAGCTCGCAGCTCCCGTACTCGCTCTGCGCGCCGGCGGCGACGGTACCCACCGGGTCATCATCTCCTTGCATCCTGACGACCTCGGTCCGGTCAACGTCGAGGTACGTATCCGAGGCGGCGCGATGAGCGTTGCGCTGGCCAGTTCTTCAGACGCCACAAGGGAAACCTTGCGTGCCTCGCTGGGCGAGCTACACACCGAACTGAACAACGCCGGGCTGACCGACGTCGCGTTGTCGCTGGACACGAATGCGGCGAACAGCTTCGCGGGCCAGCACCGTTCGCAGGCTCAGCAAGCGGCGGGCGGTGGCCCGGGGCACCAGGCGGCCAGTCACCACGAGCGCGACAGTGAACCGGCAAGTCATTCGATGGCGCGCCTATCAACATCGGCCAGTGGGGTGGATCGATGGCTCTGAACCGCTCTCACCGAGAGGAAGAATCATGACCAATCCGACCGCCGCTGCTACCAGCGGGACCTCCAACACCTGGGCAACCGGCACCGCCGTTGTGCAGGATCCAACCAAGACCGCTACCGATAGCACCCAGCTCAGCTCGCAGGCGTTCCTGCAGCTGCTGGTTGCCCAACTGCAATACCAGGACCCGAGCAAGCCGGTGGACACCTCGTCGTTCATGAACGAGACCGCAACGCTCACGCAGGTGCAAACCATGGAGGCGAACGCGACGGCGACGACCAACATGCTCACCGCACAGCGCGCTCAGACGGCGGGCAGCTTGGTCGGCAAGACCGTGAGCTATCTCGGGCCGGATGGCACATCCATCACCGGAGTGGTCTCGGCGGCGACCATCTCGACTCCGGATCCGACGCTGAAGGTCGGTAACGCTGACGTCAGTCTGAGCCAGATTCAACAAGTTCTCGCCGCCGGTACGTAGCCGGCTCGCACCACGATTCAACGACCTTCGAAAACCCAATCCAGTCAGGAGAAAACCATGCTTCGCTCACTGTTCACCGGTATCTCGGGTCTGCGTGCCCACCAGCAGATGCTCGACGTCACGTCGAACAACATCGCCAACGTCAACACCACCGGATTCAAGAGCTCGTCGACGGTGTTCGAGGACACGCTCAGCCAGACCATCGCCGGTGCCGGCGCCCCTGGCGCCAACGGTGGCACCAACCCGATGCAGGTCGGCCTCGGCGTTCAGCTGGCCGGCACCGAAACCAACTTCACGCAGGGATCCAACCAGTACACCGGTCGGACCTCGGACCTGATGCTCAACGGTGACGGGTTCTTCGTCGTAGCCAAGAACGGCCAGCAGAGCTACACCCGCGCCGGTTCGTTCCAGCTGGATGCGGGCGGTCACCTGACCGCGCCGGACGGTTCGGTCGTCCAGGATGCAGCCGGTGGCAACCTGAACCTGTCCGCCCTCAGCGGCGGCACGTACAAGTCCTGGAGCATCTCGCCGCAGGGTGTTGTCAATGCTGTCGACACCACGGGCGTCACGGTTCCGCTCGGCACCATCGCCGTCGCGACGTTCGCGAACCCCGGCGGCCTCACCAAGGTCGGCGACACTCAGTACCAGGTCAGCACCAACTCCGGCGCAGCGCAGATCGGCGCTCCGGACAGCGGCGGGCGCGGCAGCCTGACTGCTGGCTACCTGGAGATGTCGAACGTCGACCTGGCCGGCGAGCTGACCAACCTGATCATCTCCGAGCGTGGCTTCCAGGCCAACTCGCGTGTGATCACCACCTCTGACGAGGTTCTGCAGTCCCTGATCAGCCTCAAGAACTGAGTTCGGCCCGACTGCTTCTTGGCCCGATGGAGGCCTGCCCACACCGCTGCGGGCAGGCCTCCATCGCATGTGCGGGCGACCGCGATTTGCGCCGTGAGACACCGGTTTCACCGGTCGAGACCGGAGTTTCAAGGCGCATAGAAGACCAAAGGCGCAGCGACGAGGGCAGCTTCGTTCTCTTCGATTGAGCTGTCGGCTGGTGACGCAGCATGGTTACGCGACTATTGGTGGCGTGTTCGTAGCGGCGCCGGCGTCGAAGATCTTGATCTTGTGACAGGCCTTGTTCGTATGGGGAAAGTGACTGTCGGGTCTGGCGTCCTTGTCAGTGGTCGCGGGTAGGTTTCTGATCATGGAGGCGTTGCATTCGGGAGTCAGCTCGGCCGGGTTGGTCGGGCTTGCGGTTCCAATATGAAAAGCGAAAGACGCAGCGACGACGGGAGTCGCGCTTCGGCCGAGTCGTGTTGTCGGCTGGTGATCCAGCGTGGTTGCGCGAAGTCTTTGGTGGCGTGTCCGCGTCGGCCCACCGCCGGAGATCTCAATCTTGTAACAGCGCTTGTTGGTATGGGCAAAGTGGCTGTCTGGACCCACGTTGTTGTCAGTGGTCCAGGGTAGGTTTCTGATCATGGAGGCGTTGCATTCGGGAGTCAACTCGGCCGGGTTGGTCGGGGTGGATGCTGCGCTGTCGGCGTTGGTGGAGCAGGATCTCGGGTGCCTGTCTGATGCGGATTTGCTGGCCTCGGTCCGTGAGCGGGAGCGGCTGGCCCGCCAGCTCACGGCTGCCGGCATCGGACAGGTCGCCGAAGCTGCAGCGGCGTGGGTTGGCGGGGCGGTTGGGTCCGGCGTCGAGCAAGGATCTGCTGGTGTCGATGCTGCGGATCTCGAATTCCGACGCGGCGGGTCGGGTCGCTGCGGCGCGGGCGGTGTGTGCGCAGGCCGAAGATGGACATTTCATCGCCAGGTCCGGGCATCGGGTTCCACGGACCGCAGAACTCCCTGCGCGGCGTACCGAGCCAGCGGCCGGAGCGTAATGGTAAAGGCCAAATACGAAAGACGCAGCGACGATGGGAGTTTCGTTCTCCTCGGTTGAGCTGTCGACTGCTGATCCAGCGTGGTTGCGCGATGCCTGCGGTGGCGTGTCCGCGTCGGCCCAGTACCGGAGATCTCGATCTTGTAACGGCCTTTGTTGGTAGGGGCAAAGTAGCTGCCGGGTCGGACGATTGTTGTCAGTAGTCGCGGGTAGGTTTCTGATCATGGCGGCGTTGCATTCGGGAGTCAGCTCGGCCGGCCTGGTCGAGCTGCAATCCGCCGTGTCTGCCTACTTGGAGCAGGATCCGGACCGGTTGTCTGATGCCGACCAACTCACCGAGCTGCGTGCCCTGGAACAACTGGCGCGGCAGCTGCACGCCGCCATGATCGCCCAGGTCGCGAGCGTGCAGCGGCGTGGGTTGGCGGGCCGGTTGGGTCCGGCCTCGACCAAGGACCTGCTGATGAGCATGTTGCGGATCTCGCCTTCCGACGCGGCGGGCCGGGTAGCGGCGGCGGGGGCGTTGTGTGGACAGGTCAGCGTGTCGGGTGCGCCGCTGCCGGTGTTGCTGCCCGCCACCGCGGACG
>DASXHV010000055.1:0-41283 GCA_036488285.1 Jatrophihabitans sp. | reverse complement strand
CATTGCGACCAGTACGTGCGATGGCGTCAGGGTGTCTGAGGTGCACGACGACCCGGACGAGACGGCGAAATCGTGCCGATCCAGTGCGGTCAACAGAGCCTCGCCGTCGACGTACAGGCAGGAGAACGTCACCAGGTGTGGCAGCCGGTTTGATGGATCACCGAGCACCACCGAGTCCGGCACAGCCGTGGGAACCCGCTCGCGGACTTGATTGACGAGGGCTGCCAACCGGGCTGCCTCGGCCACCCGCCTGACCCGAAAGGCACGCAACGCGGCGGCGGCGCCGACAATGGCAGGCACGCTGGGCACACCGGGCGAACGCCCGAATTCAGCCTCGTCCGCCGGGAACGGTGAGCGCCACCGAACGCCGCCTCGAACGACCAGCACGCCTACCCCCGCCGGGCCACCCCAGAGCCGGGCGTCTGCGGTGAACACCGGAACCTGCGCGAGCGACGACGGGTCGTCATAGAGCAGCGCGTGGCCGGCATCGACCACCAGTGGCACGCCGGTGTCGGCCAACAAGTCGGCGACCTCGGCGACCGGTTGCCGGGTACCGACTTCGTGGTTGGCTGCCTGCAGCACTGCAGCCGCCGCCGGCCGCCCCGAGGTCTGCCCCGACGCCGCGCGGACGAACAAATCGACGTCTACCCGGCCGGTTTCGTCTACTCCGATCACCTCGACCGTGCCGCCGTGATCGCTATGCCAGTCGGCAGCCTTGAAGACCGCGGAATGCTCGACGGCTGAGTGCACCAGGCGATCACCGAACCGCGCTCGGCCCGCGACGCTGCCCAATACCGCCAGATGCAGGGCGTGGCTGCCGGAGGGGACGAAGCTGACCTCGTCCGGGCGCACCGCGAGCGTGTCCGCTACCGCTTCCCGGGCCGCATTCAACAGCAGCGCACTGCGTCGGCCTGGCCCGGTCAGTCGGGATGGGTCGGCCCAGCCCTCCTCGGTCGCGGCCAGCATCGCCTCGGTCGCGGCCGGATGCCGCGGTAGCCCCGCGGCGGCGTCGAAGTAGGTCGCCGAAGCGGCAGCGGCGTCAGAGCGGGACGATGGCACGCCCCCGACGCTAGTACCCGCGTCCGTGGTTCGGGTGTTTCGATCGGCACCCCTGCCCGTCGGTTCCGACCTCGTCCGATAGGCTCCAATCGGCTTTGCAGTGGCAGCTCGAACGTAGCTCGAACGGTGTTGTGTGAGGAAGGCGGTTGAAGCCCGTGCAGCGCAAGTTCCGGTCCCATCTGACTCGGTTCGGGATGCTCGCAGGATCTGCCGTGTTGCTCACCGGCTGCTCTGCCCACGAGATCGAACTCAAGCTCCGGTTCGGCTGGCCCACCGGCGTTACCAAGCAGGCCGAGCGGATGCGCACCCTGTGGACGTGGTCCTCGGTGACGGCATTGATCGTGGGCGCCATCGTGTGGGGCCTGATCTTCTGGGTATGTGCCCGATACCGCAAGAAGGACGACGTCCTCCCGAAGCAGACCAAGTACCACCTGCCGATCGAGATCGCTTATTCCATCGCACCATTCGTCATCATCGCGGGCTTGTTCTACTTCACCGCCGTCGATGAGAACTACGTCGACAAGCTGTCGGCCAAGCCAGACACCACGGTGCAGGTCGACGCGTTCAAGTGGAACTGGCAATTCGAGTACAAGGACAAGACCTACAGCGGCAATGACCCCGTTACCGGCCAGCCCGACGGTGCAAGCGGCCAACCGGTGTCGACCGTGGGCAGCTCCACCGAGATCCCGATCCTGGTGCTCCCGGTCAACGAGACGGTGCGCATCGTCGAGGTCAGCAAGGACGTCATCCACTCGTTCTGGGTGCCGGAATTCCTTTTCAAACGCGACGTGATCCCGTACGGCAGCAATGCCGATGGCACGCCGAAGCACCCGAACCAGTTCGAGTTCACGCCGACCCAGATCGGTCACTACGTCGGCCGGTGCGCGGAGCTGTGCGGGACGTATCACTCGCAGATGAACTTCGAGGTACGGATAGTCAGCAGTGCGGACTACCAGTCCTACCTGAACGCGTTGGCCGCGGGTGGATCCTCCGATCCGGCTCGCCAGCAGAAGGCATTGCGGGCCATCAACCAGGACCCGTGCGCCACCACGACGCATCCGTTCAACACCGTTCGCACGACTCGAGCCGCTTCGTCGGCTCAGCTGTGCTCGTCCAGCTAGCAGGGGGCTCAGCATGAAATCAGAAGCCCGGATCTTCCTGTATATCGCGCTGTTCTGCTTCGTCGTCGCCGGTGTCTACGGCTGGTGGACCTATCACGACAAGCACCAGGTCGAAGTTGCCGGCACCACGGCGTTGGTGATGTCGGGCCTGCTGTGCGGACTCGGCGGGTCGTTCTTCTGGTTCGTCTCGCGCCGCATCGATGCCCGACCCGAAGACCGCAACGATGCCGAGATCGCGGAGGGTGCCGGCGAACTGGGCTTCTTCTCACCGGGCAGCTACTGGCCGATCGGGGTCGCATTGGCCGCGAGCGTGGCTGGGGTTGGCTTGGTTCTGGTGCAATATTGGCTGGTCGGCCTCGGTGTGCTGCTGATCCTGGCGACCGCGGGTGGGCTGCTGTTCGAGTACTACGTGGGCAACCGGGCGCCGCTGCGCTGATTGGCGCTTGCCCCGATCGCGTAGCGGTAGGCCGTCCGGCCATGCAGTTCGATCTCGGCCTCGCGATGCATCCCGATCTTGGCCATGACGCGCAATGACGCCGTGTTGTCCGAATAGCCGACGCTGATGATTCTCGGCAGTCCCACGACACTCAGGCCGTACCCGAGGGCGGCACGGGCCGCCTCAGAGGCGTAGCCGGCGCCCCAGAACTGGCGCCTGTACCGCCAGCCGATCTCGATCTCGTCCGAGCCCGGCCAGGGAGCCAAACCGGTGAAACCGAGCACCCGCTCGTCACTGCGCCGTACCACCGTGAACAGGCTGAAGCCGAGTTGTTGCTGCATCCTGATGTCGCGGTCCTGGGACTTGGCATGTTCCTCGGCGCTGTGGGAAATGGGCCCGCCGTCGGCCACCTGACGCAGCATCTCCGGGTCAGCGAACAGCTCGTCGAACGCGGCCGAGTCCGGGGCCTGTCGGGCGCGCAGCATAAGTCGCGGCGTGTACAACGGTGGCGGCGGTACGGAGCCCACCGCGGTGAGCCAGTCCTGCACCGGCGCGAGTCCCTCGACGGCCGGGTCGAGCACCGCCACGGCCTCGCGGAGTCTGCCGGACGGCGACCCGCTGACCACCAGCACCGGGCCTGGATGCCTCGCAGCCAACAGGCCGAAGTCGCCGTCACCGGTGATCAGCAGCAGCGGCCCACGGCCGGGGGAGTACCCGCTGGCCAGCACCACGTCCGCCTGCTGCCAACCGGCGGCCGGGCGCAGTTCGGTGCCGGTCGGCCAGCGCAGCCGGTCCAGAGCACGCTGCTGGCCGGCGGCGAGGATCCGGTAGCTCAGCCGCTGTACGCCGACCAGATCCAGGACGGGCTGCAACCGGACCGGAAAAACGTTGTCCGCGTCGACCAGCACCTCGAGTGCGGGCGACGCGGACAACGGAACGGCCCTGCCGTCTCGGATGTGGATGTGCGTGGGATCAGTCGGTCAGTTCCTTGTTACGGCTCTCGGCGCGTTCTTCCGCCTCGGCCAAGGCAGCCAGCTCGGCTTCGATCTCGACCTTTTCCCGGACCGGGGCGAAGAAACCGCGGATCGTGCGCCGATGCGGGCTGCCGAGGACCTTGTTCATCCGCTTCGGAACCGGCGCTCCGGCGTACTGCGTCAGGCCATGACCGTGATCGTCGACTGGGCCGAGTGGCTGATGGGTCTCGATGAACTCACCATTGGGCAGCCGCCTGATGATGCCGGTTTCGATGCCGTGCTCGAGAACCTCACGATCATGTCGCTGCAGGCCGAGACAAATCTGGTACGCGAGCAGATACGCCAGCGGCGGACCGATGAACAGGCCGACACGTCCGGCGTAGGTCATCGCGTTCAGCGAGATGTCGAAGGCCTTGGCGATCAGGTCGTTACCACCGGAGAGCAGCAGCACGGAGTAGAACGTGATCGCCATCGCGCCCAGCCCGGTGCGGACCGGGACGTCGCGTGGGCGTTGCAGCAGGTTGTGCCGCGCACGGTCCTTGGTCAGCTTCGCCTCGAGGAACGGATACGCGCCGGCGAGCGAGAACAAGATGCCAGGCAACACCAACGTCGGCCAGAACAATGGCGGAATGGTGTGGTGCCAGACGCGGATCTCCCACGACGGGAAGAGTCGGGTTGATCCGTCCAGGAAGCCGATGTACCAGTCAGGCTGCGAGCCGGAGGACACCTGCGCGGGGTTGTAGGGACCGAAGAGCCACACCGGGTTGATCTGCGCCAGACCACCGAGCGCGGCGCAAACGGCGAACACGATGAAGAAGAATCCGCCGGCCTTCATGCCGTACGTCGGGTACATCCGCTCGCCCGACACGGTGGCTTCGGTCTTACCTGGGCCAGGGAACTCGGTGTGCTTCTGTTTGACGATCAGACCGAGATGGGCCCCGATCAGACCGGCCAGCAGGCCAGGGATCAGCAGCACGTGCACGATGTAGAGCCGGCCGATGATCTCGGTGCCCGGGAACTTCGCACCGAAGACCAGGAACGATGCCCAGGTCCCGATGACCGGGATCGACTGGACGATCGCCTCTGCGATCCGCAGGCCGGTACCGGACAGCAGATCGTCGGGCAGCGAGTAACCGGCGAAGCCCTCGACCAGGCCCATCGTGATCAGGCCGAGGCCGATCAGCCAGTTGAGCTCACGCGGCTTGCGGAAGGCGCCGGTGAAGAAGATCCGGAACATGTGGATCGTCATCGACGCCATGAACAGCAGAGCTGACCAGTGGTGGATCTGGCGCATCACCAGACCACCGCGCACATCGAAGGAGATGTGCAGGGTAGACGCGTAGGCACGCGACATCTCCACGCCGTCCAACGGAACGTACGAGCCGTCGTAACGGACCTCGGCCATCGATGCGTCGAAGAAGAAGGTCAGGAACGTTCCGGTGAGGATCAGGATGATGAACGAGTACAGCGCGATCTCGCCCATCATGAACGACCAGTGGTCGGGGAAGACCTTGTTCAACTGCTTGCGGGCGCCGCCGGCCAGGCCGAGCCTTTCCTCGAACCACTTGCCGGCCTTGCCCTGCTTGGTTCGTGGATTGTCGAACCGCTTGGGGCTCTTGACGGTCGGAGCGTTGGCGGAGGTCATGAGGCGAGCACGTCTTTCCGCTCGACGGGATAACCGGTCATGAGAGGGCCTCGATTCTCAGGTCCGCATGGGCATTCAGACTACTGCGATGCTCACTCATCGCCGCCGCGCTCTTCGCTGGCTGGCGCTCGCTGCGATGCTCACTCATGGCCGCTCCCAGAATGCCGGCCCGATGGCCTCAGGGAAATCGCCCTTGGCGACGAAGTACTGCCTGCCGTCGATCGTTTCGACCCCCAGCGGGAGCTTCGGAAGACTGCGGGTCGCCGGACCAAATACCGGCTTGGCGTCCTCGAGCACGTTGAACTGGGACTGGTGGCACGGGCAGAGCAACCGACCGGTCTGCTGTTCGTACAACGAGGCGGGGCAGCCCGCGTGCGTGCAGATCTTGGAGTACGCGATGTACTCACCCCACTGAAAACTCGCCTGGTTCTTGCGCGATTTCACGACCTGACCGGGTCGTAGCCGGATCAACAAGGTGGGCGAGTCGCCGGCCTGCACGCCACCGGGGACACCGGGAAACACCGTGGCGATTCCGCCGGGCAGCAGATCGTCCGGGCTCACCTGTCGACCGTCGGAGTAGACCATCTTCACGCCGGCGCCCCACAGCGTGTGGAACAAGCTCTGACCGGCACCGCGGTTCGGCTTCTTGATCATCGCGCCGACCAGGGCGACGAGCGGCACAGCGGCGAGCGCGCCACCGGCCAGGCCCAAGCTGGACTTGATGATCGAGCGGCGCGCGATACCGGTGTCATCGAAACCGGTCAGCATGGTCGCGGCGGTCATGATCTGATCGGTCTCGGGCCCCGGGCCGTCGTGCCGGTCCTGAACGGCTTCTTCCTCAGGCAGCAGCCACTTGGCCCACAGCACCACACCGATGCCGATGCACGCGAGCGACAAACCCAGCAAGCCGCCGAGCAGCGGGGTGAAGTAACGGAAGTTCTGATTGCCACTGGGCAGCTGCCACTGGAACGGCACCGCACCGCAGAACACCACGATGAATCCAACCGCTGCCAGGAAGGCGAGCAGGAACGTCGCCGCGATGGTGCGTTCGGCTCGCTTCTCGGCCTTCGTACCGGCGATCGGGAACCGTTGGCGCCGGTGGACGAGGTAAACACCGTCGGCCTCGGCGCCGGCGATCATCGCCTCTTCGTCGCTCATCGCCGCCAGTTCTTCGGCTGACGGAGTGTCCGTGACGTCGCTCAAGACTTGGCTCCGATCCAGAGAATGGCCACGATCAGCGCACCCAGCGCGACCGTCCAGACCAACAGGCCCTCCGACACCGGGCCGATCCGATCCAGGCCGGCACCGCCGGGGTCTTTGGACGCCTTCAGATTCTGGATGTAGTTGACGATCTCGCGCTTCTGGTCAGCCGTGATCTGGTTGTTCGAGAACACCGGCATGTTCTCCGGACCCGACAGCATCGCGGTGTAAATCTGGGCGTCGGTGGCGTCCTTCAAGCCGGGAGCACTCTTGCCCGCCGACAGCGGTGCGCCGGCTGCCGTCGCGCCGTGGCAGGACGCACAGTTCAGCCGGAACAACTCGCCACCACTGGACAGCGTCGAATCGGCGGCTCGCAGATTCCCGGTCGGAACCTCCGGACCGCCGCCCATCGACTGCACGTATGCGGCCAGGCGTCGCGTGTCGTCCTCGCCGAACTTGGCGGGCTTGCGCTGGTTCACAGCGCCCTGCGAGACGGCCGGCATCCGACCGGTGCTCACCTGGAAGTAGGTAGCAGCGGAACCGACGCCGATCAGGCTCGGGCCACGCCCCGTCACGCCCTCGAGGTTCCTGCCGTGGCAGGTGATGCAGCTGGTCTCGAAGATCTGCTTGCCCCTGCTGACGTCCTGCGCGCTGATCGCGGAATCGGCCGCTCCCGAGGACGGTGCCAACATCGCGTACGTACCACCGACCGTCACCAACGCACCGATCAGTACCGCGAAGCTCGTGGCCCGACGACGGAAGGTGCCGCGTCGCTTCGGTGCCCTGACGGACTTGGAGCGCGGCGCAGCGTCATCGGCGACCGCTGGGGTGAAGTCGAGGTCCGCGTCGACGTTGTCGTCGTCGGTCATGGACGTCCTTTCGCTGGTTCTTCGGTGCGGTGCGTTGCGCGCATGGCGATCACCGGATCAGGTAGATCGTCGCGAACAGTCCGATCCACACGATGTCGACGAAGTGCCAGTAGTAGGAGACCACGATCGCAGCGGTGGCCTGGGCAGGCGTGAAACGTCCGATCGCGGTGCGGACCAGATAGAACACGAAGGCCAGCAACCCACCGATGACGTGCAGACCGTGGAATCCGGTGGCCAGGAAGAAGACCGAGCCGTAGCCGGAGGAAGACAACGTGATGCCGTCCTCGGGAACTCCGTTGACGATCGCGGAGGTATGGAACGCGTGTACCTGCATCGCGTACTCGCCGGCCTGACCCAGCACGAAGATCAAACCCATCACGAAGGTGATCGCGAACCAGCGGCGCAGACCGTAGACGTTGCCCTTCTCGGCGTCGAACACGCCGAGCTGGCAGGTGACCGATGAAGCAACCAGGACGATGGTGAACGGCACCGCGTACGTGAGGTTGAGCTTGGTGCCCGGCCAGTGGTCGAGGTTGTTCGCGCGGACCGTGAAATACATCGCGAAGAGACCGGCGAAGAACATGAGTTCGCTGGAGAGCCAGACGATCGTTCCGACACTCACCAGGTTCGGTCGCGTCAGGGAATGAACCCTGGACGAAGGAAAGCGCTCAGCCTGTGCAGTCGAGGTCACCACCGCATTATTGCCTGATCGACGAGGCTTGTCTGGCGCGGGGTGGCCTCGGTGTGCCGTCGTCTTTTCTTTACCCTCTCACCGGCCTGGAAACCGCCTCGTTACGATGCCTGCAACGACCGTCGAACAGGAAGTCAGCAGACCATGACCGGTATCTCAGCGCACGTCACCGTCCTGGTCTACAGCCAGCAGCCCGAGGTCCGGGCCGCGGTGCGATCGGCCGTTGGCCGCCGGGCTGCCCCCGACCTGCCTCGGATCGACTGGGTCGAGTGCGCCAACTACAGCCAGACCAAGGACCAGCTGGACTCCGGCGGCATCGATCTGGCCATTTTCGACGGTGACGCCCAGCCGACCGGGGGCGTCGGCCTGTCCAGGCAGTTCAAGAACGAGATCACCGACTGCCCGCCCGTCATCGTCCTGCTGCTTCGTGAGGTCGACCGCTGGCTCGCATCGTGGTCGCAGGCTGACGGCGTCATCATCCGGCCGATCGATCCGGTCGCGGCGGCCGCAACGGTCGCTGACACGATGCGGCGGCATGCCGCAGCGGTTCCGGTCATTCGCTGATCCCGGCGATCCGCCGACCGGCGACGACAGAGGGGCGATGATGGTGGCAGCTGCAGGCTCCGACGCGACGGGCTCCGAAGCCAGCCGCCACGGCGATCCCGCTCGCCCGACCTGGCCGGGCCTCATCTCGGCATTGATGCGTGGCGAATCGTTGCCGGCCGAAGCGACCGGTTGGGCGATGGACGAGATGATGGCCGGCGAGGCAACACCCGCGCAGCTCGCGGCATTCGCAGTCCTGCTCAGGGCCAAGGGTGAGACACCCGACGAGCTGGCCGGCCTGGTGCGTGCCATGCTCGAGCATGCGGTGCCGGTGCAGGTGGCCGGCCGCTCAGTGGATCTCGTCGGAACCGGTGGGGACGGGGCACACACCGTCAACATCACCACCATGGCGGCACTCGTCGTGGCCGGGTCCGGACGGCAACTGGTCAAGCATGGCAACAGGAGCGCCTCCTCGCTGTGCGGCTCGGCCGACGTGCTGGAACGGCTCGGGGTTGCCATCGACCTGGGCGCGGACGGGGTTGCCAAGACAGTCGCCGAGGTGGGCATCGGATTCTGCTTCGCGCCCGTGTTCCACCAGGGGATGCGGCACGCCGGACCGCCGCGACGCGAAATCGGCGTTCCGACCGTCTTCAACGTGCTCGGGCCGTTGACCAACCCTGCCCGGCCTGCCGCGGCCGCGGTCGGTTGCGCGGATCAGCGGATGGCGCCGGTGATGGCTCAGGTCTTTGCCGACCGGGGCGATACCGCCGTGGTGTTCCGGGGCGACGACGGGCTCGACGAGCTCACCATCACCAGCACGTCACAGGTGTGGCTGGCCACCGAGGGCACCGTACGAGCCGATGTGCTGGACCCTGCATCGCTCGGCATCAACCTGGCATCGCCTGACTCGCTGCGCGGCGGGGATGCTGACTTCAACGCCGATGTGGTGCGCACGACGTTGTCCGGTGCGCCGGGGCCGATTCGAGACGCAGTGTTGCTCAACGCCGCAGCAGCCATCGCGGCGTTCGATTCGGTGCTGCCCTCCGCGCAGGAGGCGATCAGCTACGGGCTGCCGATCGCCGCGCAAGCCATCGACTCCGGCGCCGCGAGCGCGCTGCTCGATGCCTGGATCGCGTCCAGCAGCGCGTTGCGGCAATGACGCCAATAGTTTGAGATAGCGAGCACGAGTCAGCGAGTTTGAGATAGCGAGCACGAGTCAGCGCGACCCGTGGATATCTCGAACCGGCAGCGAGGTCGGTAACGGCCAGCGAGGTCGGTAACCGCCAGCGAGGTCGATAACCGGCAGCGAGGTTGGTAACCGCCGGCGACGTCGTTCGGATCAGCCCTCTTTGTTCTCCAACGCCACCAGCACGCCGGCAAGCGCGAAGTACTTGTTCGAACCGAGTTCGCGCACCGAGTCGATGTCGAACGTTTCCTTCAGGATCGCGTCATGCCTCTCCGTCAGGCCGGCCAGAGCCGAGGGGGGTGCGTCCAGGATTTCCCTTACGGTCTTGTCCTCATAGGCCTTGTCGAGAGCCTTGGCCAGGTTCGCCTGCACTGCCATGATGTGCCTCCTCCGTGCCCACCCGCTGCGGGGCCCTGAGCCCGAGCCTTCAACAGCGATGTCGGTTTTTCAAGCACGAGTCCGGGCAGCTATTCGGAGCGGGCAGCTATTCCGAGGAGGCGTAGCCAATCGAGAAGGCCGCATCCAAGTCGTGGCGAGAGTAGGCGCGGAACGCGACGTGGGTATCGGTGTGCAGCACACCCGCGACCTTGCTCAGCCGTCCGGCGATCACCTCGGCGATCTGGTCGAACTCGCGAACCCGCACGATCGCGATCAGGTCGGAATCGCCGGCGACGCTGTACACCTCGCTGACGCCGTCGATGTCGGCAATCTCCTGAGCCACCTCAGGGATGCGGTTGGCGTCGACGCGGATCAATACGATGGAGGTAATCACGGTCGTGATGGTATGCCCGGATGCCGCGGAATGACGGCCCGGCTCAGGACACGCTGCGGGTCGGCCGGTGGACGACGGGCAGTCGACGCCGATCGGCGAACGGATCGGCCGAGTGACGGGCCCGCTCCGAGGAGGCCAGCCAGCGACGCAGCCGCGCAGCGCCGGAGGCAGGCAGCGACCACGGCTGCGAACTGGAGACGAGTCGGACGCCCGTTTCACCCAGCCAGCGCAGCAGAATCTCTGATTCCTCCACGGCGGCCACCAATGAGGGCCCGGGCTGGTCGGGCACCACCTCGGCGGTCTCGATCAACGCCTTGACGATCGGCATCGGCGGCACACCGCGCGGTGCAACCTCGGCCCCGACCAGTCGGCCACGACGGATGGCGGCCAGTTCCCAGCCTCCGGAGGCGTCCGGTCGGGCAGCGACCAGTTCGTCGATCCGTGTCAGGGATTTCAACGACTGGGTACGAGCGCAACTGCGGACCAGGGTGGTGATCCGATCCCGCAGCGTTGCCGCCTCCTCATAGCGCTGGGCGACCGACAGTTCGGTGAGGCGGTTGCTCAGCGGGGTGATCAGCTCGCCGACGTCCGCGCGCCACGCCTGGACCACCGTCTCGACCAGATCGGCATAGGACTCAGGACTGATCGAGTCCTCGCACGGTGCAGAGCACTTGCCGATCTCTGCCAGTGCACAGGCATGCCGGACGTGCCGGCCGGGCGTCAATAGATCGGTGCACTGGCGCAGCGCGACGGCGTCGTGGATGGCATCCCGAAGATATTCGGCCTGCCGGGTTGTACGCAGCGGCCCGAGATAGCGAGCGTTGTCCCCGCGGATCTCGCGGACGATCGACAGCCGCGGGTAGGCCTCCTGGGTCAACTTGAGCCAGATCGTCCGATCGCTGTTCTTGGATCGGCGGTTGTAGCGCGGTTTCAGGGAGGTGATCAGGCGAAGTTCGCGCACCTGGGCCTCGAGCGGGTGCGCGCAGACCACGGCATCGACCGACTCCGCAAGGTTGATCATCTCGCCCATGCGGGTCCGGGTCTCGGAGGAGACGAAATACTGCCGCACCCGATTGCGCAGATCCTTGCTGGTGCCCACGTAGAGCGTCGAGCCGGTTGCGTCCTTGAACAGGTAGACGCCGGGTGCATGCGGCAGGTCGTCGGCCAGATGTCGCTTGCGGCGCTGGGCATCGGAGACCTGGGCGGTGAAGGCCCGCAGCTCCGGCAAGGAGTGCACCCCCAACGTCCCGAGCCGTTCGATCAAGCCGTGCAGGACGTCGACGGTGGCGCGGGCGTCGGACAGTGCCCGGTGGTTGGGCGTGGTGGACGCCGAGAAGAACCGGGCCAGGCTGGAAAGCTTGCAATTGGGTACCTCGTCGCGGGTCAGCACCCGCCGGGCGAGAACCGCGGTGTCGACCACTGCGGGGTTGGGCCAGGCCGTCCCGTACCCGGCACAGGCCGCCTTGAGGAATCCGATGTCGAACGGCGCGTTGTGCGCTACCAGCACGGTTCCCGCGGCGAATTCGAGAAAGGACGGCAGCACGGCAGAAATCGTCGGTGCGGCGCAGACCATCTGGTTGGTGATTCCGGTCAGTACGCTGATGAAAGGGCTGATCTCGACGCCCGGATCGACCAGCGTCGCGAACTCGCCGAGCACCTGTCCGTTGCACACCTTGACCGCGCCGATCTCGGTGATCGAATCGCCGCCGGCGGCACCGCCGGTGGTTTCGAGGTCGACAACCACGAACGTGGTCGCCCGCAGCGGCTCGTCGAGCTCGTCGAATCTGAGCTGCTGAGGCCCGGTCGGCGCGCCGTGCCATCGCGATTGCGCGCTTGGTCGCCGGTTCTGCATCCTCGTCACGTTGCGGACGCTAGCGTCGGGGTCTGACCAAAACCGGCAACCGCACGACTCGGCGTTGCGGAACCGAACGAAGGAGGGACCGTGACGGCGAGCCCGGTCGATCAACCACTACCCACCGAGGTGCGGCAGCGGCTGATCTCGATCGCCTCCGACTTGATCGGGGCCCGTCCGGTTGCCGAGCTTCCTGCCTCCTTGCGAAGGTTCGCGCGGTTTACCGCTGCCAAGCGGCTGCGGATGGCCGGCGCCGAGATCGCCGCGGCCCTTGCGGGCGACCCTGACTTTCGCGACGCGGTCGCCGAGGTGATCACCGAGTCCGCGCCCGAACTGGCTGATCAGGTCCGCGCCGGCAACCCGCCGTCCACCGCCGACCCGGTGGACGTGGGTGTGATCGCTTACCTGGTGCGCCCGACTGGCTGGGAGCAGCTTGTCGCCACCGTCATCGAGGTGCTCGGCGAGCAACACGAGCGACGCAGCAACGACGCCGACATCCTGCGATTGCAGGCCGAGGTGCACCGGCTGACCGAGGCGAACCGACAGCTGAAGGCCGCTCGCGACGCGCTCAAGCTCGCCGCCGCCGAGACCGCGAACGACCGCGACCGGGAACTGACATCCCTGCGGCACCAGGTCCGCACCCTGACCGGCGAGCTTCGGACCGCGCTGCGTCGGACCGAACAAGCCGAGGAGCAACTCGTTGTGGCGCAACGCGAGCTGGCCCGGGCTGCCACCGCGCAGAGCGCGGAGTTGCGCAAGGCTCGAACCCGGATCGCGGCGCTGGAATCCGAGCTCGACACCGGCCGGCGCACGGTGCGATCCGACCGCGACCACGACGATGCCCGGGTCTGGTTGCTGCTGGAGCAGATGGGGGCCTCGATCGCCGGCCTGCGCAAGGAACTGGACATCAGCAAGCCGTCGGTGTCACCTGCTGATCGGGTGGCCTCCGACACCACCGAATCCGGATCCCGGCCGTCCACCATCGGCGCACCGTTGCTGGACCGACTGCTCGAAGGTCCGCACGTGCATCTGGTCGTCGACGGCTACAACCTCACCAAGACTGCCTACCCCGACCTGCCGTTGGCCGATCAGCGCACCCGACTGGTGTCCGCCCTGGGCGCCCTGGCCGCTCGAACCCGGGTGGAGGTGACGGTGGCCTTCGACGGCACTGCCGCGTCGGCTGGTTCGGCAGCGAGCCTGCCCACCCCGCGTGGTGTCCGGGTCCTGTTCAGCTCACCGGGACAGCTCGCCGACGATCTGATCCGGGTTCTGTTGCGCGCCGAGCCTGAGGGCCGGACGGTGGTCGTGGCAACCTCGGATCAGGCCGTCGCGGCCTCCGTGCGCACCGCAGGCGGCTGGCCGGTGGCGGCGTCCGTGCTGCTTGCCCGGCTCGGCTGATCGGAAATTGTCGTAGGCCCTCCCTAGCGTTGCGAGATGTCAGGTCACGTCGATCCTGACGCCGAACGATGGAGGACGAGGATGCTCATCGATTGCGATACCTGCGCCGTGCGAGACCTGCACTGCGCCGATTGCGTGGTGACGACGCTGCTCGGCAACTCCGGCAGTCCCGTCGAACTGGACAGTGCCGAGCAGAACGCGATCGGGGCGCTGGCCGGTGGCGGTCTGCTCCCGCCGTTGCGGCTGGTCACTACGGCCGCGCCCGATGCCGGCGTGAGCCGGCCGGTGCGTAGGCCAGACGAAGCTGGATCTGCCGACCCTGACACATCTGGATCTATGCAAGCGTTTGCCTGATTTGCGAGGCATCTTTCGTTCGAGTTTGTTTGTAGGTGACACAGACCACCGCGAAACGGCGTGCCGTGATTGATGTTCTGCCTGCGGTCACGTAACCTTTCCGAGACCTTGCAGTACATCGCCTTCTGATCCGGGGGGCACTGGAAGGTACCGCCGAGTCGACATTTTGGTGCACGGGGACGAGCTACCCATCGGAGCCGTGAACCACGTCGAGCCGGGGACCCAGGTTCCTGGGGTGAATCGGTGCATTGCCGAGCGCGTTCGTGTTCGTCACAGAGCGCTCGACATGTTTTTGCACCGTAGGGCATCTTCCAAGCCCGAACCCGACAGCTAACTCGGTAGGCGGTCGAGTGGAAGAGGAGTTCCGCCAGCGTGGCGTCGACTCGTACCGCACGACTCCGTCGTGCATTGATCGGTTCAGTCATTCTGGTGAGCAGCGTCGTCGCAATGCCGACGTCGGCGCATGCCACGCCGCACCCGCAAGCGCCTCCGACGTCTACGGACGTAATGGCCAAGCTTGCTGACCTCGCCAAATCCAACGACAAGCTGACTGAGGCGTTCAACCAGGCCCAGATCGACGTCGTGAAGTTGCAGAAGCAGGCGGCAGACGCCACCAAGTCCGCGTCAGCGGCCAAGGTCAGCCTTCATTCGGCGCAGCAATCTCTCGCCGACGCGCTGGCCACCCGATACATGTCGGCGTCCTTCAGCCACACCGCTGCGTTGCTGTCCAGTCAGTCCGGCCAGAGTTACCTCGAGACCGTGCAGTCGCTGAATATCCTTTCGCTGCATCAGGGTCAGGTCGCCTTGGCCGCAACCTCGGCGGCCGCTGTCGCCCAGAAGGCCGAGAACACCGCAAGGGTTTTGGTGTCCGCAGCGATCGCGAAGCGGCTGTCCATCAACGGGCAGCGCCAGTCCATCCAAGCTGAGGTGACCAAGCAGAAGGCGCTCCTCGCGACGCTGACCGCTGCCCAGCTCAACACCTTCGTCAATGCAGGCGCGCCGACGCCGCAGCAGAAGATCCAGATCGTCAACGCCCCGGTGCCCGCACCGAGCAAGGCCGCCGGCACCGCCGTGAACGCTGCCCTTGCCGAGCAAGGCAAGCCGTACGTGTGGGGTGCCGCAGGTCCGGACTCCTTCGACTGCTCGGGCCTGACCATGTGGGCTTGGGGAAAGGCCGGCGTGAGCCTGCCGCACAACGCCGCCAGCCAGCAGAGCATGGGAACCCCGGTCCCGCAGAGCCAGTTGGCGCCCGGTGACCTGGTGTTCTTCGGATCGCCGGCCTACCACGTTGGCATGTACATCGGAAACGGCATGATGGTGCACGCCCCGACCAGCGGTGAGAACGTCAAGGTCGTATCGCTGTCCTCGATGAGCGATTATGCGGGCGCCAGTCGATTCGGGTGACCGACAGATCTGACAGCAGCGGGCGGGTGCCGGACACGGACCCGCCCGCTGTCGTTTCTCCACAACCCCGCGCCGGAGGCGTTGCGCACCGTTGGCGCCGGCCCAAGTACCTGATCGCGTCCGCGCTGATCCTGGCGGTTCTGCTGTCCGGCTCGATCTGGTTCGCGCTCGCCTCGGGCAGCTCGAGCAAGACCGCGCCGGCGACCGGGCCTTCGCCGGCGGAGACGGCCGCGGTAATGCAGCTGTTGGAGCATCACGCCACCGCGCTGACCGACCGCGACAGCTCCGCGTGGTCAGCCGACCTTGACAGTGCCGCGCCGGCCCAGGACTTCGCGGCACACCAGCGCGAGGTGTACACGAACCTGACCGACGTGCCGCTGACGGTGTGGCGGTACACGCTGGTCGCACCGGTCACGAGCCCGGACCAGATCGCTGCCGCAGCGGCGCGCCTCGGTGGCCGGGTCGTCATTTTGCATGTCCGGCTGGAGTACGCGTTGCGCACCGTCGATCCGCAGCCGACCGCGAAGGACCTGTGGCTGACCGGGGTCCGGCGTGCGGGCGGCTGGAAACTGGCCGGCGACTCCGACGTCGCTCAGGCGGGTGGGGCGTCCTGGAAGGGCCCGTGGGACTTCGGCCCGCTCAGAACCCGGAGCGGGGCGCACACCCTGGTGCTTGCCCATCCCGATCACTTCGCAGCTCTGGCCACCTTCGGCGATCTCGTCGAACGTTCGGTGCCGGTCGTGACCAGCGTCTGGGGGAGCGGTTGGAACGATCACGTCGCGGTCCTCATCCCGGACAGCTCCGCCGAGTTCGCGGCGGTGACCAGCGATAGCGCCGACACCAGCGACCTGGCCGCGGTGGCGGTCGCAGACCAGGTCACTTCGACCGGCACCGTCCTCGGCGCCCGGATCGTGCTCAACCCCAGCACCCTGTCGCGCTTGGATGCGGCCGGCCGCCGACTGGTCGTCCAGCACGAGCTGACCCACATCGCGGCCCGCGCCCAGACCTCGGACCAGATGCCTACCTGGGTGATCGAAGGCTTCGCCGACTATGTCGGCAACCTGGGCTCAGGCCAGTCGGTGCCGGCAACCGCGGCCGAGCTGGCCAACGAGGTTCGGCGTGGCATCGTCCCGGCCGCGTTGCCGAGCACCGCTGATTTCGGCGGCGCCAACTCTCGGCTGGCACAGGTATACGAACAATCCTGGCTGGCCTGCCGGCTCATCGCGAGTCGAGCCGGCCAGAGTGGCCTGGTGCGGTTCTATAGGACGGTGAGCAGCACGGCCGCCGGCAACCCCGACGGAGCTGTCGGAGTGGGACTGCGCGACGTCCTGCATACCACCCCGGCGGCGTTCACCCTTTCCTGGAAAGCCTATTTGAGAGCGGAGCTGCGATGACGACGGGTGCCACATGAGTCGGCGGCTGCTGATCGTCACGAACGACTTCCCGCCGCGGCTGGGCGGCATCCAGTCCTTCGTGTTCGAGCTGGCCCGGCGGCTCCCCGCCCATGACATCGCGGTCTACTGCTCCGATTACCACGGATCAGCCGCCTTTGACGCCGACCTGGAGTTCCCGGTCCGGCGGCATCCGACCGGCTTGCTCCTCCCGACGCGTGCTGCCCGTAACCGGGTAGTGCAAACAGCGCGGGAGTTCGGCACGTCGTCGGTGTGGTTCGGCGCAGCTGCCCCGCTGGGCCTGCTCGCGCCTGCGCTACGCACAACGGGTGTGAAACGGCTGGTGGCGACCACCCATGGCCACGAGGCGGGCTGGGCGATGCTTCCCGGCGCGCGTCAGGCACTGCGCCGGATCGGAACGAATGTCGACGTCGTCACCTACCTGGGCGAGTACTTCCGGCGCCGGCTCGCCGGTGCGTTCGGCCCCCATCCAACGTTGGCTCAGTTGACGCCGGGTGTCGACACCGACGTGTTCCGCCCGGACGTGGACGGCACCCAGGTCCGCGACCGATATGGGCTGACGGGCAGACCGATTGTGGTGTGCGTATCGCGCCTGGTTCCACGCAAGGGCCAAGACGCACTGATCCGCGCACTGCCGGCGATTCAGGATCGGGTGCCGGGCGCTGCGCTGCTCATCGTGGGGCACGGCCCCTATCAGAAGGGGTTGGTCGAGCTCGCCGAACGATGTGGGGTAGCCCAGGACGTGGTGATCACCGGAAGCGTGAATTACGCCGAGCTGCCGCAGCATTTCGCGGCCGGCGACGTATTCGCGATGCCGTGCCGTACCAGGCGTTTCGGGATGGATGTCGAGGGCCTGGGCATCGTGTTCCTGGAAGCATCGGCGAGCGGATTGCCCGTGGTAGCAGGCGATTCCGGCGGTGCGCCGGACGCCGTCCGGGACGGCGAGACCGGTGTCGTGGTCGACGGGACGGACGTCGGCCAGATCGCGACGGAGGTAGCCGCGCTGCTCGCTGACTCGGCACGGCGCAAATCCATGGGTGCAGCCGGACGGGCCTGGGTCGAACAGGACTGGCAGTGGGACGGCATGGCCGGGCGCCTGGCCGAACTACTGCAGCTCTGACGTCGTGCCGGCTCTGACGCCGTGCCCGTTCCGACGCCGTGCCCCGCTCCGAGGAGCGCGAGCGGTCAGTCCCTCGGACCGCCGTACAACGCCGCGATCTCGTTCGCGCAGTCACCCATGACGATGTTGCGCTTGAGCTTCAGCGACGGGGTCAGCTGACCGGTCGCCTCGGTCCAATCGTCGGGCAGGATCGTGAACTTCTTGATCGCCTCGGCCTTGGAGACGGCCTTGTTCGCATCATCAACGGCCTTCTGGATCTCTGCCTGCAGACCCTGGTCGTCGACCAGATCGGCCAGCGTGGAATCGGCGGGCTTTCCGGCCAGCTCGCACCAGGCGGGAAACGATTCCGGATCGATCGTGATCAACGCGGCGATGAAGGGCTGCTGGTCACCGACGACAAGGCACTGGCTGACCAGCCAGTGCGCTCGGACCCGGTCCTCGAGCACGGCCGGCGCCACGTTCTTACCACCGGCGGTGACGATCAGTTCCTTCTTCCGTCCGGTGATCTTGAGGAAACCGTCATTGTCGATCTCACCGATGTCGCCGCTGTGGAACCAACGCTTGCCACCTTGCTCGGTGATCGCGTCCGCGGTGGCCTGGTCGTTGCGCCAGTAGCCGCGGAACACCACCGAACCGGACAGCAGGATCTCGCCGTCGTCGGCGATCCTGACGCTGGAGCCGCCGACCGGTCGACCGACCGTGCCGACCTTGACCTTGTTCGGCACGTTCAAGAAGATGCCGGCCGTCGTCTCGGTGAGTCCGTAGCCCTCGTAGATCGTGACGCCGACGCCGCGGAAGAAATGACCGAGCCGCGCACCTAGCGGCGCACCGCCGGAGATGGCCGCTGTGCAGTGGCCGCCGAGGGCGGCCCGGAGCTTGGAGTAGACCAGCTTGTCGAAGATGCGGTGCTGCAGCCTGAGCAATACGCCGGGGCCGCGGGCGTCCAAGGCTTGGGAGTAGGCGATGGCGACTCGTTCGGCGCGGTCCAGGATCGCGCCCTTACCGTCGGCGTGCGCTCGTTGTTTGGCGGTGTTGTAGACCTTTTCGAACACCCGCGGCACGCTCAGCACGAAGGCCGGCTGGAAGACGCCGAGATCCTCGATGAGGTTCTTGATGTCGGCCGTATGTCCCAGCGTTGTTCCGGTCGCGATGGCACCGATCTCGATGGCCCGTCCGAAGACGTGCGCGATCGGCAGGAACAGCAGCGTCGAGGAGTCGGAGTTGAACAGCTCCTGCTGCTCACTGGTGATCTGGAAGACCTCGGCAATGAAGTTGCCGTGCGTGAGCTCGCAACCCTTCGGCCGTCCGGTGGTGCCCGAGGTGTAGATCACCGACGCGAGATCCTCTGGCTTGGTGGCGTCGAGTCGCTTGGTGACCTCGGTTGCCGACAGCTCGGCGCCCGCTGTGGTGAGAATGTCCACCGCGCCCGACTCGATCTGCCAGACGTTCTCGAGCTCAGGGGTGTGGCCACGCACCTCATCCAGGATCGCGGCATGAGCAGCGGTTTCGATGACGGCGACCTTCGCGCCCGAGTCCGACAGGATCCACTGCACCTGCTCGGCGGAAGAGGTCTCATAAATCGGCACCACGACCGCGCCCAGCGCCATGATCGCGAAGTCGAGAAGCGTCCACTCGTAGCGGGTCTTGCTCATCAGCGCGACCCGGTCACCGGTGTCCACGCCGGATGCAAGCAGCCCCTTGGCCACTGACAGCACCTGCTCGCCGAACTCGCCGGCCGTGACCTCCGTCCAGTGGTCGCCGTCGCGCACCTTCAGCGAAATCAGCTCGGGACGGTTCGTCGCATTGTCGAATACATACCGAGCAGCACTGTTCTGAGTCGGCGTGCCGACGCTGGGTATGGTCAGCTCTCGCACTCGATTTACGCACCTTTCGCGGTTTTCAACACACTTTTCTCTAGCCCGCCGGACGTGAATCTCGCCCCGGGCTCGGTTTCTGTTACCGAACGGTAGTCGGTCCGGCGGGGTTGTTGAAGGCAGAAGTTACCCACCTGGCATCCTGTGGCATCCTGCCGCAGTGCAACCCGAGCTCCACGTCGTGGCCGACACCTGGATCGATTGTGCCGTCGAGACAGTGTCGGTGGTCGTTGCCGATCCCGCCAGTTGGCCGAAATGGTGGCCGCGCATGGACCTGACGGTTATCCGTGACCGCGGCGTCAAGGGCATCCGGTGGGCGGTCACTGGCCGCTATCACGGCACCGCTGAGATCTGGCTCGAGCCGTTCGGCGGCGGGGTGATCCTGCACCATTTCCTGCGCCTGGACCCTTCCGGCCCGCTCAGCAGGCGGGCGACCGCGCGCCTTGCGCGCGAACTGGCGTGGCACGCGAGGCTGATGTTCTGGGAGTTGAAGGACGAGCTAGAGCGACCGGCACGCTGACCCGAGCGCGGGCAGCTACGCGGTAGCCTTCGCGCATGGCGGATGAGTCAACCCAGTCGATCTCCATAAACGCAGAGCCCAGCCAAGTGATGGCCGTCATCGCGGATTTCGAGGCCTATCCGCAGTGGGCGGGGTCGGTGAAATCAGCCGTCGTGACCGCTGACGGCGCCGACGGTCGCGCGGCGCAGGTCGCCTTCAGGATCGACGCCGGCGCCATCCGGGACGAGTACGAACTGGCCTACACCTGGGACGGCGATCGGAAGGTGTCCTGGACCTTGATCAAGGGTCAGATGCAGAAGGCCCAGCGTGGCTCCTACAGCCTGGCGCCGATCGGCGACGCCGGTAGTCAGACAGGTGGTCAAACAGAGGTCACATACAGCCTGTCGGTCGACCTTTCCATCCCGATGCTCGGCATGCTCAAGCGCAAGGCGGAGAAGGTCATCATGGACACGGCGTTGAAGGAGCTCAAGAAGCGGGTCGAAGGCGACAGCAAGTGAGCATCGCAGCGAGCGTCAACGAGCTGAGGAACAGAGCTGCGCGGAGCCGAGGATTCGGTTCCGAAGATGGAAGTAAGTAGTTCGGCTCCGGATGCGGATTCTTCTGTTCACCGGCAAGGGTGGAGTCGGTAAAACCACGACCTCCGCCGCCACCGCGCTGCGGTTGGCCGAGCGCGGCGTGAAAACCCTGCTGCTGTCCACCGACGCCGCGCATTCGTTGGGCGATGCCCTCGGCTGCGAGCTGACCGCCGAGCCGACTTCGGTGGTGCCGGGGCTCGACGCGGTGCAGATCGACACCCAACGTCGATTCGAGGACGCCTGGCGCGGTATCCAGAGATATCTGCTCGAGCTGTTGTCCGAAGGCGGCACCGATCCGATCACCGCCGAAGAACTCACCGTGCTGCCCGGCATCGAGGAGGTCCTCGCCCTGCTCGCGGTGCGTGACCTGGCGTTGAGCGACCGCTGGGACGTCCTGGTGGTCGACTGCGCGCCGACCGCCGAGACGCTGCGGCTGCTGGCGCTGCCCGAGGCCCTGGGCTGGTACCTGCAACGGGTCTTTCCGGTGCACCGAAAGCTGGCCCGCGGCATGCGCCCGCTGACCGCGCTGCTCGGCCGGGGCGACGCCATCCCGCCGGACGCCGCGTTCGACGCCGTGCTGCGACTGGCTGACGACCTGGCCGCAGTGCGCAGCGTGCTCGCGGACCCGCAGATCACCTCGGTTCGTCTGGTGGTGACGCCTGAGGCCGTGGTGACTGCCGAAGCGCGGCGGACCTTCACCGCGCTGGCGCTGTACGGCTATCAGGTGGACGAGGTGGTGGCCAACCGGGTCTTCCCGGCGATCGAAGGCAGCGGAGCCGGTGCCGATTGGTTGGCCAGTTGGGTTGCCGCACAACGCCTGCAGCTGGACATGATCACCGAGTCGTTCGCCGGCTTGCCGGTCCGGCGGGCAGGCTATCGGCCGGCCGAGCCGGTCGGGGTCGCTGCCCTGCGTGTGGTCGGTGAGGATCTGTACGGCCAGATCTCCGGCGGCGATGACCCGGCTGCCATTCGACCGGCCAACCAATTGATGGCGGTCGGCAGCAGTTGGACGCCGGACGGTTCCAAGCGCGAGTTCACGCTGTCGATGGCGTTGCCGTTCGCGGTGCGCGGCGAAGTGGATGCCCGCCGGCGCGGTGACGATCTGGTCGTTACGGTCGCCGGTCATCGCCGCGTTCTGACGCTGCCCAGCGTGCTGCGTCGTTGCGTGGTCGTCGGCGGTTCGGTGACCGAAGGCCGGCTCGTCCTGCGGTTCGAACCGGACCTGCGCTATTGGCGCTCTGAGGACGCGGTCGGCCAGACACCCACGGCGAGGACGGAGCCACGATGAGCGGCGCGATTCCCAACGACGAGACCGGGACCTTGGGCGAGGAGGCCAGCAAGCTGATGGCAGCTGCCCAGGACTGGTTTCATCGCACGCTCGGTGATCCGAGCACGGCCAAGATCGCAACCGGGACCCCCGAATGTGCCTGGTGCCCGGTGTGCCAGATGATCGGGGTGCTGCGCGGCGACCGGCCCGAGCTCAGCGAAAGGTTCGCCGAGACGCAGGTGGCGGTCGCCGGGCTGCTCCGGGCGCTGGCCGAGGCTGCGAGCGCCAGCGTGCAACAGCATTCGGCGCACAGTCATGAGGGCCCGACCGGAGTTCAGAAGATCGATCTGGACGGCGACTAGCTGATGCCACTGGCGATCGGGGTCGACATCGGCGGGACGAAGGTCGCCGCCGGTGTGGTTGACGACGACGGGCAGGTCATCGACCGGACCAGGCGGCTGACGCCAAGCCATGATGTCGAGGAGACCGAGGCCGTGATCGCTGACGCGGTGGCCGAGTTGCGCGCTCGACACGAGGTCACCGCGGTCGGGATCGGCGCGGCGGGTTGGATCGCCAACGACCGGGCGACCGTGCTGTTCTCACCCCACCTGGCTTGGCGAAACGAACCGTTGCGGGATGCGCTTGCCGAGGCCATCGGCGTGCCCGTGATAGTCGAGAACGACGCGAATGCCGCGGCTTGGGCCGAGTACCGCTTCGGCGCCGCTCGCGATACCCGGGTGGCGGTGATGGTCACGCTCGGCACCGGGATCGGTGGTGGGCTGGTGGTCAGCGGCATCCTGTACCGCGGTGCGTTCGGCGTGGGTTGCGAGTACGGGCACATGACGGTGGTTCCGGACGGTCGCCGGTGCGCCTGCGGTAACCGGGGATGTTGGGAGATGTACGCCTCGGGCACCGCGCTGGCCCGGGATGCCAGGGAGCTGGCCGCGATCGCGCCGGTGAGTGCCCATCGCCTTATGCAACTGGCCGAAGGTGATCCGGACAAGCTCACCGGCCCGCTGGTGACCGAAGCCGCTCGGGAAGGCGACGACGCGGCGGTCGAGATCTACACCGCGATGGGCCGCTGGCTCGGTAAGGGTCTGGCCAACCTCGCCGCCATCATCGACCCCACCGTGTTCGTCATCGGCGGCGGAGTGTCCGAGGCAGGGGACCTGCTGCTCGAGCCTGCCCAGCAGGCATTCTCGGAGGGATTGACCGGACGTGGCTTCCGCCCGGCAGCAGAGATCCGGCTGGCCGAACTGGGACCGGAAGCAGGCCTGGTCGGGGCGGCCGACCTGGCGCGCCGCCGCAACTAGGCCACGTTCTTGCCGCGTGCGAGTCTGCTGGGATCAGGGCAGCACGATCAGCGTGGGGGCATCCGGTGGCACGGCGAAGTGCCGGTCCTCGTTGTCCAGCCAGGTTTTCCACTCCGGCTGCATCGGACCGTCCCGCTCGATCCATCGGCGTTCGCGCTCGGCCCGGGGAACGTCGATCATGATCCCGACCGACAGTCGATCACCTGTCGCCGCGATAGCGGAAACACCTTCTACGATAAGGGTTTTGCGGACCGGAACCGCCACGTCCTCGGCGAATTCGCCGACCTCCCAGTCGTAGCGGCGGTAGTAGCCGGGGCGCCCGGTCGCCAATGGGCGCAGGATCTGCTCGCGAAGCCTCGGCCAGTATTTGAGTTGGTCCGACCAGCCATCGAGGAGGTCGTTGGTGTGGACGATGGCGGCGTCATCGAGTTCGGCGACGATGATGGCCGCCAACGTCGACTTGCCAGACGCAGCACCACCGTCGATCGCGACAACGGTGACGGCACCGCATCGGGGCATGGCCCGATCGATGGCTGCCGCGATGGCGCGCAGCACAAGCTTGCTGTCCGGGTTGCGACGAACAGCCTCAGCACCAACTGGTCCCTCGGGCCGCATCGAAGCCTCCCCGCCGTCCGTAGCGGGAGGATACGGCCGGTCAGAGGGCTGCCGCTACGCCCCGACCGGGCGCACCGTTCGGACTGCCCCCAGCCAGCGTTCCAGCGGCAGCGAGCCACGCCGGGCCGCGGTGATGCCGGCGTCCAGCAGCACTGCGTAGGGCGTCTGACCCAACTCGGCAACCTGTGGCCGGGCCAGGAACGACTCGCGCTCGTCGTCGCCGAAATCGGTCGGGTCGTTGCCGGTGAGCCGGCACCAGAGCACGAACACCGTGTCTTCCGCTGTGATCATCTGTGACCACCTCCGATCACCACGGTGATCGTCACAGGTGTCGCATCCGTCACACCTGAGTGGACGCCAGGCGAACGCTGGTCGGCGAAACTTAACCACCGCAAGACAAAGTTCACCGTCTGATGGGTCGAGCTAGACGACCGCCCCGTCGTCGTCGGAGTCGTCCCACGGTTCAGGCCGCAGTCGCAGGATCAGCATCACGGTGCCGAAAAGAACCAGGATCACCCCTAGCGGCAAAGGGAGGTTTCCCGGCAGCCCGATCATGCCGCCGAACGCGATCACCGCCACGCCCAACACCGTGACCAGGACGGCCATCGCCGTCGCCTTGGTCGGCTTGGGCACCGGCGGTGGCGTCGGCGGGACGAAATGCTCGACCTCGTCGTCCTTGGCGCTCGCGGCCTTGGAAAGGCTCACCGTGGTCGCCGGCGTGGCAGCCTCCAGGTCGATCAGGGTCCGGTCGAGGTCTTCCAGACTGGCCACGATTGCTGCGAACTCGGCGTCGGTGTCGAGGTCGGCGAGCAGGTCCGCCGCCGGATCCTGTCCCGGGTACCGATCGTGCTGTGACACCTCGATGCCCAGTTCGGCTGCGATTTGGGTGAGCACTGCCCGCGCTTCACCGGTCTGCTGGGTGGCGACGTACAAACGGTCGGCTGTGACCGGGCCAGTCGCGGGAGCGGGCTCAACGTAGGCCGGCACTTCGCGCAGACCGAGGACATCGAGCAGGTGATCGGCCAGCCGCGGATCCACATCGGCGACCGGCGAGAACGCCTCGCTGGCCAAACCGTTGTCGCGCCGCCCGCGCGCCGATGCCGTCATGTCGATGCCGTCACGTCGATGGTGTCAGTCGAGCACACGGCTGGCGCTGTGCTGGCGGATGAAGTCGACGCTGCCGGTGAAGATCTGCTCGGCATCGTTGTCGACGGTGGCGACGTGATAGCTGTTGGTCAATGCCACCTCGGTGACCGTGGTGCCGGTTGCGCCGGCGTGCAGCAACTTGGCTGACAAGGGGTCCACGACGTGGTCTTCGGTCGAGTGGAAATACAGGATCGGCAGCCGGACCTTGCCCAGGTCGGGGACCACGACCCGCCACAAGTCCTGCAGCGAGACGAACGCCTTCAACGGCGTCTTGTCATAACCGAGTTCGGACATCCCAGTTTTCTTGATGTCGCTGCCGATGCCCGGCCGAGACTTCACGGCCCAGGTCAGGTAGCGCGCGAAGGCCGCGTCCCTGCGCATCGTCCCGTACGCCGCGTTGACCAAGACCAGTCCGGCGAGCTTGTCGTCGGCTTCGTCGGCCAGATCCTCGGCCAGCTTGGTGACCAGAGTGCCACCCATCGACAAGCCGACGGCGAAGACCGTCTGGCAGCGCACGGCCAGCTCGTCGTAGGCCCGGCGGATCTCGGCGTACCAGTCCGGCCAGCG
Organism: Jatrophihabitans sp.; assembly: GCA_036488285.1. Classification (GTDB taxonomy): domain Bacteria; phylum Actinomycetota; class Actinomycetes; order Mycobacteriales; family Jatrophihabitantaceae; genus Jatrophihabitans_A. The sequence continues at coordinate 15,370 of DASXHV010000055.1, read as the reverse complement.
GGTGTCGTTCATCTCCTGCCATGTCGTGCCATGTCCGGGCAGTCGTGGCAGCCGGACCGAGAAGCCGGCGGCAGCCAGATGCTCGGCCCAACCCCTCATGCTCTGCGGCGTACCGGTGAAGCCGTGGCTGACCACCACGCCGATCTGGCCGGACGCGCCGTCGGCATCGACGGAGAACGGCTCAGCTCCAGGCAGTACCGGCAACGCAGGCTCCTTTGACGGATCTGGATATCGACGCAACCGTGCGCCGACGATGGTCGACGGCAGCATCGCTACCGACAGGTATCCATCATGCGGCACAGGCCTCGCCCTTGGCGAGCGTTTGAGATGTGACCCCCGTGCTTGCAGGAGTTTGCAGCAAGCACCCGCGGCGCGCGCGATTGTCGCCGCGGAGGTTGCGAAGCTAAGGTCAATTCACTCAGAAGACACGGACTCACTTTGGGAGGCGGCCGAGTGCTGTATTGGTTCCTGAAGTTCGTCGGGTTGGGCCCCTGGCTCAAGCTGGTCTGGCGTCCCTGGGTGGAAGGCGCGGAGAACCTGCCCGAGTCCGGTGGAGCCATCCTGGCCAGCAATCATCTCTCGTTCTGCGATTCGTTCTTCCTGCCCCTGATGGTCAAGCGGCGGGTCACGTTCCTGGCCAAGGCCGAGTACTTCACGACCAAGGGCGTCAAGGGGGTGGCCTCGAGGCTGTTCTTCTCCGCTATCGGTCAGGTGCCAATCGACCGCGACGACAAGGACGCCGCGCGTGGAGCACTCACCGCAGGAGTGCGGATTCTCGCCGCGGGTGACCTGCTGGGCATCTATCCCGAGGGCACCCGATCGCCGGATGGCCGTCTCTACAAAGGCAAAACCGGTGTCGCGCGAATGGCGCTCGAGGCTGGCGTGCCGGTGATCCCGGTCGCCATGATCAACACCGAGCGTCTGCAGCCCACCGGGCGCAAGCTGCCCCATTTCCGGCCACGCCCGGGTATCCGGTTCGGCAAGCCGCTGGACTTCTCCCGTTATGAGGGGCTGGCCGGCGATCGGTTCGTCGAGCGATCGATGACGGATGAGATCATGTATGAACTGATGCAGCTGTCCGGGCAGGAATATGTCGACGCCTACGCAGCAAAGGTGAAACTACGGACCGGTGCCAATCTCGGGTTCGGTGCCCGGGAGGGATTGCCGGGGGAGCAGTACGCGGACGCGGTCGGTAGCACCGACGCCGACCGGATTCCGGTCGAGCGGGCCGGCTGAGCATCGCGAATCACGTGCGCTACTTCTACGACTGCGAGTTCATCGAGGACGGCAGCACCATCACGCTGGTGTCGATCGGAGTGGTCGCTGCCGACGGCCGCGAGTTCTACGCCGTGTCCAGCGAATTCGATCCGTCCAGGGCGATCGAGTGGGTGCGCCGCAATGTGCTCAGCCAATTGCCGTCCCCGTCGGACCCGGCTTGGCGATCCAGGGCTCAGATCCGCGACGACCTGTTGGCATTTCTGACCGAGCCCGGTGAGCCGATCGAGCTCTGGGCCTGGATGGCCTCCTACGACCACGTCGTCCTGGCGCAATTGTGGGGCGACATGCGGGCCCTGTCGCGTCAGATCCCGCGCTTCACCCACGAATTGCGCCAACTATGGGAGTCCGCGGGCAGCCCGCCGCTGCCACCGGCCGGACCCGATGCCCATGACGCATTGGCCGACGCCCGCCACAATCTCGCCCGTTGGCGCGCCATCGCCCAGGCGATGCCCGATGGGCTGATCGCTCGCTAAGCTGCCCATCGACAACGCCGTCGATCATGCAAACGTCCGTGGAGGAATGACTCAGATGCGTGTCGGTGTATTGACCGGTGGCGGAGATTGCCCAGGCCTGAACGCGGTGATCCGCGCGGTCGTCCGCAAGGGCGCAGGCGTTTACGGGCATGAGTTCATCGGATTCCGGGACGGCTGGAAGGGTCCGCTGGAAGGCCTGACGATGGAGCTGGGCATTCCGCAGGTGCGCGGGATCCTGCCTCGTGGGGGCACGATTCTCGGTTCGTCGCGGACCAACCCGTTCAAGATCGACGGCGGAGTGGACCTGATCCGGGAGAATCTGCATTCCCTCGGCGTCGATGCCCTGATTGCGATCGGTGGCGAGGACACCCTGGGGGTTGCTACCCAGCTCTACGAGCTCGGGGTGAACGTGATCGGCGTTCCGAAGACGATCGACAACGACCTCAACGCGACCGACTACACGTTCGGATTCGACACCGCGGTCAACATCGCGATGGAGGCCATCGACCGGCTGCACACCACCGCCGAGTCGCACCACCGCGCCCTGATCGTCGAGGTCATGGGGCGGCACGCGGGCTGGATCGCGCTGCATTCAGGGTTGGCCGGCGGCGCCAACGTGATTCTGATCCCGGAGCAGAAGTTCTCGCTGGAGCGGGTCTGCGCCTATGTGGAGAGTCGTTTTCAGTCGCAATACGCGCCGATCCTGGTGGTTGCCGAGGGCGCCCAGCCCGACGAGGGCGACCTGTTGACCTTGAACCAGGGCGTCGATGCGTTCGGCCACGTCCGGCTCGGCGGTATCGGTGAGTGGCTGGCCAGGCAGATCGAGGAGCACACCGGCAAGGAAGCACGCACCACGGTGCTCGGCCATATCCAACGTGGTGGTACCCCGACCGCCTTCGACCGAGTGCTGGCCACCCGGTTCGGCCTGCACGCCATCGATGCGGTGCACGCCGGCGACTGGGGCAAGATGGTCGCCCTGCAGGGCACCAACATCGTGCGGGTCCCGCTGGCTGAGGCCACCGAGAAGCTCAAGACGGTTCCGGTGGAGTTCTACTCCGAGGCCGAGGTCTTCTTCGGGTAAGCCCCAGCTAGCCTAATAGCGTGACCGCGACGCAGAACGAGTCCCCAGCCACAGCTGACCTTCATCAGCTGGACGCCTGGCGCTCGCTGCCCGCGGCACAGCAGCCCAACTGGCCGGACGCGTCGGTGCTGCGCGACGTCGCGTCGACGCTGGCCACCAAGCCGCCGCTGGTGGTGGCCTCCGAAGTGGACGCCCTCACCGACCGGCTCGCCCAGGTGGCACGTGGCGAGGCGTTTCTGCTGCAAGGTGGTGACTGCGCCGAGACGTTCGCGACGTCCTCACAGGCCGATATTGCAGGCAAGGTGCGGGTGCTGCTGCAGATGGCGGTGGTGCTGACCTACGGCGCATCGATGCCGGTGGTCAAGCTCGGCCGGATCGCCGGCCAGTACGCCAAGCCCAGATCGACCGATCTCGACGCGTTCGGCCTGCCGTCCTATCGCGGCGACATGGTCAACGAGCTGCACGGCGACGCCGCGGCCCGTACCCCTGATCCAGAGCGACTGATCCGCGCATACTCGACGGCGGCCTCCACGTTGAACCTGCTCCGTGCCTACGCCAGCGGTGGGCTGGCCTCGCTGGAAAAGGTGCATGCCTGGAACACCGCATTCGCCCGCAACACCGAAACGGGCAGCCGCTACGAGCGACTGGCCGCCGAGATCGACCGTGCGATGCGATTCATGCGGGCGTGCGGCGTGCACGACGCGGCGCTCGAAAGCGTCGAATTGTTCGCCAGCCACGAGGCGCTCATCCTGGAGTACGAACGGGCCCTGACCCGGGTCGAGAGCGGCACGCCGTATGACCTGTCGGGACACTTCGTCTGGGTGGGGGAGCGAACCCGCCAGATGGACGGCGCACACCTGGATTTCGTGTCCCGGATCGCGAACCCGATCGGCGTGAAGCTCGGTCCGACGACAAGCCCAGAATTCGCCGCGGAGCTGGTGGAACGCCTTGATCCGCACGGCACTCCGGGTCGGCTGACGCTGATCAGCCGGATGAGTAACGCCAAGGTTCGCGACGTCCTGCCGGCGATCGTGCAGAAGGTGCAGTCCACCGGTCATCTGGTGGTGTGGCAGTGCGACCCGATGCACGGCAACACCGAGGAAACGGCCGACGGCGTCAAGACCCGTCACCTGGACCGCATCATCGACGAGGTCGATGGTTTCTTCGACGTGCATGCCGAGTTGGGCACTCACCCGGGCGGCTTGCATGTCGAACTGACCGGTGACGACGTCACCGAATGCATCGGCGGCACCGCCCATCTGACCGCGGCCGATCTTGGGCGGCGGTATGAGACCGCATGTGATCCGCGACTGAACATCGAGCAGTCCCTCGAGTTGGCCTTCCGGGTTGCCGAGCGGCTTGTCGCCGAGCGCCGCGGCCGTGAACTCGACGCCGACAGCACCGAATGAGCGCTACCGGGGCCGGAGCGCGGTCCGTCGACCTGCGCAGTGACACCGTGACCAGGCCGTCAGCGGCGATGCGGCAGGCGATGGCTGAGGCAGAGGTCGGCGACGACGTCTACGGCGACGATCCGGAAGTCAACGCGCTCGAGGCTGAGGTCGCGGCGCTACTGGGTTACGAGGCAGGGCTGTTCGCGCCGTCCGGATCACTGACGAACCAGTTGGGTCTGCGACTGCTGGTGAAACCGGGCCAGGAACTGGTCTGTGACCAGACTGCGCACGTGGTACGTGCCGAACTCGGTGCAGCTGCCACGTTCTCGGGAATCACCACCCGCACCTGGTATGCCGAGCGCGGTTTGCTCGACCCGGCTGCCGTGGCTGACGTGATAGCCCCGAACGCGGGACCGTATCTGGTGTCGACGGCAGCGATCGCGGTCGAGAACACTCACAACTTCGGCGGCGGCACGGTTCAGCCGTTGGCGGCCGTTCGCGCTGTGCAGGATTTGGCTCGCGAGCACGGACTGGGCCTGCATCTCGACGGTGCCCGGCTGATGAACGCGCATGTCGCCAGCGAGATCGCCGTGGATGAGCTCGCGGCCGGCTTCGACACCGTGTCGTTGTGCCTGTCGAAGGGGCTCGGGGCGCCGGTCGGTTCGGTGCTGGTGTCCACGGCGGAGCGGATCGCCGAGGCACGGATCTGGCGCAAGCGGTACGGGGCGGGAATGCGGCAGGTCGGCATCCTGGCCGCTGCAGGCCGTTTCGCCTTGCAGCACAACGTGAAACGCCTCGCCGATGATCACGCCCGGGCGAAGCGGCTGGCTGGTGCGTTGGGTGCTGATCCGGCGACGACCGATACCAATATCGTGGTGTTGCGGGTACCCGACGCGGCTGCGGTCGCCGCGGCCGCCCGTGATGCCGGCGTGCTGGTGTCGGCGCTGGGGCCGACATTCATGCGCTTGGTGACGCACCTGGATGTCGACGACGCCGACATCGACTGGGCCATCGACGTTCTGGCTCCGCTGGTGTTGACCGGCGCCGGCACCGGCTGACCCACGCCGCCAGCCCCATCCGCCCGCCCCACCCGCGTCGCCCGCCCCACCCGCGTCGGCCGCCCCATCCGCCCCATCCGCCCCGCCCCATCCGCCCCGCCCCATCCGCGATCGTGCAACATCGTCCGGTCTGCGGCCGGAGAAAGTTGCACGATCGGGGTCTTATGGGTGTTATTGCAGGAACGGGCCGAGAATCCGCAGCAGCCTGGCCGCCATCTCGTCGGCGGTCTCGTCGGGTCGTTGCACCCACCAACGCAGCAGGGATTCACCCGCTCCGATCAAGGCGTGCGAGGCAGCCTCGGCGTCGGTGGCATCGCTGAACACCTCAGCCATCGCCCGGTTGATGATGGTGAAGATTCGGCTCCGGTAGCCGGCCGTCGCCTCGGCCACCACGGAATCGACCGGCATCGTCTCGGAGTAGATCACTCCCCACCAGGCCCGGTCGCGTTGCTCGGCGTAGGAGAACAGCCCGGCGGCGGTTGCCAATACCTGCTCGGACGGGGTGCCGGCACCGGCGACCGACTTCTCGATCGCCGCGATCAGGCCTTCGCCGACGAAGGTCAGGCAGGCCAGGTACAGGCCCTCTTTGGACTCGAAGTACAGGTACAGCATCGGCTTGGTCACGCCACATCGCGACGCGATCTCGTTCATCGACGCTCCGGCGTAACCCCGTTCGCAGAACACCTCAGTGGCGATTTCGAGCATCTGCGCCTCACGCTCGGCGCGGGCAACTCTTGCGGAGGCCATGCCGATACCTTACCCTTCGGTAAACTTACCCATTGGTAAGGAGCGAAGGAGCAGAGATGGGCCTCGGACAGATTCACGACCCGGTGATGCTCGCGATCCCGGTCTTCATCGTGTTTCTCGCCCTCGAGATCGTCGCCATCCACGTCCTGCATCACGACCAGTTCGACCTGTCCGGCTCGCCCGATGCCGCAGCTCGAACTATCGGGTACGACGTTGCCGACACCCGTACAAGCCTCACTATGGGCATCGGCTACTCCGTCATCAATCTGTTCTGGCGCCTGGTCGTTCTGGTGGTGTACGCCGCCATCTACGAATGGACTCCGCTGCGCTTGAGCCCGCACGACTGGTGGACCTGGGTGATCGTGTTCTTCGCCGATGACCTCGCCTACTACTGGTTCCACCGGGCTTCGCACCGTATCCGCTTCTTCTGGGCGGGCCACGTGGTGCATCACTCGTCGCAGAAGTACAACTTCTCCACCGCGCTGCGGCAGAAGTGGACGCCGATGCTGACCCTGCCGTTCTGGATGCCATTGGCGTTGGTCGGGATCCCGCCCTGGGTGATCTTCACGGCGATGGCCTGGAGCCTGATCTACCAGTTCTTTCTGCATACCGAGAAGATCCGGCGGATGCCGAACTGGTTCGAGGCGGTGTTCAACACGCCTTCGCACCACCGGGTGCACCATGGCAGCGACGCCGACTATCTGGACGTCAACTACGCCGGCATCCTGATCATCTGGGACCGGATGTTCGGCAGCTTTGTGCCAGAAACCCATCGCGCGACGTACGGCCTGACCAAGAACATTGACACTCACAACCCGATCAAGGTGGCGTTCGGAGAATTCGTCAACATCGGCCGGGACGTGCGAACAGCCCATGGTGTCAAGGCGAAACTCGGCTACGTCTTCGGGCCGCCCGGATGGCAACCGGCTACCGCTGAGCGGGCGGCGGGTCAGCCGGCGGGTCAGCCGGCCAGGTGAGCTGCTGAGGTGCGCCCGAGCAGGGCGGGCAGGGTGGCAACCACATTCGCCAGCTCGTCGAGCGATCCGCCGGTCAGCGCCTGAGCCCCATCGACCAGCGCCTGTTCCGGATGCGGGTGTACGTCCACCATCACGCCGTCGGCGCCGGCCGCGATGCCGGCCCGCGCCAGTGGAACGACCATGTCTCGCCGGCCGGCCGCGTGTGACGGATCGACGATGATCGGCAGGTGGGACAGTGACTGCACCATCGGCACGGCCGAGACGTCGAACAGGTTTCGGATCGCCGGTTCGAAGCCCCGGATGCCGCGCTCGCACAACACGATGTCCAGGTTGCCGCGCTGGGCGATGTATTCCGCGGCCATCAGCCATTCCTCGTAGGTCGCCGACAGGCCACGTTTGAGCATGACCGGCTTGCCGACGCCGCCGACCGCCTGCAACAAGCCGAAATTCTGCATGTTGCGGGTACCGATCTGCAGCATGTCGGCGTACCGCGCAACATCGTCGACGTCCTTGACGTCGAGCACTTCGGTGACGATCGGTAGGCCGGTTTCCTCTCGCACGTCGGCGAGGATCTTCAACCCGTCCAGGCCCAGTCCCTGAAACGCGTACGGCGAACTGCGTGGCTTATAGGCGCCGCCGCGGAGCAGGGTGGCACCGGCTCGTCGGGCCAACTGTGCCGATTCCAGGGTCTGCTCGGCGGTCTCGACTGCACACGGCCCCGCGATCAACGTGAACGTGTCTGGGCCGATCGGCACGCCGCCGACCCGGATGGTGCTGCGTTTGGTGTGGTTCGCGGCCGATACCAGTTTGTACGGCGCGGTGATCCGTTTGGTGTCTGCGACGCCGGGAAGCCCTGCCACGTCAAGGGTTTCCAGCACCTGCTCGGTGCCGACCACGCCGATGATGGTGCGGCTGACGCCACGGCTGACGAATGCCTTGCCGCCGTTGGCCTCGATGTGGGTGACGACATCAGCGATGTCGGACTCGGTAGCCGCAGGTGCCATCACTATGACCATGGGCGTAAGCCTAGCCAGCCCACTGGTCGGGATCAGGCAGCCGGCCTGCGGGGGATCAGATGATCGATCAGACCACGGTCAGCGTGACCTTGGTGCCCTTGGGAACCTGGGTGCCGGCCTTCGGGTCCATCGCGACGACCTTGTTGAGCAGGCCGCCGAACTGCCTGTTGATCTTGACCTGCAGACCGAGGCCCTCAAGCGTTGCCTTTGCCTGATCAGCGTCGGTGCCGTTGGAGATTTGCGGGATGGTGACCAGGGACGGGCCCTTGGACACCACGATCGTCACGGTGGTGAACTTGGGCTGGCTGGATCCGGCGTCGGGCGACTGGCTGATCACCGAACCTTGCGGCACGGTGTCGGAGTAGTCCTGAAGCTGATTCACCTTGAAGCCGGCCTTGGTCAATGCATTGCTCGCCTGATCCTGGGGCTTGTTGCGTACGTCGGGCACGTTGAGAATCGGCGGCCCGGTCGAGACGTAGAGGTTGATCGTCTGGTCCCGCTTCACCTTGGTACCGGGCGCCGGATCGATTCGGATGACCGAACCAGCGGGCACCCTGCCGGTGCCGTCAGCCGCGTCGTTGCGTTGCAGCTGCACGGGCATTGCGGCTAACGCTGCCTGCGCCTGCGCGTAGGTCTTACCGACCACTGCCGGCACGACGTAGCGTTCCTGGCCCTTGGAGATCACCAGCTGGACGGATTTGCCTTTCAGGACATGGGCATGCGGCCCCGGCACGGTGGTGACGACAGTGCCGGCCGGAAAGGTTGCGGTGTTCTCCTCGAAGCTCTGTTCGACCGCCGGGTTCACTGAAAATCCGCCGGACACCAGCTTGCTGGTGGCGGCGGACCTGGACATTCCGGCGAGGTCAGGGACCTGGTGGTACCGGCCCACTGCGAACCACCAGGCGCCGTATCCGGTGAGCAGCCCGAGCAGCAGGATGATGATCACCGCGATCGCGGTCCGCCGCCTAGCCCTACGACGACGGCTGATCGGCTTGCGTTGCTTCGGTTGTCTGGCCGTCGCGCCGGCGACCGGACCCGGTGGGCGGCTGTCGCTGATGACGGTTCGGTGCACGCCCGCCTCGGCGAAGGTGGGAGCGGTGGTCGCGTCGGCATTCACAGCCGCGGCGACCATCGGGTTGCCGGCCACCGGTCCGGGCATCGGGTGTTCGATCGGGCTGTGCGGGTTGCCCTGGATCGGCGACCCGATCACCTGAGTGTCGTCGGAATCCGGCCGGCTGACACGGCGCGGCGGCACCGCGACCACCGGCAGCCCCAGGTCGAGCCGGACGTCGTGCAGTTCGGCCAGGAACGCACCGGCATCAAGCGGCCGGCTGGCCGGTTCGCGTCGGGTGGCACGCAGCACCAGATCGTCCAGTTGCGGTGGGACGTCGGCTCGCAGCGAGGACGGCGGCGGCACATCGGAGTTGACATGCTGATAGGCCACGGCCATCGCACTGTCGCCGATGTAGGGCGCCCGTCCGGTCAGCAGTTCGAAGAGCACGACACCGGCGGCGTAGACGTCGGAGCGGGTGTCTGCGACTCCACGTGCGATCTGCTCGGGCGGGCAGTAGGCGACGGTGCCCATCATCAGACCGGTCCGGGTGCTGCTGGCATCGGATTCGACTGCTCGCGCGAGACCGAAATCGGCGACCTTCACCGCGCCGTCGTCGGCAAGCAGGATGTTCTCAGGCTTCACGTCGCGATGGACCAGTCCGGCCCGGTGTGCCGCAGCAAGCGCGCCGAGCATCGGTTCCATGATCGAAACGGCTTGAGCGGGTGATACCGCACCGCGTTCACGCATCAGGTCACGCAAGGTCCGGCCGCGGACCAGTTCCATCACCAGGAAGACGTGTGCGCCGTCGGTGCCCTGGTCATAGACCGAGACAGCGTTCAGGTGTGACAGCCGGGCTGCCACCCGCGCCTCGCGGGCGAACCGATCCGCGAAGGCCGGATCCGTCGACAAGGCAGCCGACATCACCTTGACCGCCACCTCGCGGTCAAGGCGCTCGTCGAGGGCGCGATAGACAGTGGACATGCCGCCGCGGGCGATCCGTTCGATGACCCGGTAGCGACCTTCCAGCACCCGGCCGACGAGTTCGTCACCTACGGCCGTCTGCACAGCCTTGATTCTAGGTTGTGCCCGAAAACAGACGATGCGGCACACCGGAGCTTCACGGAACCAGATAGTTGGCGCGCGGTACCGGCGGCGCCGACCCTTAGGGTGACCTGGTGCCTGCTCGTCAACCGCCCCGCCATCCCACCGAGCTGCCCCGCATCGAATTGATCGCCGACGACGAGCACCCGGGCGGCACCATGCTGGTGATGGACTCGGTGCGACAGTCCTATGTCGACCTGACCGATCCGACTTATCTCGACTTCGAATACGTGCAGTACCTGGCATGCGTGCTCGCGACCCTTGACGACGGCCCGCTGGCGGTCACGCACATCGGTGGTGGCGGGCTGAGCCTGCCGCGCTACCTCGCGGTGGTGCGACCGGGCTCGCCGCAAATCGTGCTGGAGCCAGATGCTGAGCTCACTGAACTGGTGCGCGCTCGGTTGCCGCTGCCGCGTGGGCATCGGATCCGGGTTCGGCCGGTCGATGGCGAGACCGGCATCGCTCAACTGGCCGACTCCAGCGCCGACGTGATCGTGCTGGACGCTTACGCCGACGGCAAGGTGCCCGCTGAACTCACCACGGTGGAGTTCTTCACCGATTGTTCCCGAGTGCTGAAGGCCGGGGGAGTGCTGCTGGCCAACGTCGTCGACGAGCCGGGGCTGGCCTACGTCGGATCGGTCGTAGCCGGACTGCGTGAAGTGTTCGGCGGCGTGTGCTTCCTCAGCTCGCGCGACGTCCTGAAGGGCCGCAGGTTCGGCAACGTGGTGCTGGCTGCTGCGGCTCAACCGCTGGACGTCGCAGAGATCCGGCGCCAGGTTGCGCGCCAGCCGTTTCCGGCCGGAGTGCTCGACGGTGAGCAACTCGCGGTGCGGTTCGGCACCAGCAAGCCATGGACGCGAGCGAACGCCAGACCCTCGCCAGAACCGGTACGGGAGGGCTGGCGGATCCGGTGACGGACTCGCTCGCGGCCCTCTGGTCGGATTCGGCGATCGGTGGATCTCGGCACTGGCAACCGGGCTGCCGCTCGATGTCGGGGTGTGCTCATGGCAGGCTTACCTCATGTCTGTTCCGACCACGGACCTGGATCTCGTCACGTTGCCCGAAGCCGCGGAGTTGCTCAACGTCGCGGTGACGAGGGTCAGCGGCCTGATCAAGGACGGCCAGCTCGTTGCGAGTATTGATGCCGAGGGTCGCCGTGCCGTGCCACGTGCCTTTGTCGCGGGGGGCACCGTGCTCAAGGCGCTTCCGTCAGTGATCACCCTGCTGCGCGATGCGCGCTACACCGACGCTGAGATCGTCGACTGGCTGTTCCGCCCGGACGAGACGCTGCCGGGTACCCCGGTGCAGGCGCTGACCGACAATCGCGGCACCGAAGTGAAGCGGCGCGCTCAGGCGTCCGGTTACTGAATGGCCGGCTGCTGCCCGTGCGGCATCTGACCTACCTGGCCGTGTTGGCCTGCTGCCTGGTCGGCACCATGCCGCTGGAAGTGCTGCTCAAGGTGCGGGTGTACCGCCGTTGGCGGCGGCTGGCAACGGCGCTGCTGCCCGGATTCGTACTCGGCAGTGGCTGGGATCTCTACGCGGTGCATGCCCACCAGTGGAGATTCGATCATCGCTATCTGGTGGGCCTGCAGGTGTTCGGGCTGCCGATCGAGGAACTGTTGTTCTTCCTCGTCATCCCGGTCTGCGCGGTGCTGACGCTGGAGGCCGTTCGCAAACGCCGCCCTGGCTGGTCGATCGGCGACGAGCCGAATCAGAAGCATCGCGCGATCGGTCGCGGCCGGTGACGTACACGACGCTGATGATCGTCGGAGTGCTGATCTCGGCTGCCCTGGATCTCGTTGTGCTGCGGACTTTCCTCTTGCGCCGTAAGGCATTCTGGGTGGCGTACCTGATCCTGCTGGGTTTTCAGTTGTTGGTGAACGGGGTGCTCACCGGGCTGCGGATCGTGCGATATTCCGATTCGGCGATCCTCGGCGTCCGGATCGCCTATGCGCCGGTGGAGGACGTCGGATTCGGCTTTGCGCTGATCCTGATGACGTTGTCCTGCTGGGTTGCACTGGGCCGGGTCGGCGCCGATTGACCGTCGCGCCGTCGCTCAGTGGCTCACTGGCTCAGTCGCTCAGTGGCTCAGCCTCGGCGAGCCCGGAAGGCGCGGACATAGCCGGTCATGCCGACTCGGAAGCGGCGGAGCGGGCCGATCACCGCCCGCGCGGACAGGACTTCATATCCGCGGTGCTCGATCTCGGTGAGGATGTCGCCGTACAGCGTGAAAGCGGTACGGACGCAGTCGCGGGAATCCCTTTCCAGCAAGGCGATTCCGGGTTCGGCTCGCCTATAGAAGCCGCGGGCACGACCGATCTCATCGGCGACCATCGCCTTGAGTTCGAGGCAGGAATGTTGCTCGGCCAACATTGCCGGCCGCACGCCGTGTTCGGCCAGGCTCTGCTGTGGCAGGTAGATGCGGCCGCGACGGTAGTCCTCGCCGATATCGCGAATGAAGTTGGTGAGCTGGAACGCAACACCGAGCTGACTGGCGTGGCTCATCGCCTGTTCGTAATCGCCCTTGACGCCGAGAATCGGCAGCAATTGCAGACCGATCACCGACGCGCTGCCCCACATATAACGGTCCAGGTCGGCGAAGGTCGGATAGCGGGTGACAGTCAGGTCGCTGGCCATCGCATCCAGGAAGTCGGTGACGTACCCGGTGTCGATGTCGTACCGACGGACGGTGTGCGCCAACGCATGAACAACCGGATGCCGCACCTGGCCACCGGCAAATGCCCGCTCAACCTCGGCGCGCAGGTCCGAAAGCCGTTCGCTGGTATTCCGGTCCGGCAGTGGATGATCGACGATGTCGTCGGCGAACCGAGCAAACCCGTACAGCGCGTGAATCGGCGGCCGCTTGGCCGCCGGTAGCAGTCCGGTCGCAAGATAGAACGTCTTGCCGTGTCGGGCGTTGAGTCGTCGGCAATACCGGTATGCGGCGTCCAACCGCGCCGTTTCCGCGCTGCCTGTCACGCGATCAGTGCGCCGGTTCATGGTGCGCCGCGCCCTCGGGCGGCTGATGCCGAACATGGTCGACGGCCGGGCCGAGAATGGTCCGTGACACCAGACCGGCGATCAATACGGCGGGCACGTAAGGCGCAAGTTCCAGCCCGGCGCCCATCGGGCGGATGAGCAAGGTCAGGGCCACCGACCCGGCGGCAATCCAAGACAGCTGCCGGGGCGTCATCAGGAACAATGCCGCCACGGTCAGTCCCCAGGTGAAGTACCAGGGCTGCACCGCTGGGCTGAGTAGCACCACCGTCGTCAACGCGAGCGCGAGCATCTGCACAGCGCCACCGCGCACCGATCGGAACCAGAACACCGCGAGCAGCGTCGCGCTCACCGCCGAGCCGGTCTGGCGGAACAGCCGCACGATGTGATCGACCACGGTCCCCGGGTGCGGCGCTCCGCTCACCAGGTTGTATCCGACGGCCAGAATGGTCGGGATCGACAGGAAACTGACCACCGGGATCGCCGGGCTCAGCTGCTTGGTCCAGCCGTTTCCGTAACCGACCAGCCAGGTGATCAGCGCGTACACCGGGATCGCGGCTGCCGCGGCAATCAGACACGCACCGACCCAGTCGCGAACCCGCAGCCCATATCGGCCGGCAAGATAGATCGGCACGACGAAGGCGACTGCGACGGCCCCGGGCGCCTTGACTGCTGCGGCCAGCGCCATCAGCCCGGCACCACCGGCCAAGTGGTACCAACTCGCATTCGGCTGCAGCACGACCGTGAGACCAGCAATGACGAAGGCGACCATGACCGCGTCGTTGTGACCGCCGCCCACACCGTGTATCAGCACGAGTGGATTCGCGATCGCGATCCACAACGCGATGTCCGGCCGGCCACCGAATCTGCGGGCCAGCCCTGGCAACATCCAGGCCGTCACGACGATGGCCGCGAAGGGCAACAGCCGCAGGACCAGCACGCTGATCAAGGCGTGATCGCCGGTCACGGTGGCGACCCAGCGCGACACCGTCACCCACAGCGGGCCGTAGGGCGACGGCGTGTCCACCCACTTCCACGCGACGTTGTCGAGGAACCTGCCGGGCAGGTCGGCTGGCGTGAATGTGTAGGGGTCGCGGCCCAGCCGGGCCAACTGCGCCTGTGCGGAGTAGCTGTACAGGTCCATGCTGGCCAGCGGCATCCCGAACAACAGCGGCGTCATCCATTTGATGAGGGTGCGTCGCAGAATCCCGGGATCGATCTGCTCGCGGGTCGTGGCGTCCTTGCCATCGGCAGCGCCGGTCAGCAGCAGCCGTCCCAGCATCAACCAGGCCAGGATCAGCGCCATCAGCCCGAAATAGAACAGCGCCAACGCGACGTGCAATCCGAGCCAGCCGTGCCGCAGCAAACCGATAACCGGGATGTGTCTGGTGGGGTCGTTGGCCGGCAGCGCGCCCGCGCCGTAACTGCTGATCGTGATGACGATCGTTGCGGCCAGTCCGAACCGGGAGATCCGTTGATACGTCCAGCCGCGGCGCAGACCGCCCAGGAACTGCAGGACGATGCGAGGTGCGTGCTCAGCCCGCTCCTGCACCTCGACCATCCCTCTATCGTCCCAGACGCATGGAGCTGGATCTCTAGAGCGGTTTGCTAGCCGGCTCCGGTGACCCTCGCAGCGGCCAGCCGACCGGAAATCAGCACCGTCGGAACTCCTACGCCCGGCTGCACACCGGCGCCGCAAAACAACAGATTCGGCACCCGGGGGTGCTGGGTCGGGTGCCGAAGCGGGCCGGTCTGAAACATCGTGTGTGCGAGGGCGAACGGGCTCCCGGCGGTCAGCCCGCGGGCCGCCCAGTCGGCCGGCGTGACCACCCGATCGACGTCGATTCCGGTACTGAACGCGCCGGCGCGGTCGAAGCCTCGCTCGGACAGCACCCGGCCGATCTCGCTCAGGTACGTCGGTGCCACTCGCGGCCAGTCGATCGCCGCGGTGGCGGTGTTCGGGCACGGCGCCAGGACGAAGTAGGTGTGGCGTCCATTCGGCGCGAGGGTGGGATCGGTGTGGCTGGCCGACGTGATCAGCAAGGACGGATCGCTCATCAACCGGCCGCCGTCGATGATATCGCGGAACGACTCGTGCCACGCGGCGCCGAAGGAGATGGTGTGGTGGGCCGATTCGGGCAACGGTCGTCGCGAACCGACGTGCCAGACGAACGCCGACGGTGACGGACGGCTC